>CASBQR010000001.1 GCA_949127865.1 Synechococcales cyanobacterium PMM_0082
TCATTTTCTTCTACATGTACTTCTATGCCGTTTGCAATACCTGCAATATCAAATCCATTTTCAACAACATTCTCAAGATGACCGTTGATAAAATCATAATACAGCCAAATCTCGACCGTGTATA
This sequence comes from Synechococcales cyanobacterium PMM_0082, assembly GCA_949127865.1. Classification (GTDB taxonomy): domain Bacteria; phylum Cyanobacteriota; class Cyanobacteriia; order Pseudanabaenales; family Pseudanabaenaceae; genus PCC-7502. Next base: position 125 of record CASBQR010000001.1, read on the forward strand.
TATTCGTTCTAGTGATCGTCTGACAGGTTGTTCCAAAAGTATATGAGTAACCATATTCTCTATCATACATGCCATTATTAAAGTCAGGTCCACTTACAGTTACTTCATATTCCACAATAATATCGAATGTTACTTGGCTTTCTTCGTCACTAATATAAATAATAGACGTTTCAATATCCCCTACATTTGTTACCTCAAAGTCATCTACTTCAGCATCCTCCCAAGTTGAGGAGTTATAAACATCAATTCCTTCGATGTAATCTTTAATTTTTGCCTTAATTGATAATTCTTTAGTTACAAAATATTGCTTTACTTCACAAGTTCTTTTGTCTAAGTACTGATTATATAAGTCCAGCATTTTCTCTAATGAATCAATTGATTCTAATTGTGAGTCACTTTCACAAAATGACTTTATATCAGAATCTTCAGAAATTACATAAATTTTCTCATCTACACGTAAGGATGATTTTAACGAAAACAGTGATAATGCATCAGGGAACTCGGATTTTTTCTTTCCGTCTCCAAAGGGTGGTTTTCTATCAAAATAAAGTTTTAAAATGTCTTCAGGATCAACGTCACTCGCCTCAATACAATCAGTATTGCAGCCTTCAATAAATTCGGAAAAAACTGCACTAGCTTTTCTATATACATCTTCTTCTGGTATTTTTAGGAATAGAGACTTTACATTTTCATCATCCAATGAAGATAGGATTGCAGCTTCTCGTTTGAATTTCTGCATTGCTATTAATGCTTCTTTAACTGATGAATGTATATGACTTTCAACCTCTCCTAAAACGACACTTGTTGTTATATTATGCAACTCACCAGCTTCACATAAGTTTCTAAAAGACTTTAAGGCTGGGCTATCGAAATGAAATTTAACCTTGTGAAAGTATTGGGTGTCTATAAAAACTTTTCTAGTTTCTAGCATGATACTTAATTCCTAAAATTGCATATAAATGTAAATATCGCTAAATAAGTTTGCCAGTGGGTGATTTGACTATATTAGTTATGCTTTAATCTTGTACCTATCCGAAAAAGTTAACATTGCATCTAACTGAGAATCCATTAATAGACATTGCTCCAAATGCTCAATATCCAAATCGGGCAAACCCAAACTACCTTGCATCTCCACATAATCCCCATCCTGCAAGCAATAAATACTAATTTTCCCCTCTTCCCAAAACCAAACTTCAGGAACAGCTAACAATTGATACCTTCTGAGCTTGGTTACGTTACTCTTGTACCCCATCACCTCGATACACAGGTCAGAAATATCTTTTCCTGTCTCAAAATTATAGGATAAATCTGCCTGAAATTCTGTAAGTCCCTTTAACTGCACCTCATCACTGGCATCCAAAGGCATCCAATCATTGGGCGTGCGAGTTACGTCATGTCGCCGATCTAAGAGAGCCTTATGCAAAGATTTTTGAGAAGTGTCAGCATCTAAATGGAGCTTCAGTTTAACCATGAACCGACTGTAAAGCTTGTTCAGATGCGATCGCTATATCAATCTGTTCTTTATTTAACTCATAGAATTTCAACGCTTCATTTACCTGAACTTCAGATAGATCGTATTCATCAGCAATTTGAGCGGCACTCATACTCCATTTGTGAGCTGCGATCGCCAATGTTTGCACTCGTACTCCTGTTCCTTTAATTACAGGAAAAATCTGTCCACTTGCCCCTTGTCGATAGGTAATAGAAGAAAGCGAAGCTTTGAGAGTACTGACTTTCTCTGTGACAGCCCATAGCACAAATTGATCGAGCGAAATCCCTTGACTCTCTGCTAATTGTTCGACTTCATGCTTTAAGCGATCGGGTAAATTTAAAGCGTAGGCTGTCATAATTTATGCCATTAAATTTATTTCTAAAGTTAAACAGAATCATAGTACTAGTCAAAAATTATACAGTGACATGATTTACTGTTAACTCCAGAATTTTATTCTCCAAATTTTTAAACAAATTCATCTCTGTCTCATTTGTCCTATTTAAAAACTTTGGCAACCAATACAAAGCTTTGTTAACCCTCTGCGGTTGCTCAATCAGCTTTCCTTCAAGAACATTAATCACATAGCGCATTCCCAAACGCGGAACTAGATACTTCAGCCAAACTTCAATTTCACTAGCATCCGCAACTTCTAATCCTCTTTCCAATAAATCTTGAAAATATTTTTTACTTCTCAGCGTAGAATTAGCCAACTTCAGAGCTTCAATAACATCTTTCTCTAGCAACGCACAAACCTGATGAAACTGTTCCTCTTCCGACAGATTCATTAAGACTGAGGAATTATTTTTAAGATTTAATTGGCTCGTCATGTTCGTGTTCCTAATCCATCTAAATTCCTAAATTTACCAAACTTTTAAAACGTCCCGACTGAAACAGAGACTCAGGTATACCAGCATTTTCTCTAGCAATAGCAGGAGGACGATAGTGACCAGACTCATTAGTCCATTTCCGCAAAATTCTCCGATTTGTCCGTCCTGAAAAATAGAGTCGTCCCGCATAGTCTACATCGCGCCCCATCGCCAGATCGACATGACCGATTAAGCTACTTCCTACCTTAGCATTAGCTCTACGAATAAGGACAACGCCTTCTTGAGTGACAAAATTATAGACACCTGACGCAGTGCGGGTTTTTTGATTTGACATCACCTCTCTCCACTTTCCATCACAATAAACCAATCTCGACCTTTGAATAATTTTGGGCAAATCCTCTGAGAATAAGTTAGGAAATTTTAAAGTTGGCATTAACCAATCTTGTACCTATCTGCAAAAGCCAACATTGCATCTAACTGAGAATCCATTAATAGACATTGCTCCAAATACTCAATATCCAGATCGGGCAAACCCAAACTACCTTGCATCTCTAAATAATCCCCATCCTGCAAGCAATAAATCCTAATCTTTCCCTCTTCCCAAAACCAAACTTCAGGAACGGCTAACAACTGATACTTTCTGAGCTTGGTCACATTGCCACTAGTCACCACCACCTCAATACATAGGTCGGAAATCTCTTTTTCTGTATCAAAACAATAGGATAAATCCGCTTGAAATTCTGTACGTCCTTTAACCGACTGGGTATAGGCTCCTGTAGACACAAACCGAATGCGCTTGAATGTGAAATATGACATTAATAACGACCCAATCAGGGTGCAAATCATTTCATGTAGTCTGCCAATACCCACGATTTCTAATACTCCTTCGCAATAAATTAACCGTACGCCGTCAATTTCGGTAAAAGCAGATTCTAGGGTTTTGAACTGCTCCCAAGTTACGAACTGTTTTATAAAATATTGATTATCAGCCTTTGCTTCAGTTTGGATCATGGCTTGAAAACTCTGAGCTTAATATAATGATTCTATCTTGGATTTGAGATTAGGCTTTCCGTTATCTAATGATAATTGATGAAACTTGCTCAAGCTGGAAATTAGATGGTGCCAGTAAAGTAGCGGTTGATTCACTCCAACGCACCATCAAACTGGGTTGAATGCCTAAAATAACGATCAAGATTGCTAAGACAATTGCAGGAAGGCGATCGCTCCATAACACAGCAGGTAAATTAGAACTAGCTTCATCTAATCTGCCAAAAAATGCCTTATTGAGTAATATCAACAGATAAACACCAGTTAAACCCGTACCCACCATACATATTAGGGTTTGAATAGGGAATACGGGAAAACTACCGCGAAATACTAGAAATTCCGAAATAAAACCTACCATCCCTGGAATCCCTGCACTTGCCATTACCCCCGTAATCATCAAGGTGCCAATCAAAGGCAATCCCCGCTCAGGATTTAGGAGTCCCCTCAATACATTTAGATCTCGACTACCTGTCTTGGCATAAACTACACCGACTAACAGAAATAACATCGCCGAAATTAAGCCATGACTGACCATTTGAAATATAGATGCCAAAATACTTAAATCATTCATTGCCGCCGCCCCTAACAGGACATAACCCATGTGAGCGACAGAACTGTAGGCAACTATTTTTTTCATATCAGTCTGAGCGATCGCTGTGAACGAAGCATATAACACCGTAAATGCTGCCCAAGTTGCTAACCAAGGTGACAAAACCGCCCAAGCATCAGGAAACAATCCTAATCCAAACCGCAGTAACCCGTATGTACCAAGCTTCAGTAAAACTCCTGCAAGTAATACCGAAACGGGTGTAGAAGCTTCAACGTGAGCATCAGGCAGCCATGTATGCAACGGCACAAGGGGAATTTTAATGCCAAAGCCAATTAAAAGCCCACCCAGCAAAATTAGTTGTGTTCCCAGAGGAATAGCAGAAGTTAAGGCATTGCTGTAGTCAAAATTATGGGAGCCGCCCAGCCATGTGGTGCCTAAAAACGTACCGAGGATTAAAATTCCAGAAACCGCAGTATAGATTAAAAACTTAGTAGCTGCATAGCCGCTCTTTGCCCCACCCCAAATGGCAATTAGTAGGTACAAAGGAACAAGTTCTAATTCATAAAATAGGAAGAATAATAGAAGGTTTTGAGCAATAAATGCCCCGACGACGGCAACATTAAGCAAAAGAATTAAGCTGTAATAAAGTCTTGGTCGCTTAATTGAGTTTTCGCTGCTATATATAGCGATCAAAGTCAATAAACTATTTAAAGCTACTAAAGGTAAAGATAAGCCATCAATTCCCACTTGGTAGCTTAGTCCTAGGGTATCAATCCAAGGTAAATATTCCTGAAATTGAAAGTGGGGATTAGTAAGATCGAAATTAAATCCTAAAAATATTGTCCAACCAAGGGCGATCGCCATTAGGCACAGGGATAGTTTCTTAATTTGATCAGTTTTTAAAAAACCTCCAACTCCGATGATCAGAACTCCCAAAAGGGGTATAAAAACTAGCGCACTGAGCATATATTAATTTCTAAATAAGTCCTAAAATAATCACCATGAAATCAATAGAGTAAAAAGTCCCAAACTTACGAGGATAGTTAAGATATAACCCTGAGACTGCCCAGAGGTACTGTACTTTAGCCCTTCACCACTAAAGATTGAGGTTAGCCCCACAAAATTCACTAAGCCATCGACGATATAGCGATCGCCCCAAGCACTAATTTTTGATAGCGTACTCACAGCAAAAACTATAGTTATGCGGTAAAGCCGATCTATATAAAAATCGTATGCCAGTAAATCTTGACTCATCCGCAATGGCAATTGTAATGATCTTGACCATGCCTTTTGCAAAGGGATTGCATATCCGATCGCCACACCCAAAATACTAGAACTAATTAAAGCTACAGCCGCAGACTTATTAATTGCTGTCCAAGTAGGTAATAGTTCCAGCTTTTGCATAATCAAAGGGATCAATAAACATACAAAAATTAGTGACACCATCGGCACTGCCATTGTCCAAGGTACTTCGGGGGCGCGGCGAGTTTTTGGTTGGCTTTCTCCCAGAAATACTAAGCGATATACCCTAGTTAAACCTATGGTGGTAATGCTATTCACCGCTAAAATCAATAAGACAATCCCAGAATCATGCCAAAAATCCGCCAAGCCTTGGAGCAAAGACCAGAATCCACCCAAGGGCGGCAGCGCAATTAAACTCAAAGCCCCAATTAAAAAAGAAGTGGTTGTAGCGGGCATTTTTGACCACAATCCCCCTAATTCTGTTAAATCTTGATTTTGAGTTGTATAAATAACTGAACCCACACTCATAAACATTAACGCCTTGGCGATCGCATGGGTAAATAACAAAATCAGAGCAAAATCTAGGTGATTCATCCCCACCGCCACAAACACTAAACCTAAATAGGCACTGGTAGTATGGGAAAAAGCTCTTTTTATATCAATTTGAGCGATCGCCACTAAAGATGCCCCAATGGCAGTGACTGAACCAATTACAATTAAAGCGGTTAAGGCAAAAGGTGAAAGGGCAATAATTGGTTGTAGTTTAATTAAAACGTATGCCCCACACCCAACCACGACAGAATTTCGTAAAATTGAGGCAGGGTTCGGACCTTCCATCGCCTCATCTAACCACAGGTGTAAAGGAAACTGGGCACATTTACCCGTAGGACCTGCCACTAAAGCTAGTCCTAATAACGTGGCAATCAGTGGATCTAACTTCACGGTTTCTGCCCATCTATATAAACTAGGAAAATTTAAATCCCCAGCGATCGAAGCCAAGGCAATAATCCCCATCAGTAAAATTACATCACCCACCCGTTTTGTTAAAAAAGCATCACGAGCAGCAGTAACCACTAGAGGTTGAGCATACCAAAAGCCTACGAGCAGATAAGTTGATAGCGTTAATATTTCTAATAAGGCATAGCTGAGTAATAAAGAATCACTGATTGCCAGACCACTCATTGCCCCTTCAAAGAAACCCATCAACGCAAAAAATCGAGCTAATGCCCAATCCTTTTCCATATAACCTAGGGCGAAAAACTGAGCTAATAAGCTTAAGCCTGTAATTAACTCCATCGCCCCCATGTTGATTACGGAAATATTAAAGCTAAAAGTAAGATCAAAATCTAAAACCCTTAACCATTCAAAGGTCAATATTTGCGGAGGTAAATGCCAAATTGACCGAAATATGATCGTGCCATGGATAAATGCCACCACAGTCATTAAGAGATTAATATATGCCGCAGGACGTGGACCTGTACGCTTCACCACCCCAGTTGCCCAAGGTAAAGTTAACAGAGCTCCTACTAAACCATAGCAAGGTATCCACCAAGTTTTTTGCAATAAAAATTCGGTCAAATTCATTATTATTTATAGTAGATTCGTATAGGTTGACAAGCTCTGGTTTTATGTCCTGAAGCCTTTCAACAAATTCAAAATTATTGAAAAAATTTATATTTTATTAATACTCATACTTTATCTAGACAAAGTCAATTCACTACTTCTTTCCCAATCAAGAATTAGTTGTATTGGTGTGTATCCTTACAGGAAATTATGAGCAAACGTGCTACAGATAGAAAAATAAAAAGCATTACGGGGTTTCGCCCTGCAAACCTCTTTTGTGGCGGAATTGAAATTAAATCTAAGGATATATAACCAAATTTTAGGTTTTAGTTAGCTTAGGATTACCAGATTTGTTCTATTAATTAATTTGGAGATTCGTTATTCTGACAAGGACAGGCGATCGCCGTTTCTCCATTCCAGTCTGTAAGGGTTTGAGCATTTCGGTAATGTCGTGGGGTATTCAGGAGAAATTGCCATGCTTCACTTATATCTAGTAAATTATAGCGATCGCCATAGTGTTCTTTCAATAATGCTTGCACCATTGGATAGTAATTAGAATTAAGATTCGGGAAAATATGATGCTCGGTATGATAGGAAAAGTTGAGGTGGATAAAATCAAAAAATTTGGGAACCCGCACCGAAAGACTATTAACCAAGGGATCGTTAACTTCGGTCATGGGGCAGAGTAGGTGATTGGTATATATATAAAACATCACGCCACTAAAACCTATCCAAATTGGCAGAAAGTAACCTAGCAATAGTTTTAGAGGATGAAAATCTAGGTAAAATAAAATACTGGCATGGATAACGATCATTATTATTAATTCCACGGCGATCGCTCTCCGTTCTTTGCTACTAACCTTAAATGCTGCTGCTGGATATTGGGCTTTAGCATTATTAAAGAAAAGTACAGAAGTTAAATTTCTAAAATTATGCACGCCCCAAGCATTGGCTGTACCGATAATTAACCATATTGGGTGGACTTCTGTTGAGGGCACAAACAGATGTTGAATCCATTTTCCCCAGCTGTCTGGTTGATTTTCTAAATAGTTACGGTCTGGATCGGATATAGAGTTAGTTTTACTGTGGTGTTCGCGATTGTGAACCGCTTTCCAAAAGGTGGGTGGTACCCAAAGCATGGTTAAGCCCAGAAGACCATAAACCTGTTTAAGAAAGGGACTTTTGACATTATTACTATGCATGACATCATGGGTACTAAATAGTAAAACAATGATGCAATTGCCCATAATCGCAGCCAAAGGTAGATAGAGCCAAAGATAGTACCAATTCCAACGATCTAAATTATCGGCGATCGCCCAGCCCAAAGCTAAAATTGCCAGATTAACTATGATTAAAGTAAGTCGATCTGGATTTGGGGTAAATGCCTCTGGCGGTAACAATGGACGTAATTTTTTGACATAGGTTGACTGGGCGATCGCAAAGTTACGATCAAGGTCGTATAACATAGATAACTGATTGGTACTTACAAATAAATTGACTAACTTTTTTGGAATGGCACTTTACAACGTCAATTCATGATTTTGCAAGTAAGAATTCGCCCTCATATCTAATTATGTAGTAAAAATACGAAAACTGTTAATATAACTACATTTTTGCAGTAATCCTATCTATGCAGCCTTTCCATGCGTTAACATTAATAAAGCTATACTTCCCTTAAATTTTTGAGCTGAGATAAGGCAGGTTAAAAGCTGAAATGAGCATTGCTGTTGCCCTAAGTGATCATTAGAATTTCCCTCAAGAGCAGTAAATTTGCTGGACAGAAAATTTTCAAATCCCTGACATATCCTGCCCAGAACTAAAATACAGATAAAGAAAGATTATATTTGGGGTAAGGTTGTATCTAACCCAGTCGCAAATCACTAAATTACCATTTAATTTACTTTTGATTTATTCTAAAAATTGAGACTGCTAATCACCGCTATCATCACCCTATGTCAACCCTTGTTATTGTCGAGTCGCCTACAAAAGCCCGTACCATTCGTAATTTTTTACCTTCTGGGTATAGAGTCGAAGCATCTATGGGGCATGTGCGTGACTTGCCGCAGTCAGCTAGTGATATTCCTGCCAATGTTAAAGCTGAACCTTGGTCAAAGCTAGGGGTCAATGTAGAAGCTGATTTTGCGCCACTATACATTATTCCCAAGGACAAGAAAAAAATTGTCTCGGAACTGAAGGCTGCTCTTAAGGATGCAACAGAGTTAATTCTGGCAACTGACGAAGATCGCGAAGGTGAAAGTATATCTTGGCATTTATTGGAAATTTTGCGCCCTAAGGTGCCAATTAAGCGCATGGTTTTCCATGAAATCACCTCTGAGGCAATCAAAGCGGCTTTGCAAAACTGCCGAGATGTAGATGAAAAATTAGTCCATGCCCAAGAAACTCGCAGAATTTTAGACCGTTTGGTGGGCTATACCCTATCGCCATTGCTATGGAAAAAAATTGCTTGGGGGCTTTCCGCAGGTCGGGTGCAATCGGTGGCAGTGAGATTATTAGTTAATCGTGAACAGGAACGGCGGGCTTTTAAGTCAGGGAGCTATTGGGATTTAAAGGCAACTTTGTTTGCGCCTAATCAAGAATTTCCGACGCAGTTAGTCAGTTTAGGCGGTAAGCAATTAGCAACGGGCAAGGATTTTGATGAGTCTACAGGTAACATTGCCAAAGGTAAAAAAGTAATATTATTGGATCAGCCCAGTGCGATCGCTTTACTGGAAAGATTAAATGACAAAGTTTGGACGGTAGCTAATCAAGAAGAAAAACCCGCAACTCGTAAACCTTCTCCACCTTTTACGACATCGACTTTACAACAAGAGGCAAATCGTAAATTACGCCTCTCGGCACGGGACACCATGCGGACTGCCCAAGCTTTGTACGAGCAAGGTTTTATTACCTATATGCGGACAGATTCGGTGCATTTATCACAACAGGCGATCGCTGCCGCTAGAAATTGTGTTACGCAAATGTATGGCGAGAATTATCTTAGCCCTCAGCCCCGCCAATATACAACTAAGGCAAAAGGTGCTCAAGAGGCACATGAGGCAATTCGACCTGCTGGTGAAAGTTTTCGGACACCGCAACAAACAGGCTTAACTAGTCGAGAATTTTCGCTTTACGATCTCATTTGGAAACGGACTGTGGCTTCACAAATGGCAGATGCTCGCCAGACGATGATTACTGTGCAAATTCAAGTTGAAGATGCTTTATTTCGCTCTAGTGGTAAACGCATTGATTTTGCTGGGTTCTTTCGTGCCTATGTGGAAGGTTCTGATGATCCTGAAGCGGCGATCGATGGACAGGAAATTGTGTTACCGAAGCTGGTAGTTGGGGATCATCCAGTTTGTCGGCAGTTACAACCTGTGGGGCATGAAACCCAACCGCCTGCCCGCTTTAGTGAGGCATCTTTAGTTAAAACCCTTGAAAGTGAAGGCATTGGTCGTCCTAGTACCTACGCTAGTATTATTGGCACTATTTGCGATCGCGGCTATGCCCAATTAACCCACAATACCCTGATCCCAACCTTTACCGCCTTTGCTGTCACCTCTTTGTTGGAAGAGCATTTCCCCAATTTAGTTGATCCCAGTTTTACCTCTAAAATGGAACAGACTTTGGATGATATTTCTACAGGTAGTGTGGAATGGTTGCCCTACTTACGTAAATTTTATTCTGGTAAATCTGGACTAGAAACCCTTGTCAAAGATCGTGAGCAAGCGATCGATCCTGATACTGCCCGCACGATCGCCCTAGTTGGATTAGAAAATATTAAAGTTAAAATCGGTAAATTTGGCGCATATATTCAAGTTAACGAAGGTGATAAGCAGCTATCCGCCTCAATTCCTCAAGATTTAACACCTGCGGATTTACTCCCAGAAAAAATTGAATTTATCCTCAAACAAAAGCTCCAAGGACCAGATCAACTGGGAATCCATCCTGAATCAGGAGAACCTATATTTTTGCTGACAGGACAGTACGGTGCCTATGTGCAAATTGGCGAAGTTACCGAAGCTATTCCTAAGCCCAAACGTGCTTCAATTGCTAAAGGTGTAACCCTAGAGCAAGTTACCTTAGACATGGCTGTGGAATTACTACGAATGCCCAGAGACTTGGGAATTCATCCGATTACTGGCAAAAAAATTGAAGCAAACTTAGGTCGGTTTGGACCCTATGTTGTCCATAAAAAAGGTGGAGCTGAAGGTAAAGATGATTTCCGATCGCTCAAGGGTGACGACAATCCTTATACCGTAACTTTGACAAGGGCTGTAGAACTACTAGCTGAACCCAAAGTGACAAGAGGGGCAAAAGTGCTTCGGAATTTGGGATTACATCCTGCCGATGAGGAACCAGTGGAAATCCTATCTGGGAAATATGGTAATTACGTCAAGCACGGTAAAGTTAATGCCACCTTGCCGAAGGATCATGCGGTAGAAGAGATAACTTTAGCTGAGGCGATCGCTCTGTTGGCGGTAAAAGAACCAGCTAAATCCCCAGCCAAAACTAAGGCTAAAGCAAAATCCACTGCTAAATCTACTACTGCCAATAAAACTAAAACTACCAAGGCTAAAAAAACTACAGCTAAGGTTACAACTTAAAGTTTGTGGAGCCATGATTAAGGCATTTAATTGGCAAAGAATGATTCCAGCATTAATTCAAATATTAGTTCTGAGCCTTGTCATAGGCTTGGGCATAGTGATTTGGATAAATATCAGCCGTAATCTTGCTCAATCGGGGATTAGACTGGGGTTTGATTTTCTCAATTCTCAAGCCTCCTTTAATTTAAGAGAAACTTCTATTCCTTTTAAGCCCACAGATACCTATGCTCGAGCCTTGTTAGTAGGGTTAATCAATACGCTTAAGGTCATGGCGATCGCTATTTTTGCTTCCACAGTTTTAGGATTTACCATAGGTATAGCTAGATTATCGGAAAATTGGTTGGTGCGAAATCTCGGCATGATCTATGTAGAGATAATTCGGAATACGCCTTTACTCTTACAAATCTTCTTTTGGTATTCTGCGGTCTTTTTAAGCTTACCGCCCCAATCTGATTCTTTAAATGTTTTATGGGGAGTTTTGAATTTAAGTAATCAGAGCTTGAGGGTTTTGAGTTTTGATTTTTCCCCAGAGTTCTGTGCTTTAGTGATTGGGTTAACCGTATATCAAGCTGCTTTTATGGCAGAAGTAGTGCGAGGGAGTATTTTGGCAATTCCCTTAGGACAGTGGCAAGCCGCCAAAGCTATGGGTTTTAATAGTAGTCAGGTTCTAGGATTAATAATTTTACCCCAAGCTTTACGCATTATCATTCCGCCTCTAACTAGTCAGTATGTCAATATTGCTAAGAATTCTAGTTTGGGTGTGGCGATCGCTTACGAAGATATCTATGCCATTGCTTCAACTACTTTTAATCAAACGGGGCGATCGGTGGAAGTGGTATCTTTACTGGCAATCACCTATCTATTAATCAGCTTAGTTACTTCTTTAATTATGAATTTAGTAAATAAGAAAGTGAATACAATTTAATCGATAAATGGATAAGGGCAAAAGGCGATCGCACTTATGGATAAACATAAAATGCGATCGCTTTAAATGATGTTAAGCAAATACTTGGGTTGAGCTAAATTACGAATATCTTACGAATTTGCGATCGCCTGAAATCATTCGTTGTTTGTTCTCAATCATAGCTAAACGTCTATTTTGGCGACTATCTAGCTGAAAGTTGCTGCCAATCAAATAGGCTCTATACCTATTATCTCTTTGTTCTGTATCTTTTGCTCCCTAATCCTGCTTTTTACCCTATGTAGTTACCTATTTTTACTGTTCTTCCTTCTACCCCTATTAATTTCGCTGACATCTTTTTCCCTATTGGCTATTTTATTTTTTTTTACTCTATTATTTCTATATTAAGTCAAGGTCGTACCCATTCTTTTGATCCAACATATTCATTTGCATACTTAGTTGTTAAAGGTCAACAATTTTAATTTAGCAAATTATATTTCTTTAAACTACACTAGACTTTGTTTTTTATAAATCTGGAAAGGTGTCGGCGATCGCAGGATGGATAATTTTACCTTTATGCACATTCAGACCTTGGGCTAAAGCGGGGTCACGGTCTAAGGCTGCTAGTCCATAATTGGCGATCGCCATAACATAGGGAAAAGTGACATTAACCAAAGCTTGGGTAGAAGTCCAAGGTACCGCCCCTGGAATATTCGGAACGCCATAGTGCAGAACTCCCTCCGCTTCATACACTGGATTGGTATGGGAGGTCGTATGCATCGTTTCAATACAACCACCTTGATCTACTGCCACATCGACAATGACGGAGTGCGATCGCATTTCTGAGACTAGGGATTTTGAAACTAATGTTGGGGCTTTTCTTCCAGCAATTAATACTGCGCCGATTACTAAATCTGCATCTCTTACAGTCTCCGTAATGTTACTGGGATTACTCATTAATAATTCCACCCTTGAGCCAAAAATCTGTTCTAATTCACCGAGGCGATCAATATTTACATCTAAAATCTGTACTCTTGCCCCCATACCCATAGCAATTCTGGCTGCCTCTGTGCCGACAATTCCACCACCGATAATCACGACTCGTCCCGATCGCACGCCTGGAATGCCACCTAATAAAACACCCCTACCCCCTTGTTGTCGAGTTAAAAAATGCGCCCCAAACTGTACAGCCAATCTCCCCGCAATAATACTCATGGGCGTGAGTAAAGGTAACTGCCCGCTAGGAGTTTGTACAGTTTCGTAGGCAATACAACAGGCTTGGGATTTGAGTAAAGCTTCAGTTAAAGTGCGATCGGCGGCTAAGTGCAAATAGGTAAATAAAATTAAATTAGGATGGATCAAGCCATATTCACTAGCTAAAGGCTCTTTAACTTTAACTACCATCTCCTGAGCATAGATTTCCGCAGCATCACTTACTAATTCTGCCCCTGCTTTTACATAATCAGCATCAGTAAAACCAGAGCCAACCCCAGCCCCAACTTGAATTTTAACTTGGTGAGAACGGGCAACTAAACTAGCTACGGCAGCAGGAGTTAGTCCAACTCTAAATTCTTGATCTTTAATTTCTTGAGGAACACCGATTCTCATGTTACTTTGCCTAATTTTATTCTTAGCTTACTGTTTTTAGATTACCAATTGAATGTTGAGTGTGGTCTCGGTAAATTGCGAAATATTTAAAAAATTCCCTTCCACTTCAATGCCATTTACACACATAGAACGAACTCCAAAATTTTTGCCATTAGGATTTTTGACGCTTAAGTGAATTATTTTATCTCTATATTTTCTAGTGGCGGTAAATTCTTTCCACTCAGAGGGAATATGTGGATCAATCAACATTCCTGTCAGTTTTGGTTGGAAACCGATAATATAATCTAAGCCAATGCGAAGCATCCAAACGGCTGTACCTGTGAGCCAAGAATGGCTAGCTTGTCCGTCTGTGGGATGATCGGGGCTAGTCACATATTCAGCATAGACGTAGGGTTCGACTTCGTAGCGATCGCTATTTTGGGAAGAATTAATCGGCATCATCCGTCGATAAATTTCATAACCAAAGTCTACATCTCCATTATTTTTTTCTCCATTCAAAAGCGCAGCTAATACAAACCAAGAAGAAGCATGATTAAAAATTGCGCCGTTTTCTTTTTTGCCAGGTACGCACCGACTAATTAGCCCCACATTATCCTCTACCTCGATATAGGAAGGAAAGACAATCTGCATTCCGTTCGGTTTAGCTAGATATTTCTGACAAGAAGCTAAAGCTTGATCGCCTCGATCCTTAGGAGCCAGACCTGAAATCACTGCCCAAGACTGAGCATTTAGAAAAATCTGCCCTTGCTTATGCGCCTTAATCCCGATGGGTTCACCATTATCCCTAAAAGCTCGTAAATACCATTCACCATCCCAACAAAATTCATTAACAGTTTCACCAAGATTTTTATAGACAGTTTGAAAGCGATTTAAGTTAGTTTGATCATTCCTAAGTTCTAATAGTTCAAAAGTCTCTTTCAGGACATAGCCGAGGAAAAATGTTCCCCATACAGTTTCGCCTTTCCCTTGGGTACCAATGTGATCGAGGGTATCATTCCAGTCGCCATTTCTAATTTTGGGCATGCCGCGATCGCTCATATTGGCAATGGCATAATCAAGGGCTTTAATTAAATGTTCATAAACCGTTCCTTGTCCTTGGTCATGATAGTTAACCACTTCATCTAAAATTGAAAAATCCGCAGTTTCATTGAGATATTCCACCAAACCAAAGGGAATCCATAAGGGCGTATCAGAATGATTTGTTTTCTCGCCTGTACCCGTTAGTTTAAAGAAGTTATGCAGAGTAGAGCCATCGGCAAACTGAAATTTCAAAGCATTTAATAAGCGGCTCCGAACTCGCTCAGGATCGACCATAACCACGCCCAAAATATCCTGAAACTGATCCCTTAAACCTGTGCCAAAGAGTAATCCACCGTGATAGTAACCAGAATTGCGTGCCATATCAAAAGTTACAGCCGCTTGATACTGATTCCAGACATTGAGCATGACATTGAAATTTTGATCGGGGGTATTAACTTGCACAGTTGATAGATAGCGATCCCATTTAGTTTTTAATTCTTGGAATTTACTATTAACAAATTCAATATTAGTTAAGGGATGTAGCTTTAAGGGAGATTCTGAATTTTTAGGAGCGATCGCCAAGGTAATCACAAAATCTATAGATGCTGATGCTTTTAATTCGAGTTTTGATTGCAATGCCACAATCGGATCACCTGCGGTAATTTCTGTATTCTGCATGATCCCAGTTTCAATAGCCTGCGGATTTGCTTCCGATCGCCACCGCCCAATAAAAGTATCTAAACTACTATCAAACCCAGAAACTGGCAGAGAACTGGCAAAATAAAGCTGATATTTCCAATCAATATTGGGTTGAGCCACAGATACCTTTTTATTCAATACCCAATAACGGCGAGTAGCAATTAATGCTTGAGTTTCTTGATCAAAGTGAATATCGGTAAAATGCTTATCATTCGGTTGATTAATCAGATCGTTGAGGGCATTTCCCATTAATAATTCTGTGAAACTATAAATTTCCAGATTACGATTTTCACCAGTTAGATCACTAAGTTTTACTTGCCAAAATTCGGTATTAATATCATTGGGGACAAAGTAAGTAATCTCACCTCTAATCCCATAAATTTCCGTAATAATTTTGGTATAGCCCTGTCCATGATGGCACTCATATTTGTCGTATACCAAATCAATGGTCGGTGCCCAGCTCAATGACCAATATTTATCTGTGGCGGTATCTTTAACTATGACATAGCGACCTGGGCGATCCCAAGGCAATGAGTTGTATCTCATGCGGGTAATGCGGTTATCGCGGGGAGAATCTAAAAAGCTAAATCCGCCGCCAGTGTGGGAAATCAAACCTGTGTAATGCCCATTCCACATATAGTTAAACCAAGGGCGAGGGGTGCGGGGATCGGTGATTATAAATTCTCTGTAGTCATCACTGTAATGTCCGTATTTGCTCTCAATCATCATGCCCCTCTTAGAAATCAGGTTTTTCCTGTATAAGCTTAAACTTTTTAGTGACGATCGCAATCCCTAATTTAATACCCTTTCTGCTTTAACAATTCCATAAACTTACGTTTTTTGCCATAGGTACTAACCAGTTGATTGCGATAAGTAAGCCAATCCTGTTCATTTTTGCTTGCTAAATAGGCATTACGAATTTGTGCAACTAAGGCGATCGCTTCAACATTCATCATCTCAAGTTTGTTAAGGGGCGATCGCTATTTTGCCAAAGAAGTATTTCCTAATGATTTATTTTTTAGAAGGCGATCGCCAAAAATCTTTCAAAACGCAATAATAAAGCCAACTATTTTTGCTTGGTTAATCTCCGTTGCAATGATTTGTTATTCCCAAATTGGCGCTGACTCAGCATCATAAAATTCAACATCTGAAGTTGTGGATTTGAGATAGGCTAAAGCGTTCGCCTTGACCCTTGCGTTTCCATCGCTGTCCTCCTTACCGAAGATACTCACAAAGAATTTATTGACGTGACTTTGCTTTAGCTGGTCAAAAATATGCTTATCGTTCTCGTCCATTGAATGCCCTTGGATGAAGAATGTCCCAGTCACTTGGCGTAGTGAGCGAAAGCAAAAGTCCAGATACGGATTGTGTTCAATTCGATGCTTTTTCTTGGCTGACGTGGGCTCGGAAACGAATAGGGGGAATTTTTCTCTCTTCAAATTATCTCTCACCAAATCGACAATGCCCGTACCGATTTCATCCGAAGAATGCTTTTCGATATTCGTTCCGCTGTCGAAGATATGAAGGCCACCGTGCAGAAAGTGAGCTTCTTGTCCTGTGCCATGCCCCTTCCATTTACAGCCTTTACGAAAACCGTCATCCGTCGAATAATTTCTAGGCGGCAGGTCATACATGTTTCTTGCCCAATAGAACAAGAGATCGTAATTGACGGTGAAAATTTGATCGTAGCGAGAAAGAAAAGTGCGCGCGGCTGTGAATTGAGCTGTGGATACAGCCGTAGGTCGATCTGGATGGGTCTTCGATATGGCTATGATAAGCGCATCTTTCAAAAATTGTTGGTCTCTTTCAATTTGTTCGACTAAATCTCTATTCCCGCCATAAGCATCTAGCACAGTCTTAGCGGCGACAAGTGACCTCATCACTGCTTCAAAATCATACGTTTCCAAAAGACTAAAAAGCTTGCGAATTTCAGTTTCACGATCTTTGAAGTCAGCGACATCTAGCAGATTCGCATAATTGAATATATCATTCCGCCAAGCTCGTGAAAATCCGTTACCCAACAAAATCGAAGGCTTATCACCATCTTCGACTGTTGCCATAGCATCATTGAATGAGATCATTTGCCGCTCCGTGTGGTGTATTGGACATAACGTTGGAAATCAGCCGCCCCCTTACCTGGTCGGCTGCATTGACTTGTTAGATGGCTGAAATGTATGACCTGATTTCATCGCATATTTTGTCGTAATTTAATATCAGTTCTCTATATTCGCTATTGATGCTTTCCTGAGCCAAATAAAAGCTATAGTCATGATTATCTTTTTTCTTCATGGTAATACATTCTCGAAATGATGCCGCTTGACTCAAGCATGTGGTAGAAAGATTAGTAACCATTTTATAAAAGTCCTCGGAAAAGTAAAATGGTCTATTCTTTCTTGCATGCTCTAAAGCTTTTATGATTGCATCTTCGCAGGTTGTTGCATATGAGTCATCTGCTTCCTTGTATTCGGTACAGTACAGATTGGTTAGACGCACTGTGCTATCAATCATGTCATCAATGAGAACCCAAATTTCCTTGTATATTGATGTTTTTATGTTTCGCTGATTCTCAGCATGCTGCTGATTGAGCTTCACAAAGAGGAGGTTGTGAGCCATGGCTGCGGTTATAAGAAAGCTGCCGGCAATATATGCTTTTACATCTGGCACGCTAATTCCTATATCTATGCCAAATATTTTCTTGAGAATGGCTGTAAATACAAGTTGCTCAATGAGTGGGGTCGAGACAACCATTGCACCCAAAATGAAGGCTGCTTTTGAAAGCCAATTTGATATCGGTGAGCGGACACGGATTTTTAGCCATATCAAGAAAATGCTATAAAGCTCTTTTCGTCCATTTTTTGTTGTCAAAAATTACTCCTGAGCTATCTAACTTATAGTTATCACGCAGATGCGGTTTAAATACTTTAATCAACGTATTTTACAGCAGCTTTAATTCAAACTAAAGAGCGAATTTGTTATCTTACTTTTTTAATAAGTTGGTAATTAAATAAGTAGGTAATCCAAAGAAAAGTTAATACCTTTATTTACTCGAAATACGAAAAAGTAAAACGGGGAACCTCGCCCTTGTATCTTAAAAAGTGGTAGGCAGATCGCCCTGAGGTCATAAAGACCCTATCGCAGCTAGTGTTGCCACACCAAACAGGATGGAAAAACTCGAACAATCGCCAAGGACATTTGATCCCGCATCAGGCAAGGATGAGATATTTCTATCATATTTAAAGTTAGAA
>CASBQR010000002.1 GCA_949127865.1 Synechococcales cyanobacterium PMM_0082
GCAGTACTTAAACTTTTTAACCGTTCGATTGAACCAATTAGCAAGTCTAACTTAGACAACCCCAGAGAGCTTTGTCTCCGTGAGCTTACTAGGATATTTACCTAGAGTTTGGGTATGCCTTACCCTACCTTATTACTCTCTTCCCACCGTCCAATTGGACATTAGCCAAGCCTAAGATATAGTCAAAGCCTGTTTTTTGATGGTCTAGTTTTTAACTGGGAAGGGAGTAAGTGATACAGATTATTTGTTGTCTGGGAAAAGGAATGCGTTGATTCCTTAACTGTTTTAAGAGTTTTCGCCGCTCTTTGCCCAACGATTTATGCCTAAAAGTGTGTCTTAACTGTTTCACGATGACAAAGGAGTTTAACCTTGGCGATTGGATTATACTGTTAAATTCAGTTAAGTAGTAACCGCAATTTATCCCATTGGTAAACCGAGGGTCTTCTTGCGGATGAAAGATAAAAAATGAAACCTCTACTAGAAATTCGCAATCTATCGGTAAATTATGGAGCAATTCAAGCCCTGCAAAATCTTGATCTAGAGGTGCAAGTAGGGGAAATCGTCACGCTCATTGGTGCCAACGGCGCAGGCAAAAGTACAACCCTTAAGGCAATTTCCAAACTATTAAATCCTGTAACTGGACAAATTTTCTATGATGGTCAGAATATTGCCGATCTATCAAGCGATCGTCTAGTCAAACTTGGTATTGCCCACAGCCCCGAAGGACGCAGAGTTTTAGCTCGACAGACTGTTTTAGCAAATTTAGAATTAGGTGCATATACTCGTTCAGATAAGTGGGGCGTTAGGGCAGATCTAGAAAAGCAATTTCTCATCTTCCCCCGACTCCAAGAACGTCAGCATCAATTGGCAGGAACCTTAAGCGGCGGTGAACAACAAATGTTAGCGATCGCCCGTGCAGTTATGAGTCGTCCTAAACTTTTACTTTTAGATGAACCTAGTCTGGGATTAGCCCCGCAAATTATTCAGGAAATCTTTAAGGTAATTAAACAATTGCGCCAAGATGGAGTCACAATTTTACTCGTAGAACAGAATGCTCATTTAGCACTGCAAACTGCGGATCGGGCATACGTTTTAGAAGCAGGAAAGTTAGCAATTGCCGATCAAGCAGCAACCCTACTAACAGATGAAAAAATTCGCAAAGCCTACTTTGGCTAAGACATAGATTCTAAATTTTTTAAAAAATGATTTAGATAGAATTACAATAAAACTAAGAGTGTGGAAAAAATTACAAATATGGCTGCTATCACCTTTGAAATTTCTGATCACCAATTAGAAAAATTGCAAGATCTCGCTAGATTGCACGACATTTCTCCAGCAGAATTATTAAGTGCCAGCTTTGATGATTTACTAAGTCCCCAAAAATCAGAGTTTACTACTGCAATCGATTATATTCTGGAAAAGAATTTTGAACTCTATCAACGTTTGGCGTAATGCGTTACCTAACATTAATTGAAATACTAGAACTGCATCATCGAATTATTGAGCAGTCAGGCGGAACCTTAGGGATTCATAACCTAGGGTTATTGGAATCAGCGATCGCTCAACCTTATATGACATTTGGCGGCGAAGATTTATATCCATCTTTAATTGAAAAAGCAGGTGCTTTGGGTTTTTCTGTCATCATGAATCACCCATTTGCAGATGGGAACAAGCGCACAGGTCATGCCGCAATGGAAGTATTCCTAATCCTAAATGGGATGGAAATCATAGCTAGTCTGGATGAACAAGAGCAAATTATTCTAGCAGTGGCATCAGGTCAGGCAGGACGTGAAGTTTTTGTTAACTGGTTGATTGGGCATACAAGCCAAAAGCAATTTAAGAATTAGGGTTTTAAAAGCTTTAAGAATAATCAATAATTCGGTTAACCTACCCTAAACCGATCAATAATCTACCCCTAACCTAGAAAATAGGCTGCTACAATGAACTCTATCGAATGCAGCAAGTAGTGGGAACAAAGCCATGTTTGAACGCTTTACAGAAAAGGCAATTAAGGTCATCATGCTGGCTCAAGAAGAAGCTCGCCGCCTCGGACACAACTTCGTTGGCACAGAGCAGATTCTTTTGGGTCTGATCGGAGAAGGAACAGGCGTTGCCGCCAAAGTCCTAAAATCTATGGGTGTCAATCTCAAGGACGCTCGGATTGAAGTAGAAAAAATTATTGGGCGCGGTTCGGGCTTTGTAGCAGTCGAAATCCCATTTACCCCAAGGGCAAAACGAGTCCTAGAGCTTTCCTTAGAAGAAGCTAGACAACTAGGACATAACTACATCGGTACAGAACATTTGCTTTTGGGATTAATCCGTGAAGGTGAAGGCGTAGCTGCAAGGGTTTTAGAAAATCTGGGTGTGGATTTATCCAAAGTCCGTACCCAAGTAATTAGAATGTTGGGTGAAACGGCTGAAGTCTCCGCAGGTGGCGGTGGTGGACGCACAAAAACCCCAACCCTAGATGAGTTTGGCTCTAATCTTACTCAATTAGCAATTGAGGGTAAGCTCGATCCTGTGGTGGGTCGCCAGAAAGAAATTGAGCGGGTAATTCAAATTCTCGGTCGTCGGACTAAAAATAACCCTGTTTTAATTGGCGAGCCTGGTGTTGGCAAAACGGCGATCGCCGAGGGATTAGCACAAAGAATTATCACTGGAGATATTCCCGATATTCTGCAAGATAAGCGGGTAATGACCTTAGATATTGGCTTGCTAGTGGCAGGAACTAAGTACAGAGGGGAGTTTGAAGAGCGTCTCAAAAAGATCATGGACGAAATTCGTACTTCTAATAACGTGATCTTGGTAATTGATGAAGTTCACACACTTATTGGTGCTGGGGCGGCAGAAGGAGCGATCGACGCTGCTAATATTCTCAAACCTGCCCTTGCTCGTGGCGAACTCCAATGTATTGGTGCCACAACTCTAGATGAGTATCGTAAACATATCGAGCGAGATGCTGCCTTGGAAAGACGTTTCCAGCCCGTTATGGTGGGCGAACCCAGTGTTTCAGAAACTATCGAAATTCTCTTTGGTCTACGTGAACGCTACGAACAGCACCACAAGCTGAAGATTTCCGATATGGCGATCGATGCGGCGGCTAAGTTATCTGATCGCTACATTTCTGATCGGTTCTTGCCCGACAAGGCGATCGACTTAATTGATGAAGCTGGATCGAGGGTCAGACTTTTGAATTCGCAAATGTCTCCTGCGGTAAAAGAACTAGATAAAGAGTTACGCCAACTTCTCAAAGATAAAGACGATGCGGTTAGATCTCAAGACTTTGATAAGGCGGCTAAACTGCGCGATCGCGAGCTCGAAATTAAGACCGAAATTCGTAATATCAGCCAAGCTAAAAAAGCTGAAACTACTAAAGATGAAGTGATGCCCGTGGTCACGGAAGAGGATATTGCCCATATTGTCAGTTCTTGGACAGGTGTTCCCGTCAATAAGCTCACGGAATCTGAATCCCTGAAGCTGATGCAAATGGAGGAAACTCTGCATCAACGTCTAATTGGGCAAGAAGAAGCCGTAAAAGCTACTTCCCGTGCCATTCGGCGAGCTAGGGTGGGACTAAAAAATCCTAACCGCCCGATCGCTAGTTTTATTTTCTCAGGTCCAACTGGTGTAGGTAAAACTGAGCTAACTAAGGCTTTGGCAGCTTACTTCTTTGGCTCAGAAGATTCAATGGTACGTTTGGATATGTCTGAGTTTATGGAACGACATACAGTTTCCAAGCTCATTGGTTCACCTCCTGGTTATGTGGGATACAACGAAGGTGGGCAGTTAACCGAAGCTGTGCGCCGTCGTCCCTATACCGTCATTTTGTTTGATGAAATTGAAAAAGCTCACCCCGATGTCTTTAACTTGCTGTTGCAAATTTTAGAAGATGGTCGCTTGACTGATTCCAAGGGACGGACTGTAGATTTCAAGAACACCCTGATTATCATGACTTCCAACATTGGGTCTAAGGTCATTGAAAAAGGTGGCGGTGGGTTAGGCTTTGACTTTGCCGAAGATCAAGCTGATTCCGCCTATACCCGAATTCGCTCCTTGGTCAATGAAGAACTGAAACAATACTTCCGACCAGAGTTCTTGAACCGTCTTGATGAAATTATCGTATTCAGACAACTGAAGATCGAAGAAATCAGAGAGATTGCGGAAATAATGCTGAAGGAAGTATTCAAACGCTTGAAGGAAAAGAATATTACCCTAGCTGTCACTGAGCGGTTCAAGGATTTATTAGTCCGTGAAGGCTACAACCAAAGCTATGGCGCTAGGCCCTTACGCCGAGCAATTATGCGCTTGTTAGAAGATTCTTTGTCTGAAGAAATCTTAACTGGCAAAGTGCGCGAAGGAGCTTCGGTAATTGTGGATGTGAACGATGATGGTAAGGTTATTTGTGTAGAACAGCCTTCAGTGA
>CASBQR010000003.1 GCA_949127865.1 Synechococcales cyanobacterium PMM_0082
CAGCCACTCGTTTAATTCAAGTTTCTGATTAGTGTTTGGGTAGAATTTATACTGATACGTTGTCTTCATTACGTTTTGAGACTTTAGTTTGCCTTAGTGTTATCATAACAGATGATAATGAATTAGTGTAATTAACATGGGGAACGTGACCATGTTCACTTACTACTTCAATACAATCCTCAAACTGAACCTAGTAAGTCGATTAACAACATTAAAACCGTATCTAGTCGATACTTGAGAAAAGAATTTGCTGAAGAGGTAAACCGAGTTTACTGGAAAGATGTATTGTGGACAAGTGGATACTTTGTTGCTTCGTGCGGGGGTGTTACCGTTGAGCAATTAAAGAAATACATTGATGAACAAGATCGTCCTACTGAGTAGTTAGGAATAAAGATTTGTTCGCAAGCTCACACGACTTTCAGCCCACAGTAAGTTGAGTACCACTATACTATGGGGATTCCCGTCTGTTTAGCTAACCACTCACGATTAAACTTAATCACTTTTCTGTGCCTCGCAGATTTATATTTATGTGCAAATCTCGGCGGGCATTCTGACTAAGAGAACTCTAGATCTCATCACAGTTGCGGGACAGCGTTGGGTTTTCACCAAACTTTCCCCATTACTTCCAATGGCTGAACTCCACTGAAACCGAGAGATTGAATATATCATATAAAACATTTTTAAGCTGAGACTAATCTAAAAACTGGAGCATTTGCAATCACAAACTGATATCAAGGGATCGATAAATTTTGCTGTAGTCAAGCTGTTGTGTCGGTTCGACTTCTAAGCCTCTAATTCGCGATCGCCCAAAGGCATATTCTTTATTTTGCCACAAGGGAATAAACGGTACATCACGGGCAAGGATTTCTTGAATTTTAGTTAGGAGGGCGGAACGTTTTTGGGGATTGGATTCCCGTCGTTGCTGGGCAATTAAATCATTAATTTCAGGATTGTAGTAAAAAGAGCCTTGGTATTGCGATCGCCCCTTAATACATCCTTTTTCCAAACTAGCTTGATCACAGGTTAGGAAAGGTTGCAGAAAATTATCTGGATCGAAAATATCGGGAACCCAGTCTAAAAAGAAGGTGTCATATACGCCCTGATCGAGATAGCTGTATGCAGTGGTTGTATCAACTTTTTCCAGTTTAATTTCTAAAATTTTACCGACATCTCGGGCGATCGCGGCTTTGAGGGTACTTAAAACCAATCCGCCATTGCCTGCATATTTAGGCGAATACCAGAAGCTAACTTGAACGGGTTTAGCGTCACTGTATCCCGCCTCAGTTAAGAGTTGTCGGGCTAATTTACCGTTACCATCGCCATAGAGATTTTGAAAAGTGGGGATAGAATCGTTCAGAGTTTTGGGAACGAGACTATACAGAGGAATGCGTTGATTTTGAAAAACTCGTTCTGATAATAAGGGTCGATTTATGGCGGCAGCGATCGCTTGGCGGACTTTAAGATTATCCAAGGGCGGTTGACGCACATTTAACACTATGTAGAGAATTACTGAACCTTGATTAGAAGCAATTTTCCAGCCTTGTTTTTTGGCATTTACCTCTAAATTATGAATCTGGGCGGGACTGAGGGTTTGCCATGCCACATCAACACCACCAGTTTTGAAAGAGTTTAATAAATTGGCATTGGAAGATATAAATTGCAGATCTATTCCTGCGTTTTTGGGCTGCTCTCCCCAATATTTAGGAAAGGGATTGAGTCTTAAAATATTACCTTCAATGTATTCCCCCACTTGATATGCCCCTGTGCCGATCACTTTGTTAGGAAGAAATCCTTCCGTATTTTTATAGGCTGTGGGTGAAATGGCGGCGGCTCCTGTAAATGCCAAAAGCTTTGGGAAAAATTCCAATCGCTCCTTCAGTTTGATTTCTAGTTCTGTTGGACTAAGAGCCTTAACCGAAGTCACAATATCTGCCAATAAAAAGGAAGGAGAACCACCGAGTTTTATAAACCGATTCAAAGAGAACGCCATCGCCTCCGCATTAAAATCCGTACCATCATGGAACTTGATTCCAGTTTTAAGGGAAATCCGATAGGTTAAGCCATCTGCACTAATTTTGGGGTAATCGGCAGCGAGTTGCGGGATTAAGTCAGTGCTTCCAGAGTTGTAGGTGTAGAGGCGATCGCACACATTAAATAAAACATTTCCTGAAATTAAATCATAGGCATCGGCGGGATCAAGGGTGCGGATAGTGCTGGTCGTACCGATTGTGATCCGAGGATTTTCATTAATTTGAGAAAGGCTAGGACGAAAATAGAGATACACAAATAAGCCGCTCAACAATAAGCCAAGCAGCCATAGAAACAAATATTTAAGTACAGTTTTCAGGCTTGGCATCCAATCTCCAGTAATCCGATCAAACAATTATTCAAATCCTAAGAAACTTTATGATCAGATTGCTTTTTCAAAAAATTTGACTGTTCTAAGTCATACAACGAATTCATCGCAGGCATATTAACCCATTTTGCTTCTGAATGCAGCTTATCCATGTAAACACAAAATGCTTCTTCATCTTCACGGTGAGAGAGGATGTAGGCTTTTAGGGTCTTTCTGTCCATTGCTTGAAAGTTAATCTTGCTCATAAATATAACTCCATTCACCATTGGGGAAAATTTCAATTTCGTTTTCTTCACCAGCCAAGAGGAATATATTTTTCGTACGCTCGTCTATACGGATCAAGTTTATAGAGATATACATCTTCGTGAAATAACAGGAAAGTACAAAGCATTGAAATACCTGTTGTTGTGTAGGAATAACTTAAATCTCCTTTAATAAAAATAGCCCCCGATCGCAATTGGGGACATTACTAAAACTGGATCAATTTTAACTACAAGCTACAGGTTCACCTACTTCTTTAGGAGTCGCAAAGGAAGTACCACAGCTACAGGACTTGCTGGCATTGGGATTACGAAAGCGAAAGCCTCCGCCCATAAGATCTTCGGTATAATCTAGCTCCATACCTTGCAGTTGGGGTAGATAGCTATCGTTGATTACGATTTTTACGCCGTTGCAGTCATATTCATGATCTTGATTTGCTAATTCTTGGGGAAAATCCATCATATAAGAAAGACCAGAACATCCGCCTTGTTTAATCCCTACCCGCAAAGGGGCAGTGGTATCACGTTGGGTTTGGAGGTTTTTGACTCTGGCGATCGCTGAATCAGTAAGAGTAATCATATATCTTTAGCTAATTGTCTATCTATATTGTTAAGTTAATTATAGTGGTGAGAACTACCCCAGCCACTCAATTTTAATTAATCGTTATCTGTATTTACTCTAAGATCACTAGAGCAATACTAGCCGCAGAAACATTGGCATAACCTGCAACCTTTGCTAGTTTATAAAATGGGCTGGTTAATGGGCATTTATGTACGCCAAATAGTCTCACAACTTTGTCAGATATTAAACCTGCTTTGAAGTGAAAGTCTCTGTGGCTTTTAATGGCTGAATAGAGCAAGGATTTCTTTTTGCAACTCATATATTTAAGAAATTTTAAGTTTAGTAATTTACACTTAATATTATATAGTCGCTCAGAATTTCTTAAGTCTGAGTAAAAGCCTAAAAGTTATGCTAAATTCCCCAACTAAATACTCAAGCAATAGTAGATGATAGTAGCTGCTATATTTCTATAGGTTTTGCACATTGCGATCGCACCCTTTAATTTCCCTAAGTAAAACTATCATCGTTCTGGCAACCCTTGGCGCAGTTGGGTTAGGCATTGGTTTAGCGCAAATAGTACCACTCCAAAATTTTGATTGGGGCGGATTCCTCTCTGGTAAAAATCCCCAAGAAATATTTTCCGAAGGTTTAGGACGCAAGCTCACGCAGCCCTACCAGATTTTAGTCATGGGCATAGATGGGGCGGGTTCTTTTGAAGGTCGCAGTGACACGATGCTTTTAGTGCGGTTTGATAATAGCGATCGCCGTATCAATATCCTGACTATTCCCAGAGACACTAGAGTTAGAATCCCCAACTATGGCTATGACAAAATCAATGCGGCTAATGTATTTGGTGGTGCAAATTTAGCGATAGAAACTGTTCAAGAAAAGTTAAATGGGGTCAAAATTGATCGTTATATCAGGTTAGATAGTTCTGGTTTAGATGAAATTATTGATGCGATCGGTGGTGTGGAAGTAAATGTGCCGAAGGTGATGCAATATGAAGATAAGACCCAAAAACTCAGTATTGATCTGCGACCTGGGCTGCAAACCCTAAATGGCAAACAGGCTGAAGGATTTATTAGATACCGCAATGATGGGGATGGCGATATTGGCAGAATTAAACGCCAACAGATTATGCTCCAAGCTCTTAAAGCCAAAATTACTAATCCTTTGATTCTTCTAAGATTACCTGAATTAATTCCCGTCATTCAAAAGCATATCAATACAAATTTAACTGCTGAAGAAATACAGGCGATCGCTATTTTTAGTATTAGTCTGAAATCAGAACAGGTTAGTACCGCATCCTTGGCAGGTATTCCCAGCGAACCCTACGAATTTGATGCTTTATATTGGTTGGTGGATGAAAATGATGTAAATCAAGCAATTACAGGTAAGTTTATAAAAAATAATTAATTCCAAAGATTTTCACTGTAAGATTTTTCTATCATCTATAGGAATCTTTATGATGTCAACTGCAAACACTTTCAAAATGGGGGGGGGTAATTGCTCTCCTAGCCAGCACTCTAGCCATTGCTCCGACCGCTTCGGCTCTTAGTTATACTTTTTCTTTTACTAATGAAAATGGTTCGGTTCCTGGCACAGTTCAAGGTACGTTCGATTTACCCGATGGAGATGGTACTTTCGCTGCCACTTCTGTTTTCGTAACCTCTGCACCCGCATTAGGATACACTCTACCTTTCAATGCTTCCGCTAATTTTCTTATCGTAAACGCAAATTCCTTTCAGGTTGTAGGTGGCAATATTGTCCTTGCAGGAAGTAGTCTCGGGATTGGAAATGCTGATTCTGCTTTAGGCTTAAACGTTAGCAACGGAACTTTTGGGTCTCTTTTGACTATCTCAGGGAGTGACAATATCTCCGTTGGAGTTCGAGATCTAGATAGTTCTACATTAATCTTTTCCCCTGCTACTCC
>CASBQR010000004.1 GCA_949127865.1 Synechococcales cyanobacterium PMM_0082
AGTTAATAACTTCTATCTACCTATTTATCTATAGTATTGAAAGTATTTTCCGCATAATAGGCTTGTTTATCTATCTTCTGTGAGAGTATCCTTGCTTTAGCGATGGAACGCTCTTAAAATTTACCAAAGATACTACAAACCCCAATTGCTACCCCTAGGGTTCTCAGTTTACATACAAAAAATCATAAAAAATGATCCTGAAAACCCGCAATAAACATCCTTGGATTAACTTTGTGTCTGCATTGAGTTCAGTATTAAAGAAATCCTATTGGGCAGTTTCTTTGATTGCAATATCTACGCTTTCTTCTGCTAGTACTGTTAATGCTGCGGAGAATATTTCTGTAACCTTTGGCATTCTCGAAGCTTCGATCAGAGTTAGCTCCCTAGAAACATTTGCGAAAGATGGCACAATCAGCAGAGATTTAGAACTTTTTTTAGGAGCAACTAGTCTTGAGGAGCAGTTGCAACTGCGTGAGGCTCTAACTAAACCCGTTAAAGTAAGTCCAGTTTACTTAAGCAGATTCTTTAATACTGATATGGGTGAAAGGATTTTGGCTCAAATTGGTAGCATCATGAATCTGCAAAGTGGATTAAACGGTAAACTAGGAATTCGGTCTGCCCTAGTTGCCTCTGCTTTTGAACCTGAAGGATTTACTCTTCTTGGCTTTTTACAAAAGTTCCCTACGAATATTCGACTACGGGGCGAATTAATACTACGTTTAAGCGATATTGTCAGTCAAGTTGTGTCAGCAACGACAATAGTTTCCCAAACCTTAGAAGAATTAACTTTAGCTGAAACTAAATCTAATCCGCCCATAGACTTTTCTAAGTTGCCTGATCTACGGAAGGAAGGTGAATTTGGGGTGCAACCAAAACAAATATGGATACTTACGGATGCTAGTCGAAATCGCAAGTTTTATGTAGATGTTTACAGACCGATGCGATCGCCATCTAAGCCAATAGCAGTTTTAATTTTATCCCACGGCTTAGGTTCCCGTCCTGAAGATTTTGACATCCGTGCCAAGCATTGGGCTTCCTATGGTTATGTGGTAGCTCTGCCCCAGCATATAGGCAGTGATTTTCGGCAGATTCAATCATTACGCGATGGCTTATCCAATCAGCTTTTTGATGCAAATGATTTCATTGATCGTCCGAAGGATATTAGTTATGTCATTGATGAACTAGCGAGAAGAAATAACAGCGAATTTCAAGGGAAACTAAATCTAGAATCAGTTGGAGTAGCTGGGCATTCCTTTGGAGCGTATACCGCCTTTGCCGTGGCTGGTGCCGAGATTGATTTTGATAATTTAGAAAAAGATTGCGGTCGGGAACTACTCAACCTAAACCTATCACTGATCCTGCAATGTCAAGCATTAACTTTACCTAGACAAAAGTATACTTTCCGAGATCCTCGTGTCGGCGCAATTCTCGCTACAAATCCACTGGGTAGCAGTATTTTTGGCAGAAAGGGATTAAGTATGATTCAAATTCCTGTCATGACCATCGGCGGTAGTTACGATCCTGCGGCACCAGCAGTATTTGAACAAATTCAAGCTTTTCCTTGGTTTACTACTCCTAACAAGTATCTAGCTTTAGTGGAAGGACAAGCCCATATTAACTTTTCTAAGTTAGATCCTAGAATCCGACACACGATTAATTCCTTAGCCGATCTGACTTTACCGAGTTCTTCTTTAATCGATAACTACGCAAATGGGATATCCATAGCTTTTTTTGGCACCTTTAGTCAAAAAGAGAAAAATTTTGCGCCCTATCTGCAATCTGCATACGCTATATATTTGAGTCAAGGTGAAAAGTTTAAGCTTTCTTTAATCACCTCAGCTTCTGCGGAAAGATTGATTGAATAGTTAATAAAACTCTATAGAGCAAAATCCGTCATATTTGCACTAGACTGAGGGCAGAATAAGGTGATTTATGAAAAATTCTGTGCGCTTGGGTCTGTTGGCAATATTAGTTTTAGGAGTAGGCGGGGGTATTATCTGGTGGCTGCAGATGCCTTCAACCACACCAGTTCCAGAATTACCTCAAGCCGCAGGTTCTAGCCTATCTAAGATTACACTTACTGAAGTCGATAAAAATGGCAAGCTTTTATGGTCGATTACGGCGGATCGGGCAGAATATACAGAAAATAATCGCCGAGCATTATTAACTAAGATTAAGGGTAAATTTTTTAAGGAAGGAGCCGAATTAATAGATGTAACTGGGGCAACTGGCAGTATTAATCAAGTTACTAAAGAAATCACAGTTGAAGGGAAGGTGGTAGCGATCGCCAAAAAAGATAATATCAACCTCAAAAGCGATCGCATGGTATGGCAGTCAGAACAAGGATTATTAACATCGACAGGCAACGTCAGGCTTGAAAAAGACTCCGATCAACCCGATCGCAAAATCGTAATGGTGGGAAAAACCGTAACAGCATATCCCAGTCGCAACCAATTCACAATCGCTCAAAATGTCGTGGCAACCGCTATTAATCCGCCCTTACAAATTAAAAGTGAGAAGCTAACTTGGAATACAACCCAAAATCTTGTTACCTCCCCCCAGGCGATCGCTATTACCCAGTCCAAAGATCAACTTACCCTCAACTCCAATCAAGGGGAATGGAATACTAAATCAAATCAAGTTAGCTTAAAAGGTAATATTCTCGGTAGAATCCCAGAGTCAGGAATCCAACTAGAAACATCAAACCTCCTTTGGGATATTCCCAAACAAATAGTCGCCTTAGATTCTGCGGTCAAAGTATTTAGCCCTACAAAACAAGTCGCAATTACGGCAAATGCAGGGCAAGCCAACCTCGCCACCCAAACTATTCGCCTCAATGGGCAAGTTAGAGCCGATGCTGTACTTAGGCAGGCTAAAATTAATGCCGATCAAGTGGAATGGATTATTCCTGCTCAAACCATCAGCCTAGAAGGAAATATTAACTACGCCCAAGCCGAGCGCAATCTTCAGGTGTCTGGTACCAAGGCGATGATTAATCTGGCTGCCCAAACGATCAAGGTTACAGGTAATGATGTGATCACTCGAATTACCCCTTAGATATCATTTAAGATCGCTCTATTAACTAACTCAATCAAACAAAATCATGGAAGCACTAAAGTTAAAAGGTTGGATTGATCCTGATGGGCATCTTCATATTAAAGATCAGATCGCTTTACCTAAAGGTGATGTGGAATTAGTAATATGGCAGATTTCGCAGCCTCAACCATTAGCGATCGCCCCACAGGGGAAAGTAAAAACTTCAGTTAAAGCATTTCAAGATTTGTTTGAGGGTATTGAACCTGTAGCTGATGATTTTGATGTGGATACAGCCAGATGGGAAGCATTAAAGGAAAAATACGATCTGTGAGAATATTAATAGATACGAATATTATTATTGATGTGGCACTGATTCGAGAGCCTTTTTTTGCAGATAGCGATCGCATATTGAAATTTTCTGAACAGGGAAATTTAGAGGGTTATATTTCGGGTTCAACATTTAGCGATTTCTACTACATTTTGCGTAAGAGTAGGGGTAAAGATTGGACACTTCAATTTTTACAGAAATTAGTAAGTTTTTGTAATATTGCCACAGTTGATGATCGGGTTATTCGTCAAGCTTTAACTTCTAATATCCAAGACTTTGAGGATGCTATTCAATACTCGGCAGCGATCGCCTCAGAATTAGATGGAGTTGTGACTCGCAATCCTAAGGACTTTACAGACAAAACAATTCCCGTTTTTACGCCCAAAAAACTCATTAAAACCATTGAAAGTGAAAGTAATAGCTCCAAGGTGGCGGGTTAAATGAGTTCTTAGCTTGGTATTATTATTTGCGAACCTACACCTAACTAATTACCTAATAATTAATTTATGGATTTATCTCTAATTCCTGCTCAACCAAAACCTGGTGTCCTTAATGTCATCATTGAAATTCCTGCAGGTAGCAAAAATAAATACGAATTTGATAAGGATTTAAATGCGTTTGCCCTCGATCGCGTTTTGTATGCTTCAGTGCAGTATCCCTATGACTATGGCTTTATCCCTAATACCCTAGCTGAAGATGGAGATGCTATGGATGGCATGGTGATTATGGATCAGCCGACTTTTCCTGGTTGTGTAATTGCTGCTCGTCCCATCGGGATGTTAATTATGATTGATGGTGGCGATCGCGATGAAAAATTACTATGTGTGCCTGTCAAAGATCCGCGCTATGCCCATGTCACATCCTTAGATGATATTGCTCCCCATCGACTAGAAGAGATTGCTGAATTTTTCCGCACCTACAAAAATCTCGAAAAGAAAGTTACAGAAATTCAAGGCTGGCAAAATGCTGATGCTGTAGAAGTTTTTGTGAATAAGTGCATTGCTGCTTATAATCGCTAATTTTAGTAATCGTCCCTTTTCTTTTGATTCAATAAATTAAATAATCTCAAGGAAAGGGAATTTTTAAGCCATAGCCTCTACTTCTTTTTGTATTCATGTCTGAAAATCTTAATAATCTCCTGCAATCAGTTGCCAACGGTATAATTTCTCCAGAACAGGCTCTGGAAAAGTTGCAATATTTAAACTTTGAACCCATTAGTAACTTTGCTAAAATCGACCATCAACGAGCTATGCGGACAGGTTTTCCTGAAGTAGTTTTTGGTTTGGGTAAGACCCCAGAGCAGATTACGGAAATTATGCGAGCTATGTATGTAAAAAGTGGGCAGGCGATCGCTACCAAAATCAGTGCTGCTGTTTATCAAGAAATTCAACCCCACCTACCAGCTTCTGCATACTCAGCGATCGCCCAAATATTTTATATAGGACAGCCGCTATCTTTGCAAACTGGCAAAATCACAATTGTGACTGCTGGAACTGCCGATCTGCCGATTGCCGAAGAAGCAGCACTTACCGCTGAGTTATGTGGATTTTCCGTGCAAAGGCTCTGGGATGTAGGAGTAGCAGGAATTCATCGTCTATGGCAACATCAACATTTACTAACCGCTGCTGATATATTAATTGTTGTAGCAGGTATGGAAGGAGCTTTGCCTAGCGTGGTGGCAGGACTAGTGAGTTGCCCAGTTATTGCCGTACCTACAAGTATTGGGTATGGGGCGAATTTTAATGGGATCGCTCCACTTTTAACTATGCTAAATTCCTGTGCTACAGGTATCGGCGTGGTTAATATTGATAATGGCTTTGGGGCAGCAATTCTTGCGGGTAAAATTCTCAAACTTGCCCAAAAAAATCAAGCGATTTATTCTGAATCCTAAGCTCGATTTGGCACTGGTTCCGCGAAGTGGGGGTCGAGTCGATAAAAGATGTAGAAAATCCGCCTGATTTTAAGTTGATTATTTAAGAAGCGTGCCAAAATCTTAAATCTCATTTATTTTCGTTTAAGTCTATTATTTGAGTTGATCACTCATCTTCAAGTATTCACTTTCAAGAAAGTCTTTAAGTATGGCTTCTTTTCATAAATCATTTAGGATTGTTATTGAGTGAGCATTAAATATTTAGGTTTTGCATCAGTTCAAAGTGCTAAAATCCCCTCCAGAGCCGTATTTCCAAGCCTTAAGCTGACAGTTCAAGGCAAATTGTTGTTCGGGTAAAAGGTTACGAATCAAAGGAGTTAAAAAAGGGTTAAGACGATTGCCAAGATCGTAGCCAGCTAGAAGCGTAAAATGTTGCATCCAATCTATCAATGCTGGTAAACCTACCCGCCCAGCAACTTTTGTAACTAAAATTGGGTCAGCAAGGATCATCCCGATCATCGTTTGCAAGAGGGCTGGAAACTGAACTACATCTTGTAAAAATGGTTTGAGTACGGGATCGCCCAGATTCTCCATAGTTTGAAATGTCATTGCTAGTAACTCATTAATGACCTGAGGCTGCCAAGATTGCCCTATGGGGACACGCATAGCTTGCTGGAATAGCCATGTCACGGAAAGATTGGGCTGATAAGGTTGCAATTGTCTTAAGTCATCGCAGTTAAGCTGATTCCATTGCAATGCTTCGGAAATCCCCTCGGTTAAACGAGAAAGATGACGAATTAAAGCCCCAAATCCACCAAAGCTCAACGGTGACTGACTGCCACTGCTATCTCCAACTTGGAGAATTCGATCCCATTGGGTTTGTAATGGCGATCGCCGATAGGAAGGAAAAAAGCCATACAAGACCCGTTGAAGTTGAAGTTGTTTAAGATCGATATCCTGATATTGGGGTAGCCAGTGAAAATAGTCCTCAAAAAGTCCTTGAAAATTGGGACGGCTGGGATGAAGATCGGCATAAGTAAACATATAGGTAGTTCGCCCATCGCGGGCGGGAAATGCTTCCCAAAAATATTGACAGGCGTTTTGGATTGGCGTAAATGAGTAAAAAAGGTCGCCATAATCTCTTGTAGGAATACCTTGGGCGCAACTTCCAACCACCATACAAACGCCGTCAGGGGCAGATCCTTGTCGACATTGGGCTGCTATAGGTGAAAAATGTCCCATGACATCCAGTAGCAATCGCGATCGCAGGTTAAATGAGTTGCCATCGCTTTGTAGATGTAGGTTTACACCATCTGTATGCACGATCGCTTGTTGTAATTCCGTATACTCTAAAATCTGCCCACCACCTTCCAAAAATTTTTGCTTAAGCCGATCTAACAATACAATCGGATTGACTCCAAGATTGAGAACGTCGCGCACCCAGATATCTTTGCCCCCAGCAAATCCAATGCGTCCAGGATTATACTCTGTGGCGATCGCTGTCTCTAATTCCTGTGCTGTGAGCAAATCTAACTTCAGAATCACCTCCAACTCC
>CASBQR010000005.1 GCA_949127865.1 Synechococcales cyanobacterium PMM_0082
AACTATGAACTACCGAAACTTCATCACAATTGAACCTAATAAACGAAGTGGAAAGCCTTGCGTACGTGGTTTAAGAATTACGGTTTATGAAGTGCTTGAGTACCTAGCTTCCGAAATGACCGAAGCAGAGATTCTCGACGATTTTCCCGATCTGACAAGAGAAGATTTAAAAGCCTGTATTGCTTATGCTGCTGACCGCGAGCGTAGGTTTATGAGCGTTCCATTATCTGCATGAAATTACTTTTTGATGAAAATCTATCATCTAAGTTGTCGAACCGTTTGAACGATCTTTTCCCAAATTCACTTCATGTTCGAGATGTGGGTATGAAGGCAACAATAGATCCAATAGTTTAGGATTATGCGAAAGACAATGATTTGATGATTGTCTCGAAAGATGCGGACATGCACGACCTGAGCTTAGTATTTGGCTTCGTCTAGGAAACTGCTCGACTTTGCAAGTTGAAAATTTGTTGCGTCAGGATTTCAATGCGATCAAATTATTTTATGAAGATGAGAATTTATCGCTGCTTGCTTTATCGTAATGCTCTGATCGCTCCTGTGAAATTCAATATAATTGGTAAGAACTCTATATACTTTGGACAAAATTATGCGGTAACATACATTCTTTGATAGAGTTAAACCGCATTTGCGGCATAATTACAAGTTATGCTGAGTCTTTATTAAAGCATCATTGCTCATTTACAAAGGTAGTATTGAGGAAAAAATGTCGTACAAAAACGGAAATTACTGTGCTTTCTACGTTGCTGAACCATTTCATGAAAGTGCTTTAGGCGCACACGCGACCAAGGACTTTGTTTACTACAATTTGCTGAGAACTTGGAAAGGAAGTGACTCATCCTTTCCCTTCAACGACTCTCATAGTAAAACTTACAGCGTTCGAGATGGCAGTAACTGGGAGTTAACTTTGAGACCAAGGCTCCAACAACGTCTTAGAACCTCAAAGAACGTGATCCTGTTCCTTAGTGAAAGGACAGTGAGTTCTCGCGCACTAAGAGAGGAAATAGATTACGGGATAAATTCGCTTGGGCTTCCGATAATTATTATCTATCCTGACTACGCAATCAAGGAAAGCCTGTTGCAGAACGGCTTTTTAAAAAACGAGATTAAGAATTTGTGGGACAAGCTACCGATACTAAGGGACTCAATGAATAAAGTTCCAACTTTGCATGTCCCGATGAATAAAGATCTTATTATCAAAGCGCTGCAAGATAATGGCTTCATGGTGAACACGAAAATAGAAGTAGATGTGTATTTCTATCTATAACAATGTGTTAACCGTTGGTATGAGAGCTTTTAGTAAAAAATGAGAAAATTGAAATTTAGGAGGAGGTTTTGGTCAAAGTTAATCTGTTTGACAAGAGAATTTTCAAACAATTCCAAGAATTTACATCAGGAATAAGCGTAGGACTTTCTCTCCTACTTATATTTTTTGAAATACCTAAAGAGGGAAAACTAACGCTTGGTATCATTTTTTCGGTAATACTACTCTTTATATATCTCTTCCTGTGGTTTAAATCCAATAACTTAGAAGAAGTCAATCTAGATGTCGAGGGAAGTATTGTAACCGTAAAGAAAGGTGATATTTTTAAGCAGACTGGATTCAAAGTCATAGCATTTAATGAGTATTTTGATACTCAGGTCGATGACAAGATAATTTCTAAACAGTCGCTCAATGGAATTTTTATTACCGATCACCTTGACGTTTCTGTAGTCGAATTAGACAAATATATAGAGAACTATTCATTCGATGATGATGAGAATATAGGTGAAAATACATCCAGAATATCTGGTAAAAAAATCAAATTTAGTATTGGCACTGTCTGTGTTTATAACGAATATCTTTTAACTGCATTCTCAAAGTTTGATGAGAGAAATATAGCTTGGCTGACAATGCCAGATTATCTCGGTTTTTTAATTAGCTTCTGGGATAAGGTTAATAGGGTTTATGCTCAAAAGAGCGTGTCAGTTCCTATCTTTGGTTCAGGAATAACACGCATCAAAGAACACAGAAAGATCAGTGATGAAGACTTATTGAAGATAATGCTTTGGACGTTTAGAATTAGTGAGATGCGGTTTAAGTATCCAGCAAAGTTGCACATTATTATACATGCAAGCAAGATAGACAGAATTAACCTGCTGGATATCAAATCGGCTAAGAATGGTTTGTAAGTACAATACCGAATTTTCGGATTCAACGCCGATCCGATGCCTCCGTTGAGGTTGTCTATTTCAGCAAAGATTAGGCAGTTAAAAATGTTCAGTTTCGTTGATCAGTCCATAGAAGTTAATGGCGATCGCTTTCAGGATGCGTTTCGTCGCCAAGGTAAAGAAATTGATAAGCGATTTTTACTCTGGCTACCATAACTCAAAGAGCAATCAAATCGTCCAACTTAAAATAGAATAGAGAGGTGAATTTAGCATGATGTAAGACCAATGACAGTTCGGCAACCCCGCTATAGTAAAGAAGAATTTGCCCAACGTGGCGATCAAATCTATCAAAATGAGATACGCCAGAAAGTCGAAGCAGATAATCATGGCAAGATTGTGGCGATCGATATTGAAACAGGAGCTTTTGAACTTGCCGAATCGCCCATGCTAGCAGTTGATCGACTTTATGAACGTAACCCCGATGCTCAACCTTGGGTAATTCGGATTGGACATCGAGCCGTCTTCCGTTTTGGGAGCCGTAGTCTGAAGAAACCCGTATGATGTTCGGTGTGGTCAACAATAATTGTGAAGCAATCATCAAAGTTGCAGTGGGACAAATTAGTTCGCCCAAAATAACTGTTGATGCAGTCATTGATACAGGATTCACCAGCTTTTTGTCTTTGCCGCTTTCCATTATCACCGAGCTTGGCTTGCCTTGGCATTACCGCGACATTGGTACGTTAGGCGATGGGAGTGAAGTCGTTTTTGAAATATATAAGGCGACTGTAATCTGGGACGGTCAGAATCAAATTGTTGATGTAGCGGCTTCTGATGCAGATCCGTTAGTGGGAATGGGTTTGTTGTATGGTTTTAAGCTTCAGATTGAGGCAGTTGAAGGTGGGCGCGTTACACTTGAAGCACTGAATTAGCTAAAAGTAATCAGTAAAGACATCCTAACAATGCATTGGAGCTGACATCTCAAATCATAATCTTCAAAAGGTAAAGTTTGACTGTAACGGCTCAACCTCAACGTTAAGAATTGACAGGCGATCGCTATGATTATGAACAAGAAACTCTTTTCCGTGATGGTATCCAGTTTGCCGATCCGATGTATTGCTCCTATTGCAATCCTTAACCCCCAGTTTAAATTTCTAGATTTGTAGAGATTAAGATCATGGCGCGATCGCATATCTCTTCACGGTTGACTAGTTTGGCTAACTCATGAGGTTCATAGCGACCTTCCTCAACCTCTGCGGAGGCGCGATCAACTGCTTCTGTATAAGCTTCGGAAATTGCTAAGCGTAATTCCTCGGTATTGAGGTATGTTCCGCCAGCTTTACGTCGCTGGTTTTTGGTTTGGATCCCGCGTATAGAGTTGCGAATTGATAGCTCCCAAGACTTGGTAGTACGATTTTCTGCTTTTTGCTTGATTAGATGCATGAGCACAATTACTGCATAGCTACGAATATTGTTGATTTTATCGTCTCGGCTCATTTCTTCCAATTCGTCAACAATTGCCAAAGCTCCAGTCATATCACCTTTAATTAGTAATTCCCTTAATGTCAAAAGTTCTTCCATATCTTTAGCTATGTGAGAAAGCCATATATAGTAGTTATAGCATTAGTCACTGTATCCATTAAGAGCCGATCGCCTTTTTTATATACAAGCCAATTAGAGGAACTTGGAAGGGATAATTTTCGGGTTCATTATTGAAGAGAATTTCCCGATCGCAAAAGTTAAGAATTAGGAAGCGATCGGGGCATAACAAATCATTGAAGCGGACAAATATGATATTTTGGGTTTGAGTTAGAAGGTTTACGTCCCTTACTCTTTGCCCTAGATCCAGAATTAGCTCATAGTCTAGCGATCACCCACCGTCTTTCTACCGTTCGTAATGCCCATTGTATTTATGTCATGGATTATGGACAGGTTGTGGAAAAAGGCACCCACAAAGAGTTGTTACAAAATCCAGAAGGTATTTATACAGGTTTATGGCGTGTACAAACTGGGGTAAAAATTTAACTTAATCAAATGTAGGTAATAATTATTTGCAGAGTTTAAATTAGGAGATAAAGCGATTCCCACCTCTGAACAAAAAACCCGTTACTATGTTCTATGTTGTTGGTTTACTAAACTTGTATTTACCTATCAATATAGTTCGGATTAATGAGCGCACAGGAAATATCTTTTTCCTTGCTGGTGAAGAGAATATTATAGAAATATATGCCAATGGTAAATGGAGATACATTGAATGACAAAGCCTAACTTTCAAGCAATAACTCAAAAGGAATTAAATACTTATATTCTCAGGCATAGAGACGATCAAGAAGCCTTTTATGCATACATTGACAAACTGCATGAGGAAGGAAAATGGATTGAGATGCCACCCGTTGATTCTGTGGATGAATTAGAACAGTATCCAGAATTTATAGCACGCAGTATGAATCTGAATCAACCTGCACAGCCTTCAGAATAGTGATTTTATGTTATCCCAAATTTATCAATCAAGTTTACGTCCCCTACTCTTTGCCCTAGATCCCGAATTAGCTCACAGTCTAGCGATCGCCACTGTAAAAACAGTTGGTAA
The DNA here is from genome assembly GCA_949127865.1 of Synechococcales cyanobacterium PMM_0082. Lineage (GTDB taxonomy): Bacteria > Cyanobacteriota > Cyanobacteriia > Pseudanabaenales > Pseudanabaenaceae > PCC-7502. The sequence goes on from CASBQR010000005.1 coordinate 4,757, forward strand.
TTCCCCTGCATTACAATCCGTTGTTAGCCGACTTCTGAAATATGAAAATCCCCGATTAACTCAAACTGTGATGGGGATAAATTTTCCTAATCCCATTGGTTTAGCTGCGGGTTTTGATAAGAATGCGATCGCTATTGGCGGATGGGCTAGTTTTGGTTTTGGTTTTGCCGAAGTCGGAAGTATCACTTGCCACGGTCAAAGCGGAAATCCTCAACCTCGCTTATTTCGCTTACCCCAAGATGAAGCAATTATCAATCGCATGGGATTTAATAATATCGGGGCTGAAGCGGTGGCGGAGTCCCTGCGGGCATATACACAAACTCATCAATTGATCGGGATTCCCCTTGGTATTAATTTAGGAAAATCCAAGATTACGCCCCTAGCAGAAGCAAAAGATGATTATGTCTCTAGCTTTAAGCTGCTAAAAGATTTTGGTGCTTACTTTGTGATTAACGTTAGCTCTCCCAATACTGTGGGCTTACGGGACTTACAAGCGGTGGATACCCTAGAAGAAATCCTGCTAACTCTACAAGCAGAAAACCTAGAACATAAACCGCTACTGGTAAAAATCGCCCCTGATTTGAATGATCAAGATATTCAGGCAATTGTACAGATGTGTATGCAAAACCAAGTTGCAGGAATTATTGCTACCAATACCACGATCGCCCGCCAAAATCTGCAAAGTCCAGAATCCCTAATATCCCAAATGGGTGGACTCAGTGGGCAGCCTGTAAAAAAGCGATCGCTAGAAGTAATTAAATTAATCCATCAAATCTCCCAAGGCAAAATCACAATTATCGGTGTGGGTGGAATTGCTTCCGTAGAGGACGCTTGGGCTAAAATTATGGCGGGGGCATCTTTACTGCAACTCTATACGGGACTGGTATATCAGGGCTTACCCATTGTCAAAAATATAGCCGCAGGATTAGTCCAAAAATTAGACGAGTTCGGCTTAGAGCATATTTCTGAAGCTATAGGCAAAACTTGGGAATGATATATTGAGCAAGAATTAAAAGCAAAAATTACATGAACCTAACTTCACCATTACGGGTTGGCATTGTCGGCAGTGGCTATGTCGCCAAAACTAGAGCAGAACTATTTAGCCAAGATCCACGGGTGCAGTTAATAGGTATAGCTGGTAATTTGGCACGGGTGCAGGCGATCGCCCAAGAATTTAATATTACAGCCTCCGAATTTTGGTCAGAATTAGTAATGCGAACCGATGTGGATTTGATCGTAGTGTCCACAGTGAACAGGGATCACGGCGCAATAGTTAGACAGGCATTAAATACAGGGAAGCACGTGGTGGTGGAATATCCTCTATGCTTGGCGATCGCTGAGGCGCAGAGTTTAGTAGATTTAGCAAAGCAAAAAAATTTAATGCTGCACATTGAGCATATTGAGCTTTTAGGTAAAGTCCATCAATTAGCAGCCCAAGCATTACCTGAAATTGGCGAACCTTTTTACATTCGCTATGCCACCACTACCCCCCAATCTCCCGCCCCAGACAAATGGGCATATATGCCAGAGTTATTTGGCTTTCCCCTTGTTGCCGCCACCTCACGGATTCATCGGCTCACGGTTATGTTTGGGAAAGTTAGTGCTGTAAGTTGTCAGCTTAGCTATCTGGGTGACGAGTTACCCCATAGATTTAGCTCTTGTATTTGTAATGCCCAATTAAAGTTTGCCAGTGGGGCGATCGCTGATGTCAGTTATAAAAAAGGTGAAAGTTTTTGGATACCTGAACGCAGCCTCGAAATTCAAGGGAGTAAAGGAGCGATCATGTTTGCTGCCGACACAGGGAAGTTAGTAACGGCTGAGGGTGAAGTACCTTTAATTGCTGAGGCTCCCAGAGGGCTATTTAAGCAAGATACTCAAAATGTGATCGATCATCTTTTTAATAAAACTCCCCTTTACACGAATTCTGAAAGTGCGATCTATGCCCTTACGGTTGCCTGTGCTGCCGAAAAATCTGCGGCTTTGGGGCAGACAGTTAGTGTTTAAAGGTAACTTAAAGTGAGTCTATTTTTGCGCTTATTAAAATATGATGGAATCTTGGGAGATTTCACTGCTATAGCCCGAATCGCCCTAGAACCAGAGGCGCAATTACTTGAAAACCTTGGCATTAAAGAACCTTCATGAAAACTAGCACCGATTACAGACACATTCAATTAGACGATCGCGGTCAAGCTATCATCCAAGGCACAACCATGAAAGTCAGCGAATTAATCATGTCCCGTATTGCCTACGGTTGGAGTGCAGAAGAAATGCATTTTCAATATCCTTACCTTGCCATGAGTCAGATTCACTCAGCCCTAGCCTACTATTGGGACAATAAAACAGCCATAGATGAAGCGATCTTCGCAGATTTTGAAAGTACCGAAGAAATGAGAATAAGAGCAGGTGAAACTCCCTTTGTCTCAAGGTTAAAAGCTTTAGGGCTAAAGTAACCATGCCCTTAGCCATCTATATTGATGAAAATGTCCACAGGGCGATCGCTGATGAATTAAGGATACGTGGTGTAGATGCATTAAGCGTTCAAGAAGATGGAAGAAGCGGGATCTCCGATCCTGAAGTACTGGAAAGAGCAATGGAACTTAAGCGCATCGTATTTACCCGCGATCAAGACTTTCTCATAGAAGCAAATATTCGGTTACAAAAAGGAGAACCATTTACAGGTGTTGTCTATGCCCATCAGTTAGGTGTTTCGATTGGTCGCTGTGTCGAGGACTTAGAGCTAATTACGAAGGTCGGTAGCTATGAAGAATTCTATAGTCAAGTTCAATTTCTGCCACTCTGATCAAGTCACCAATCGTACAAGCAAATTATGGTGGCAGCCTAAAATGACCCAATTAGGAGAACAGGCGATCGCCATCCGTCTCACAGATAGTAATGATGATGCTTTTTACTTTTTATCGCATTACCTAATTGATGCTAATCTTTCGATTTCTTCTAAAGATAGTCCAGTGAATTGAGCAATTTGAGTAATAGAACAAACATTAGAACGAAGCATATTTAGAACTATAACCCTTTTAGTTCCCTCCTCTCCTTCAGCTATTCCCTTTAGCAAAATTTCTTGATAAGTTACTGATTCTTTCATAACTTCTATAATTTCCCTCCCTAATATTCTTTGTATAGTTTCTACATCTAATACTAACCCAGCCATAATATATGTTGCAGCAGCTATATCACTTTTAGTTTTTGTATCCGAAATATTATCAATCTGTTTAGCTCCAGTGCTCAAGGTTATTTCTTTAGACAATAGTTCTTCGTTTGGCTGAATCATCAGGTGGTTGTCCATAGAGAAATTATTTTTTAGATCGGTTTAGGCATTGTTAATAATTGGGTTAGCTTAATTTGCTTCTTACTTTTGACATCCATTTATTTTATTAGATAAAGAAATCATTCAACGACTATTAAGGAGCAAGATCGTGAAAGGCTCTCTCATTTATCAAGAAATTCTGCTAGAAGGTGAGGCTAAAGATGAAGCCAAATGTATAGCTAAGGGTAAGTCGGAAGGTTTAGTTGAAGGTAAGATTGAAGAAAGAACTCAAATTGCTCTAAATATGATGCGTTCAGGTCTTGAACTAGGCTTAATTGCTCAATTCATAGGATTAACCCCAGAACAAATCCAGAAACTACAGTAAGGTTTTCCGCCAATATCAAAAGGATTTAAGTAGCAAAGACCCCGATTGCGATCGCTAAACTTCTAAATGTAATTTCTGAGCGTACATCAAAGGAACCGTAAATATAATTTTTCTTAAACTTCCCAATCCTCATATTTCAAGCCTTCAACTCGGCGAAACTCGTTCATGTTATGAGTTACGAGTACTAGATTATTGGTTAGAAAGCAGCCTAAAGTGTATCTATTTTTTTGGCTAAATCAATATCTAAATTACTAATGCCATTAGCATCGTGGGTAGTTAGATCAATGACTACACTGCTATAGACATTAAATAATTCAGGATGGTGATCCATTTTTTCAGCGACGATCGCCACCTTAGTCATAAACCCAAACGCCTCGACAAAATTCTTAAATTTAAAGCTTTTATTGAGTTTATCGTTTACTAATTTCCAGCCTGATAGTTGAGCGATCGCTGTTTCTAGCTCTGACGGTGTTAATTTTTTCATAATTATTTATCCTATATTTTTTGCAACTGACGAGAAGTTTCTCTGGTAATCTCTCTGGTAATTTCTAGATGTACTAACAAAGCATTAATATCCGCAGGATTTACGCCCCCAATCCGACTAGCTTGCCCAATGGTAAGAGGTTGAATTTTGGTGAGTTTTTCTCTGGATTCCTTAGAAAGAGTTTGAATCTCATTGTAGTTAAGATCCTGTGGGAGTTGGCGATTGGACTGGCGGGCGATCGCTTCAATTTGCTGTTCTTGGCGTTGGATATAGCCTGAATACTTAATTTCCGTTTCTACCACCTGCCGTTCTGCTTTATTTAAGTCTGGATTATCCAAGTTGTAAATCCCTAAATCGGCATATTTAACCGTGGGGCGCAGGAGCAAATCCGCCAAACTAATCGAGCCGCGGATGATACTCCCACAGGCAATGGCGATCGCTTTAGCGGTTTCATCCTGTTCTTTTAATCTCGTAGTTTTTAATCTGAGGGTTTCAGCTTCAATATTTGCTTGCTTAGTTTGATAAAGTTCCCATCGGCGATCATCAATCAGTCCTATTTCTCTACCTAGGGGCGTAAGGCGGCGATCGGCATTATCAGAACGGAGGATTAATCTATATTCAGAACGGCTAGTTAGCATCCGATAGGGTTCGTGCAAATCCTTCGTACAAAGATCATCTAATAAAGTGCCAATGTAACTTGATTCACGGGTGAGGGTAATCATCGGTTTGTCCTGCGCCCACAGAGCCGCATTAATTCCAGCAATAATCCCTTGGGCTGCGGCTTCTTCGTAACCTGTAGTGCCATTAATTTGTCCCGCACAAAATAACCCAGCAATTTTTTTGGTCATCAAAGTTGGATAACACTGGGTCGCAGGAATATAGTCATACTCCACGGCGTAGGCGGCTCTTAGCATTTCACAATTTTCCAGTCCAGGCAGCGATCGCAGCATTTGCAACTGAATCGGTTCGGGTAAGCCTGTGGAAAATCCTTGGATATACAGTTCAGGAATTTCTCTACCTTCGGGTTCAATAAAAATCTGATGGCTCTCTTTATCCGCAAATCTGACAATTTTATCTTCAATGCTGGGGCAGTAGCGAGGACCCTTAGCATCAATAAATCCCCCATACACAGGCGACAGATGCAAATTATCTCGAATAATCTGATGGGTAATGGCGGTAGTGCGGGTGAGATAACAATTCATCTGTTCCCTTTCAATCCATGCCGTTGGATCAAAACTGAACCAGTTCATTTCCGTATCAGGGGGTTGCGCTTCCATTTTACTATAATCAACAGAACGCTTATCAACTCTAGCAGGAGTTCCTGTTTTGAGGCGATCTGTGATAAAACCGAACTTATTTAAGGTCTCCGTTAATCCTGTTACCGCAAACTCTCCTGCTCTCCCTGCACTCATGGAGCGATCGCCAATCCAAATCACCCCATTCAAAAATGTGCCTGTAGTTAAAATAATCGACTTACAACCATAGCCCACGCCAAATTGAGTCTCTGCACCAATTACGGTTTCATTTTGATCGAGAATCAAATTAACGACGCTTCCTTCTTTAACATGAAGATGCTCTTGGTTCTCGACTACCTTTTTCATCTCCATCGCATATTCACGCTTATCCGTTTGCGCTCGTAATGCCCATACCGCAGGACCACGGGAACTATTTAAGATTCTTTTTTGTAAATATGTGCGATCGCTAATTTTGCCAATTTCACCACCGAGGGCATCAACTTCATGGACTAACTGAGATTTAGCAGGACCTCCCACCGCAGGATTACAGGGCTGCCACGCAATGCGATCTAGATTTAGGGTTAGTAATAAAGTTTTTCGCCCCAGCCTTGCCGATGCCAATGCCGCCTCACATCCAGCATGACCAGCACCCACAACTATGACTTCGTATTCATCTAAAAACTGCATATTATAATCCCGCCCATTTCATCTCATTCTCAACTTGTTTGCCGCCTAAGGTTTTTAGATACTAACACATAGCCCTACGCCTAATTTATACTGACGATTCCTAATTCCTAAATCACTGATAGTTAAGTTATTCCCTTTTATTTTTCAGTTTCTTGGATTTTTTGAATCCCTAGACCACGAATTGCTTCCAACATTCCCTTGGCTTTATTTAGAGTTTCTTGATATTCCATTTTAGGATCTGAATCTGCAACTATGCCTGCGCCCGCTTGCACACTGAGAATTCCATCTTTGACAATCATAGTGCGAATAGTGATGGCAGTATTCAATTGTCCCTCAAAGTCATAATAGCCATAGGCTCCAGCATAAGTTCCTCGGCGATCGCTTTCTAAGTTATGAATAATTTCCATCGCCCGAATTTTAGGCGCACCACTGACCGTACCCGCAGGAAAACAAGCAGAAAGTAAATCCCAAGCAGTTTTATCGGTTTTGAGTTCACCCACGACATTACTGACAATATGCATAACATGGGAATAGCGTTCAATACTCATCAATTCATCCACAACTACAGTGCCACTTTTGCACACCCGCCCTAAATCATTCCGCCCCAAATCTACGAGCATGATATGTTCAGAAACTTCCTTCGGATCGTTCAATAAATCTTCGCCTAATGCCAAGTCTTCAGTTAGGGTGGCTCCACGGGTTCTTGTCCCAGCGATCGGACGCACAGTTGCCTGAGTTTTAGCTTCGATTTTATCAGCCTTGACCATGACTTCTGGACTAGAACCAATCACCTGCCAATCGCCAAAATTTAGGTATGCCATGTAAGGCGAAGGATTAACCATCCTTAAAGAGCGATAGAGATTAAAGGGATCGCCAGTATATTCTGTAGATAGACGTTGGGATAAAACCACTTGAAAAATATCTCCAGCTTTAATATGCTCCTTTGCCTGTTTTACTCCTGCTTGGAATGCTTCGGGGGTGAAGTTACTGGAAAAATTTACAGGTGGCTGAGTCTTTGGGTCTGTCCAGTTCAGCAGAGTTTTTTGATAATCTAGGGGCGATCGCAATTTTTCAACTAATAAAGCCAAGCGATCGCAAGCATCATCATAGGCAACCTTAGGATCAACACTATTTCTTAAATCCCCATAGGCGATCGCCCAAATTTTCCGCTTCACCTGATCAAATACTAATAGGCTATCAACCTGCATCCATAGACCATCAGGCACATCATCGGCACTACAGGCATATACAGGTACCCTTGGCTCAATCCATTTAATTAATTCATAGCCCCAAAATCCAATTAAGCCCCCAGTCGGTAAATCAATAGGCAAATCTGGCAACTTTATGGGTTGAATCGGTTCTAAGCAAGCAGATAAATACTCTAATGGATTACCGATGTGAGTTTTAGTTGTGCCATCGCGTCCAGTTTGAATTGTGCGATCGCCCCGTGCCTCTAGCCTCCACAACGGATCACAACCCAATAAGCTATATCGCCCGACCCTTTCTCCACCTTCCACCGATTCTAGTAAAAAACTAAAGGGCTGCCCCGCACAAACCCGATACCAAGCTGCTACAGGCGTATCCATGTCTGCAACTAGTTCTTGATAAACAGGAATAAAATTACCGCGATCGCAAAGTTGAGAAAAATCAGAAAAGCTGGGCAGAATCATGGGATTTGGGGAATGTAACGGCAAGTTTTAGAATATTTGTATGTATCAATTTTATGATTATCGGGCGATCGCTTTTCTAAAAGATTATAGGCTCATTGCATAAAGTATTCAATCTATTTTCTAACTACATCCTGAGAGTAAGGTCGTAAATATTAGCCCATTTTCATGTGTTTTTGCTCTCATTTAAATGGAATATACTCAACTGCATTCATCCACTCATCAGGTTCAGAAGCCTTGGCAATTAATTCTAAATCTTTTACAAATTGTCCGATTGTGCCTCCCAGTTGATGACCAAAGATTAGTCCTGAAAACTTTCTGCCCTCTATTTGCCAAGTTTCTGCTAAAACTCTGAAGCGAATATCTTGAGTGAAAAGGACACGATTAAGTTCAGTTACTCTTTCTAAAAGCAGATGGTCAGAAAGTTCCTGAGTCTCGTCCTCTAATGCTGTCAATACGTTTATATCTTTACGACGTAACTGCTCGGTAATTGCTTGCGGAACATGAACATCCATGTATAAAGCAATAGTCATTTAGATCAGACCTCTAGCTTTCATCCGAATATAGAAGGGCGATTTAGGTAATTCAGTTACATTTTCTTGAAATTGTTGCCATTCCTGACTGATTTCTCGATCAATTTCTTCTTGGTGATCGAAATAGTATCCCATTGCGGCATGAGCTTCGGAAAGAGTTAAATAAAGGTGCTGACGACAGATCTCTTCCACTGACCAGCCATAGGCAATATAGTCCATAACAATTTGGGCAATTCTTATGCGTGGTAAGCGTTTTAATCGAGCAGGCTGAGATTCGTTTTTTTCGATGTGCGGATAACTCAGTGTTAACATTCTTTTTTGATTTCACCTAAGTTAAGTTGTCATATTCTAAAGTTTTATATGATCTAAATTTAGTTGAAGAGCCTTGGCGTATTTCAAGCTCTCTACTAACGACCCCATAAAAATTATCGGTCTAGTTTTCATTAAGCGATCTCAAAAGAAAATCAAATTTAATAATATTATGGTTATCGGGCGATCGCTTTTCTAAAAGATTGGAGATTTTGAGCATAAGCCAATGATTTGAATTATTTTGGCATTTATTTAGATGAAGTTAAGTTCTTGAATTTTGTAAATTGTGGTTCAAATAGAAGTTTAACTGTACCTGTCGGTCCATTCCGATGTTTGGCAATAATGATTTCGGCAATACCGCGATCGGGTGTATCAGGATTGTAGTATTCATCTCGATATAAGTTAATTACTAAATCTGCGTCTTGTTCAATGGAATTGTGAACATAAATCCCATTGGCAGTAAAGTTTTCAAGATTTGCCACTGTTAAGTCATATACCAGTTCTTCAGTATTAAAATCAATTTTTAAGATTTTATCCCAATAAATATCACTATCAGAAAGTTTCGCCATTTCACCCGATTCTAAAACCTTAGCTAATTGTTTAGCCTTATCACGACTTATATCACTTTTGTATAGACTAGTTCCACAGTATTTCATGCCTAAGTTACTTTGCATTTGGCGAGTTGTCATCCCAATTTCTTGCCTAGCTTTATCTACATAAGTTCGCCATGCCTCACGAGAAATTAAATCTCTATTTGTATTGGCACGACCTGAGTTATTAAGATAAACCTCCACTTCTTTTAGACTGCTTTGTTTATAGTTACCTACTGCCCCGATCAATTCAATAAAATTTTTTAAATCTGGCTTTCCACCAATCCACAGTTGATATTGATCTCTTCCTTTATTACCTTGGGAAACAATTCTAAGAGTTCCATTGATACCTAATCTAATTAGCAAAGATTGAACACCTCTAGTTAGCTTTTCACTACTTGAAGTGTAGTAGATACTGGGATAAAGAGACTTATTGATCCGAATGCATCCATCTGTACTCCAAAGATGTCTTAAAAATAGGGCGATCGCTGCTTGGGGCTGCTCAAAAACTTGATCGGGAATAAATTTTTCATAGGAGCGCAAACCAAATATACCGAGATTTTCTAACCATTTAGTTACTGGATTCTTAATGCCATGGGTTAAGTGATAGCTAGCAGATAAGTAAACTTGATACCAATTTCTCTCTTTCGCAATTCGAGGGGCGATCGCATCATTAAATACGGAAATTGCCAAATTTGATACTATCTCTGCAAGGTCTAATTCCCTTGTTGTGTATTGAATAGCATGACGGGGCAGAGTACAACCATCCCCAATTAAATGTCCAAGCAGTGCCAGTTCACCTTCACTCATCAATTGTAAAGAATTACTTGGTAAATATCTTGGTAAGGCGACTCTATCGCCAATCTCTAACTCATCTAACCTTTTCCAACCGCCCATAGTCAGAAATTTATGGTTAGCAGTTGCACAAATCTTTCTTCCGAGCCGAGTAGTAAGCTGCCAAGTAGGTTTGATCCCAGTGCAGAAAGCATTCGAGACTATAGCTCTTTCTAGCTTTAAAGTATCTGGATTAATTGCCCAGATCGCAAAATCTGATTTACCATCCAACTCACGAATCGGAACTTCCTTACCATTATCAGCTAGGGTAATTAAGGTGTCCCCACTTAAACATCCACTTTCTCTGAGGTCAGAAAGCATAGGACGCTTATTAGTTCTAGCTTCTACCCCACGACTTAGTTGCGAAAGGGCAATGACAGGTACAGATAATTCACGGGCTAATCCTTTGAGCGATCGCGTGATTTTTGATAATTCCTGCACCCGATTATCACTACTCCCTTCCATAAGTTGGAGGTAATCAATCAAAATCAAACCTAAAGATCCACCCTTTTCCGATTGCAGTCGGCGGGCTTTGGAGCGCAATTCATTAACCGTAGGATTTGCTGTATCGTCAATAAATAAGGGGATTTCCGAGAGCCGACTAATGGCATTCCCAACTCCAGCCCATTCATTCTCACTAATGTTACCCGATCGCAACCGACTACTTTCAATGCGAGCCTCATTGGCTAAAAGTCGATAAACTAGCTGCTCCTTGGACATTTCTAAACTAAATACTGCTACAGGTAAGCGATGCATTTGCGCCATATTGTGTGCTATTCCTAGACTAAAGGCAGTTTTGCCAATGGAAGGACGACCCGCAATAATAATTAAATCTGATCGCTGAAAACCTTGAGTCATGGCATCAAGATCATAAAAACCCGTGGCTAATCCGGGCATATTCGTTTCGCCAGAACCAAGACTATTAAAGCGTTTTTCTAATTCAAACCACGCATTTGTCAGCACATCCCCCGCCGAGGTTAAGCCCTGTTGGGTGCGGGATTGGGTCACGGCAAAAATTTTCTGTTCCGCTTGATCTAATAATTGGGGGAGTTCTAACTCATTATTAAAACTAATGTCTATGGTTTCCCTACCGACTTCTGCCAGTTTGCGGCGAGTAAATTTATCGGCAACTAGTTGAGCATAATAATCAACGTTTACGGCACTGATAGTGCGATCGCACAGTTGGACAATTTTACTTTGACCACCAATCTTTTCTAGTAAATCCCGATCGCTTAACCAAGTTGCCACACTCATCATATCCGTAGGGCGAGACTGATTATGCAGCATTAAACTAGCTCGAAAAAGCTCTTGGTGCGCTGCCACATAAAACATCTCTGGGCGCAAGGTGTCTATAACTCTAGAAATCGCCTCTGGGTCAAGTAAAATCCCCCCTAAAATTGCCTCTTCAGCTTCGATATTTTGGGGCGGCAACCGCATACTATCATCACTTGGGGGAGAATATTTTGATTCGTTACTCATGATTTAGGGCGATCGCTCTTGAAATTCGCAGGCTTCAATCTATCATATCGTCTAATATCCTGATAATTGCTAGTTCAAATTTTAGCGAGGTAAATCTTGTTAATCTAACTTAAACTACTTTTTCTAATTTTTAAATTAATTCCAAGTCCCAAAATATAAAGAATCTGTAAAAAACCTTAATAAAAATATAAAATTGAAGAGTGAGTTAGAAAAAACTTAAAAACGTAGTTTTAGAAGGGTGAATGGATCTAAGCATAGATTTTATTAGGAAAAGCTCCATTAAGGGAATTTTGAAGCTACAACTTAAATACCAAAGATTAATTAGGCGATCGCTTGATTGG
>CASBQR010000006.1 GCA_949127865.1 Synechococcales cyanobacterium PMM_0082
ACTCTTTCTAAGCTTGCCCAATTAGGACGACGACGTAAACCATCTTCAAAATTCTCAATAATTTCTGCCTTCAAATCCGTCATTACCATTAATAGGGTTTGAGTAAGCTGAATATGTTCTCTAACCCCACTTTGAGAAGTTTCAAGCATGGCGATCGCTAAATTAACTCTAGCTTGGGGATCTTCAGGATTAAGCTTTACAGATTTTTGAGCAGCTTTTAATGCCAAAGTCGGTTGTTTATTAATTAAATAGAGCCATGATAGGCAAATCCAAGAACTTGCCACCTTGGGAGATTGATCACATACATCTTTGAATAATGGAATTAATGTCGATGCATCTTCTCCTGCTTTGTATCTTTCTAATCCTAGGGTGAATAATTCTTCTGCGGTTTCTTTAGTCATTTTTACATTAATATATCCATCTCTAATAGTCTAGATTTTAATAGCTCCAAATTAATTAGAAATATCCTGAGAATAAATAATTTATTTCCTCAACCTTAACTAAATTTGGTTAATATTTTAAGAAAAAATTTAGTCCGAGGAGTTAGTAGGGTTTTGCGATAGGTATCAGCCGCTTTTTTGATAGCATCAGCTTGGGTGGGGTAGGAATGAATTATGCCTGATAGTTGATTTAGTCCTTGTTTAGTAGCGATCGCTAAGGTAATTTCACTAATCATTTCTCCAGCATGGCGGGCAACAATGGTGGCTCCGAGGATGCGATCGCTACCTTTTTGATGCAAGATTTTTACAAATCCCTCTGTTTCTCCGTCCAAGATCGCGCGATCAACTTTAGTAAAGGGAATTTTAATCTCATTAGTTGCTAATCCTTTAGCTTCGGCATCGGACGCATAGAGACCAACGTGGGCAATTTCTGGATCGGTAAATGTCACCCAAGGCATGATTAAATCACTGACCTTACTTTTGCCTAAGCCCAAGGGAGAGAAGAGCGTATTTTTAATGACAATACGGGCAGCAGCGTCGGCAGCGTGGGTAAATTTCCAATTCAGACATATATCACCTGCCGCATAAATATGAGAATTAGTGGTTTGCAAGTAGTCATTGACACATACGCCTTGGTGCTGATCGTATGCCACACCAGCAGCTTCAAGATTTAATCCTTCTACATTTGGCGATCGCCCCGCACTTACTAAAATTTCATCAACTTCTAAGTTCCTAATTTCGCCATTGTGCTGAAAGTGAATAACTTTACCTGTCTCTAATTTCTCAACTCTCTCTACTGCCGATCCCAAAATTACCTGAACACCATCATGGATTAGGCTATTCTGCACGATTTCCGCCGCATCTATATCTTCGCGATCGAGTACATGGGCATTTTTATGAAATAATGTCACTTCACAACCTAGTCTTTGAAATGCCTGTGCTAGTTCGCAACCAATGGGACCACCACCAATTACAGCTAAGCGTTTAGGTCGTTCGGTTAAGGAAAATATGGTTTCATTCGTCAAGAATCCAGCTTCTTTAAGTCCAGAGATTTGTGGATCAGCAGCCCTTGTTCCTGTGGCAATTACGGCTTTTTTGAAGTTTAAGCGCTCCCCATTTACTGCCACGGCTTTTTCTGATAGAAACTGGGCTTCTCCAAAAAACACATCAATTCCCAAATTTTGAAAACGTTGTGCCGAATCATTATGACTAATCTCAGCACGCAGTCTTCGCATCCTTGCCATCACTGTGACAAAATCTACATCAATAGGTTCATAAGAGCAAATCCCTAAGGATACTGCATTTCGCAGATCGGCAACCATACGAGCGGAACAAATGAGAGATTTTGATGGTACACAACCAAAATTAAGGCAATCACCGCCCATGAGATGCTTCTCAATTAGCGCAACTTTTAAGCCTAAGCCCAACCCCGCCGCCCCTGCTGCGACTACTAATCCTGCTGTGCCTGCCCCAATTACCACTAAGTCATAGAGCTTTGCTGGATTAGGATTTTGCCAATGTTCGGGATGTACCTGATCCAGTAGCGATCGGTTATATGTATCTAGGGGCTGAATTAAGGAATGCTCAGGAAAATAGGGCATGGGAATTAATTAAGTAGGTACTACCTTCCCAGTGTAGGATCAAGCCTTAAAAAAGGGTGCAAAATTGTATAGAGTAGTACAGTTAAAAGAAAAAGGGTTAGATACCCAAGAATGGCAAAGATTATATTAGAACTTACGCAAGATCCATAAGAATAGAAGGGTGCCTGAGTTGCTGAATCAAGTAATCAGAGATTAGCCCCGCCTCGAGTTGATAAATAGTTTTACCAACTTTGATAGCCAAATACTTAAGATGAGTCCAAACTAACATGGCACAAGCAACATGATCGCTTCTCAATTTCTTACACTTTTGCGGCGGAACGCATCCTGAAAGGAATCGCAAATTATCTCTCCTAACACAACTATTTTTGCTAGCCCAATCTCGAATATAAACAAATAATCGCAACGGACGCATCGGTTCGGCATAACGCATTAACTGAAGAACGCAGACAATGACGCTACACTTTGGAGTGAACATCCCGACACCTGTATTATGCACGCTAAACAATAGCTTATCTTCCATTACCTGATCGCACTAGTACAATGCGGCTGAAATCTAGACACTCATTTTAGTCTGTTATAGTCTTACCAGAATAGATTTTTTGAGTAACCTTACTTTAGCCCTGTTGTACTGGTATTGCTGTGAGTTCTATCTTCATAAAGATAAAAATTCCTGCCAACGTGCATCCACAAAAGCACTAAACTCCTCCCTAAATCTTTCAGGTGCAAATCTCAGGGCATTAGTTCTACATGCGTCAACTGTAAAGCGATCGCTATATTTCTCAAATTCCCCAACTGCTAGTTTTATACTTTCCACTGACTGCTCCGAAAAAAATACTCCCGTCGGCTGCTCTTGCTCTAATCCTTGAATTGTTTCCAAGGCTCCCCCCTTACCAAAGGCAATTACAGGCGTACCACAGGCTTGAGCCTCCACCACCGTAATTCCAAAATCCTCTTCGGCAGCAAAGACAAAGGCGCGCGATCGCTGCATATATTCCCGTAATACCTGCGGGGGCTGATAGCCAATTAGCGTAATATTTGCGGAATTAGCAGCTAAATTCCGAATTTTAGGTAAACCCGCCCCATCGCCAATCACAATCAACTTTTTATCAGGCATTTGCAAAAAAGCTTCTACAATTAAATCCACCCGCTTGTAAGGCACAAACCTCGCCGCCGTCAGGTAAAAATCATCCTTCACCCCATCCCCAACCTGAAAATCTTGCACATTTACAGGTGGATAAATTACCTTTGCCTCCCGTCGATAAACCTTGTAAATTCTACGCGCAATAAACCTAGAATTAGCTACAAAAGCATCAACTCCATTGGCAGTGCGAGTATCCCAAAGCCGAATTTGATGTAAAAACCACCGTGCCAGCCAGCTTTTAAACCCCGTTTCTAAATTAGCCTCCCGTAAATACTGATGCTGCAAATCCCACCCATAGCGAATTGGAGAATGAACATAGCAAATATGCAATTGATTGGGACTGGTTAAAACCCCTTTTGCCACCGCATGGGAACTAGATAATACCAAGTCATAACTAGATAAATCTAACTGCTCAATGGCGATCGGCATCAACGGTAAATAAGATCGATATTTAGTTTTAGCAAAGGGCAATTTCTGAATAAAAGTCGTTTTAACTGACTTATTTTGAATAAATCCCCGTAATTCCGATGGCAAAAATTCTACAACTGCGAACAAATTTGCCTGAGGGAAAATCTGTAAAATCTGTTCTACCACACGCTCTGAGCCAGAATAATCAATAAACCATTCATGGACTAATGCCACTCGCAGGTTATTTAGCATTAATTTACTTATTGATCTGAATCAACTAAAAGAATTCAGTAACTTCAAGTTACCTAATCATTCATCCTCAGCAAATTGGAAGCGATAAAGCTCATCAGGACTAGGCTCTGGAGAAGTTTCCGCAAATTTGACTGAATCTTCGACTAAAGTTTGAATTTTTTTATCAATAGACTTTAATTCTTGCTCAGTTGCCATATCTAATTCTAATAACTTAGCCGCCAGAATTTTAATCGGGTCACGTCCAAACCACTCATCTTTTTCTGCTTTAGGTCTAAGCTCATCAGGGTCGGCAAGGGAATGACCTCGGAAGCGATAGGTCATACATTCCATCAAAGTTGGACCCTCTCCAGCTCTAGCACGGCGGACAGCCTCTTCTGCTACTTGGCGTACAGCTAAAACATCCATACCATCAACTTCAAAGCCTGGCATACCGAATACAGCCGCCTTTTTATAAATAGAAATATCAGAGGTGGCTCGAACATGTTGCATCCCGATCGCCCATTTATTATTCTCAACCACAAAAATAATTGGCAAGCTCCATAGGGAAGCCATATTCAGAGTTTCAAAAAATTGCCCGTTGTTAGTAGCCCCATCGCCAAAGAAACAAGCGGTCACATGATCGGCATTGGGATCATTCATCACTTCCCGCCGATACTTACTTTGAAAAGCTGCCCCTGCCGCTACGGGAATCCCTTCAGCCACAAAAGCAAAGCCGCCCAAAAAGTTATGCTTACCAGAAAAGATATGCATAGAGCCACCACGCCCTTTGCTGCATCCAGTTGCCTTGCCAAATAGTTCTGCCATGACCTCATTGGCTGGAACCCCTGCACTCAAAGCATGAACGTGATCGCGATAGGTACTACATACATAATCATGATCGCGGCGCATTGCTCTGATTACACCCGTCGCCACAGCTTCTTGCCCGTTGTATAGGTGCACAAACCCAAACATTTTTCCCCGATAGTACATTTCTGCACATTTATCTTCAAACGTCCGACCTAAGACCATGTCTTCGTAGAGCATTAAGCCTTCTTGAGCAGTTATGGAAAGATTTGTAAGTTCTTGAAGCATTGGATCGAGTACGAATTTTGCTGTTGTCTAGTTTAGGGCTATTTTAGAGTTTGAGTTCATGTTGTCCCAAACAATCTTTAGGTTTTGAATATTTTAATTGCTTTAGTTCGGCATTGACCAAATTTTAAGCATATAACGGTAATGCCTCTGACCAGCTAGGAGAATTACCATTAGACCATTGCTCATAACCAATTTTTAAAAGGTTCATGATTGGATCGGTCTGATCGGAAATTGGGCAGTAATTTTCTACATCCCGACAACTAATCGCATAAACAGGAATTCCCAGCTGTTCACCAAGAGTTCGAGCCAAAACTATGCCAATCCGAGTACTGGTAAAACTGCCTACCCCAGAGGCGATCGCTACAAAGACCAAATCAGACCAATTATAACCCTGCATAAATTCAGCCAAACAAGTATGAATTTGTACAGATAACTCTCGATCTAACTTCCATTCGCTATGCTTTAGATAGATTAACGGATTGACTTGAGCGATCGCTAGTTCTAAAACTCCTGTGGTGGTATTCAAAGCTAGAACAAATTGGGGCATTAATAATTACCTTAATATTACCTAGTACCGCTTTCCGCACCTTCTTCTGTATTTTCAGTCTCATTTTCAGTATCTTCACTTTCACCAAAGCGATTACCGCCAAAGCGTTTGCGACCGAAGCGTCCAATGGGTGTACGTTTACGGAATTTACGAGCATAGGCTTGATTACGAAGAGCCTTTTCTTTTTTCTGATTACGGCGTTTAGCCATTTTGAACTACTTAACCTTTATAGAACTATTGTTTGCATCAGGCAAAGATACCATAAATTGCGGTTCTCGATCTAGTGCATAAATATTTTTAAAATGAAATAAATGGGAAGTATTTGTGTCTAGTGATACTTAAAATCTAAATTTGTGTTAATTTATTAATCAGGTATATTTAAGGCATATTCAGGGAAATCTACTATGGCACCTATTACTAACTCCCCTACAACTCGTAGCATTACGCAAACTTTTAGTCATCTCAAGTGTAAAGAATGCGGAGCCAAGTATGAGCCTATAGCTATGCATGTCTGCGAATTGTGTTTTGGTCCCTTAGAAGTTGACTATAACTATGAGGCGATCGCTTCTAAGGTCAGTCGTGAAACCATTGCCGCAGGTCCTAATTCTATCTGGCGTTATCGTCATTTTCTACCAGTCCAAACTGAGAACTATATAGATGTTGGTACTGGCATGACCCCTTTGTTAAAAGCTAATCGCTTGGCACGAAGACTAGGCATCAAGAATCTCTACATCAAAAATGATGCAGTTAATATGCCCACTTTAAGCTTTAAGGATCGGGTAGTTTCTGTAGCTTTAAGCCGTGCTCGTGAACTAGGATTTAGTACCGTTGCCTGTGCTAGTACGGGAAATTTAGCTAACTCTACAGCCGCGATCGCTGCCCATGCTGGTTTAGATTGTTGTGTATTCATTCCCTCGGATTTAGAAGCGGGTAAGGTTCTAGGTACGGTGATCTATGCGCCGAAAGTATTTGCGGTTAATGGAAATTACGACCAAGTTAACCGTCTTTGCTCAGAAGTTGCTAATACTCACGGTTGGGGCTTTGTAAACATCAATCTACGTCCTTACTATTCTGAAGGTTCCAAGACCTTGGGCTATGAAGTGGCTGAACAACTTGGTTGGCAGTTACCAGATCACATTGTGGCACCTTTGGCATCTGGCTCACTATTCACAAAAATCTATAAGGGCTTCCAAGAATTTATCAAGGTGGGCTTAGTCGAAGATAAACCCGTCAGATTTAGTGGTGCCCAAGCTGATGGCTGTTCTCCTATTGCTGTTGCTTTCCGTGAAGGTCGAGATTTTATAACTCCTGTAAAACCTAAAACCATTGCCAAGAGTATTGCAATCGGGAATCCTGCGGATGGTGTATATGCCTTGGATATTGCTCGTAAGACCAACGGAAATATTGATTCAGTTAGCGATGCCGAAATTATCGAAGCCATGAAGCTATTGGCAGAAACTGAGGGTATTTTTACCGAAACGGCAGGTGGTACGACGATCGCTGTTTTAAAAAAATTGGTAGAAGCAGGAAAAATTGATCCTGATGAAGTTACGGTCGTTTACATTACAGGGAACGGACTTAAAACCCAAGAAGCCATTCAAGGATATGTAGGTGAACCCCTGCAAATCGAGCCTAAGTTAGATAGTTTTGAACGGGCTTGGGAACGTTCCATTACCCTTGAACGTTTGGAATGGCAGGAAGTTTCAGTTTAGCGTCAGTTCTAATTCTGTTAAGTCTGGTTCATAGGTACCCCATCAGGTACCTTTTTTCTATATAACGCAAGAACTAACCTATCTAAACTCAGCCAAGCTAGAGGTATTTTTAGCCCATAATCCTGATTTGATTGGAGTCTACTAACGATGACCTATAGTTTGCTTGATAAGCCTCAACTTGATCCTACTCAAATAATTGCTTTACCAAATGTTAGTTGGCAGACTTACCAGAGCTTAAAGAAGGATATGGGCGATCATCGGGGCATTCGTCTGAGCTATAGCCAAGGACTTTTACGGATTAAAATGCCATCGAAAATCCATGAAATTATTAACCGATTGTTGGCTAGATTAGTTGTCACATTAACCGAAGAACTAGGACTAGAGATTGTGGATATGGGATCAGCTACCTTAGATCGGGAAGATTTAGCCCGTGGCGTAGAGCCAGATACCTGTTTCTATATTCAAAATGCTCAACAATTAGGCGGACTTAATCCCAACATTCCTCCTAACTTGCCACCAGATTTAGTGATAGAAGTAGATATTACTAGCCCATCCAATCAGCGCATGGAAATTTATCAAAAGCTTGGTATTCCTGAAGTGTGGCGTTATGCTCCCAATCAAGGCTTAAGAATTTATCATCTTCGAGCTGAGTACGAAGTAGCTGCCTATAGTCTTGCTTTTCCGATTCTGCCCGTAGCTAAGGTAAACCAAGTTCTGAGCGATCGCCAAACTAGAACTGAGAATAGCGTGATTTATGATTTTAGGCAGTGGATTAGAGCCGAGGCTGGATAAATTTTGAGGAATGGTATAAGCGATCGCAGGATCAAGCAAAAGATCATAATATTTCTATAGCCGAACTGGATTGGTTAAATGTGGCGATCGCCATTGTTCAATCTGATTACTAGGTTTTAACTTTGAGTTAATGAATGAGTGGACTCAATTTTGGTTAAACTAGGCTTATAGCTAAGATAAAAAAGAAGTTAAATAACACAATGCAAACTTTATCTGTAGAAACTTCCCAAGATACTTTAGAGAATACTCCGCAGAGGGATTTAAAAAATAGTGCAGTTGAGAGTAATGATGAATATTCAGGAGCGATCGCTCGGCGTAAGACTCGTCCTGTGCAAGTAGGCAGCATTATAGTCGGTGGTAACAATCCAGTCGTCGTGCAATCAATGATCAACGAAGATACTCTGGATATTGCTGGCTCGATTGCGGGAATTCGCCGACTACATGAAATAGGCTGTGAAATCATGCGGGTCACTGTACCTAGTCTAGCCCACGCCTATGCCTTAGCAGAAATTCGTCAAGGCTTGATTAAGACTTATCAAAATGTGCCTATAGTCGCTGATGTGCACCATAACGGCATGAAAATTGCCCTAGAGGTTGCCAAACACGTTGATAAAGTGCGAATTAACCCAGGGTTATATGTATTTGAGAAGCCTAAACCTAATCGGACTGAATATACTGCCGCAGAATTTCAAGAAATTGGGGACAAAATTAGAGAGACCTTGAGTCCTTTGGTAATTTCCCTTAGAGATCAAGGTAAAGCCATGCGCATTGGCGTAAACCATGGCTCTTTAGCAGAGAGAATGCTATTTACATACGGAGACACTCCCCAAGGCATGGTAGAGTCTGCGATCGAGTTTATTCGGATTTGTGAAAGCTTGGATTTCCGTAACCTTGTAGTTTCCCTTAAAGCCTCCCGTGTGCCTGTCATGATTGCGGCTTATAAGCTGATGGCTAAGCGCATGGATGAGTTGGGTATGGACTATCCTCTCCACCTAGGAGTCACTGAAGCAGGTGATGGTGAGTATGGCAGAATTAAGTCTACTGCTGGTATTGCCACCTTATTAGCTCAAGGCATTGGAGATACGATTCGGGTGTCGCTGACGGAAGCTCCAGAGAAAGAAATTCCTGTATGTTATAGCATCTTGCAGGCTTTAGGTTTACGCAAGACTATGGTTGAGTATGTGGCTTGTCCGTCCTGTGGTCGCACCTTATTTAATCTAGAAGAGGTTTTACATAAAGTTAGAGAGGCAACCAAACATTTAACAGGTTTGGATATTGCGGTGATGGGATGTATTGTGAATGGCCCTGGCGAAATGGCAGATGCTGATTATGGCTATGTGGGTAAAACTCCGGGCATGATTTCTCTATACCGTGGCAAAGAGGAAATTAGAAAAGTACCCGAAGCGGATGGGGTATCGGAATTGATTGCTTTAATTAAGTCTGATGATCGCTGGGTTGAGCCTGAATAGATTAAAAAACCTCAAGTAGGAATATCGCTACTTGAGGTAAAGTTATTTTATTTTCAGAGTGAATATCTCTAAATATCCATAGCTCCAGGTCCACGTTGCATGGCAATAGGCTCAGCTACAATTTCTACAGGCTGATCTGCCGCCGCAATTTGTTCTGGAGTAACTTTTAAAGTCATGAATCGGATGACTTCATCGCTAAGTTTCATAATCTTTTCCATAGTTTCAACTGCAACTGGAGGGGCAGTATAGTTGAGTTGGACATAAATACCTTCACGATTTTTCTTGACTTCGTAAGCAAGGCGACGCTTACCTCTATTTTGAATCGCAACTTCTTCTGCCCCTTTTTCTTCTAGTAGGGTTTTATATTTAGCGATCGCAGCTTCAAGATCCTGTTCATTTAGATCAGGACGCAGAATATACATGGTTTCGTAAAGACGGCTCATAAATTAATTTCCTTTTGGACAATAGGGCTAATGAATACACAAAAGCAAGGATTTATAAGCATAGCAAATAACTATGAAATTCTCTCGAAATTATTTAATTTTTGTCAGATATTTTCAAGGATGGGAGTTCTAGTCCTTACTTAAGTAGGGCTGGTTGAACTAGATCTACGAGAAAACAGCATATTTTCGCGATAATCCACAGGACAATCAATAATGGTAGGAACGGACTGTGCCAATGCTTCTTTTAATGTGGGGACTAATTCGGCAGCAGATTCAATCCTATAACCCTTCAACCCCATACTATCTGCCAACTTAACAAAGTCAGGATTACCAAACTGAGTATAGGCACTTCTGCCATAGTGTACCTGCTGCTTCCATTCGATTAAGCCATAGCCGCCATCATTAAAAATTAAAGTGACAAAACTTAGTCCTAATCTGACAGCAGTTTCTAGTTCTTGCATATTCATCATAAAACCACCATCGCCTGTCACAGCCACAACTTGACGTTCGGGATAAACTAACTTTGCGGCTAATGCGCCGGGAATGGCAATACCCATCGCCGCAAATCCATTGGAAATAATACAGGTATTAGGGCGATCGCAATGATAATGCCTTGCCATCCACATTTTATGCGCTCCAACATCGGAAATCACAATGTCTTCAGCTCCCATTACCTGCCGCAAATCATAGACAATTTTTTGGGGCTTGACGGGATAACCAATGTCATTGGCATACTGCTCATAGTCAGCGCGAATACTATGTCTAAGTTCGATCGCCTGGGGATTTGGCTTACCTTCGCGATCGCAGCGATGAATAATCTCGTCTAAGGCATCGGCAATATCGCCAACTACTTCAACCTTTGGAATATAGCTACTATCAACTTCAGCCGTATTTTCACTAATATGAATTATGGGAATTGCGCCACTAGCATTCCATTTTTTGGGTGAATATTCCACTAGGTCATAGCCCACGGCAATCACTAAATCCGTCTCATCAAAGGCATAACTAATAAAATCTCGTTGTTGTAAACCCATTGTCCATAGCGACAGGGGATGGGTGTAGGGAATTACGCCTTTACCCATAAAAGTATTGACCACGGGAATATTTAATTTGGTGGCAAACTCAGTCAAGGCATCACTAGCATAGGAACGAATTGCTCCATTCCCGACTAGGATTAAGGGATTTTTTGCCTTACAAATCAAACCTGCGGCTTCACCTAAACTGTGATACGAAGCATAAATTTTTCCACCTTTCCCGCGATCATTTGACTGCTTTAATGGAGAACCAGTTACAGGCATTGCCGCAATATTTTCAGGTAGATCAATATGTACAGCTCCAGGTTTTTCGCTTTGGGCTACCTTAAATGCCTTGCGGACAATTTCTGGAGTAATACTAGGGCGCACAATTTGGGCATTCCATTTAGTTATTGGTGCAAACATTGCCACTAAATCTAAGTATTGGTGGGTTTCAATATGCATGCGATCTGTCCCAACCTGCCCAGTAATTGCCACTAAAGGCGCACAGTCAAGGTTAGCATCCGCAACACCTGTTATTAAATTTGTGGCTCCAGGTCCTAAAGTTGATAGACAAACTCCGGCGGTACCAGTAAGGCGACCATAAACATCTGCCATAAATGCCGCCCCTTGCTCATGGCGAGTGGTAATAAATTGAATTGAAGACTTTTCTAGGGCATTCAAAACTTCCATATTTTCTTCCCCAGGTAGTCCAAAAATATATCTTACGCCTTCATTTTCCAAGCACTGTACTAGAAGCTCTGCCGTATTCATATTTTTGATTTTGGGATTAAGGGAACTTAGGCAAAAGTCTAGCAAAGATTGTTGGCACTATTTATAGATTCGTAAATACTCAAAAATCAATTTAACAAGCTGCTTCTGCTATTTTGTCTAGCTTTTCCTTAAATATTCTGGGAATATAGGGGCATTAAATTTAGATTTAAACTAAAATCTTGATACAAGCAGCTTAGAGTTAATGGCAAAGAAAATTGTAAACGTTGGAGTGGCAATCATTTGGAATAGCGATCGCTCGAAAATTTTAATAGATAAAAGATTACCTAAGGGTGAATTTGGTGGATTTTGGGAGTTTCCGGGTGGCAAGCTTGAGGAAAATGAAGATGCGATCGCCTGTATCCATCGGGAAATTAAAGAAGAGTTAGGTATTGAGATAGAAGTGCAAGATCACCTAATTACCGTTGCCCAAAACTATGGCGATCATTTTTCTTTAAATTTAATTGTGCATCAAGCCAGTTATATCACTGGTGAACCTCAAGCTCTGGAATGTGCGGAGATTCGCTGGGTAAGACTAGATGAACTTAATCAATATTCTTTACCACCTGCTAATTGTGAAATTGTGGAAGCTTTACTAAAACTAGTTTAGTAATATTATCTTCCTGCGGACACTTGAGCTAATTTGGGTAAATACAAATCTACAAACTGCGACCAGCCCACAACTACATCCTGTTGATGCGCTAGATTAGTTGGATCGATGACTTGGGAATGATATTGAATTACAGCCCCATCAAGATCACAGGAGGTAATACCCGCAAATTTTGCCATCGCCATGGGTGCGACAGTATCCCACAACTTCACACGGCGGTTTAAATAAAAATATAATTCAGTATTTCCCATCAATACTTCCATAACTTTTAAGCCAAAGCCCCCCATATTATAAAATTCAATTTCAGGAGCGAGATTTTGAATCGCCTCACCATACTTAAGTTGATCTTTATCGCCAATTAATAATTTATGGCGATCGCGTAATGGTGGAATTTTAGGAATAAGCTGCATTGGATAGTTGTCGCCCCTTTGCGTAAATAAGCCCCCGATCGCACTACCACCATAAAACATCAGATCCATCTCAGGGGCATAAATCCAGCCCATAGTCGGTTGATCATTTTCGAGTAAGCCCACCATCACGGCATAGTTTTCACCACCTGCAATAAAATCATCGGTACCATCAATGGGGTCAATCAGCCACATCCGCTTATGATTTTGCTGCCAAATTTGCATAGAGTCAGGATTTTCTTCGGTAATAATGCCATCGTTGGGAAACCATGTTTGAAACTGCTCTGTACAAATTTGATCGATAGTGCGATCAACCGTAGTCACATAGTCCAAATGTCCCTTTTGGATTACCTCAAACTTGTCTTGGCGCAGATCCTTAGCTTTTTGTCCAACTTGGCGAATAAACGCTCTAACTTGATCAAAGGTGTTAATCGGATTCACTCTCTTACTCCTGCGGCTTTGGCAATAGCAATAGTTGGAGCATTTTTAGAAAATAAACGGAAATATATTGATTTACCTAGCTCTTTAATCGGGAAAAATACATAGGTAAAAGGATTAAAGGTGACGATGATATCGCGAAAATCTCGTTTTGCTAGCACTAAAATTGCCCAAGCCACAAAGTCGGGAGACATAATGCCAATGGGATTGAGATTACTCTTAAATGCCCCTAATACTAATTTGCGAACAACACAGGGCGCACCTAACCGCCGCAGGGTAATTAAATCGCCAAGGGTGCGTTTTGACATTTCATATAAAGGGCTAAAGGCAGGGTTAACTTCAGCTTCAGAGGTATTAATCCAAACTTCTTTCAAAGCTTTATGTTTAGATTGCTGCACTGTATTAAAAAATATCTCCATCAGTCGCCATGCCGAAAAAGTATTAACCTCAAAGGATTTTTGAATTGCCTCAGGGGTGCGATCGCCATGGGCATTAGTACCGTGATTAATAATTAAAATATCTACTTTTTGCAGGCGGTTAGCTAGTTCTATTTCGTTACCCACAGACCATTTCAGCACTTCCACATTTTCGCTAAAGTCACAGTCACTGCTAGTTAAGGCGACTACCTTTGCTCCTTGTGTTTGCAGTTGATGTACGAGCGATCGCCCCAAAGCCCCATTAGCTCCAGTGACTGCAATAGTTTTACCCTTTAATGCCAAAGCCGTACCCAAAATTTTATCTACAAGTGTAAAGGTACTACAAAAATATGCCTCACCGCGATCAAAATGATGCCGCCAGTGGTAGGTTCTATTTACTGTCCACTCCGTCGGGATTGTCAACAGGTCTCCAGGTTTGTGGGTTAAATCCGTTGACATCAGCCAACCCTTTGCCCTGGCAATGCTGGTAATTAAGAATAGTACAGAATAAAGACAGCCAATAATGAAGCCGTAACCCTGTGTAAAAAAATAAGCTAAATAGGCGATCGCCCCAGTTAATACCACCATAACCGTAGCTTCAGGAACGTCATTGCGCCATTGTGCCTGTCGATATGCTTCAATGCTGACCATACTTAAATCAGAACGATAGGCTTTGTGATGCATCAAATGTCCTACTTGGATGGGCTGCCAATAATGACCAGCAATATGGTAAAGATCGCGAATAACTTCGGCTATGACTATAGATAAAGCAACCAAAGGCAACTGGGAAATTAATTCCACAAGATAATTCATAACTCTAGTTTGACTTGAATTTGACTTGATTTGACTTTAAAGAGGGCTTCACAATTCTACATCTTAGTTAGAGCGATCGCTTAGGGCATTAATTTAGAATTACTGTTTTTATGCGGTTGCCCTATAAACCAAGGGGAGCCTGAGCGGCAAGAATTGCTACAATTGGGTGTAAATATAGTCAATTAGTAAATTAAACCTATGCAAACAACTGAAAAACCTTTAGAAAATAGTGCCCGTGATTTGTTTCAAACTGCTTACGAAAATCGTTATACATGGGACTCCAACTTTCCTGGGTTAAGTGCAGACGTAGCGATCGCTATCGATGGAAATACGCGTACAGGCAAAGCAACTATTAGCAAAGACCTAGCCGTAGAAGTAATTATGGATGATCAAAAGCTAATTACTCGTACCAGTCGTACCCCCAGTGGTGAAGAAAAAACAGTTACCGTTGATGAAGAGCAAGAATGGTTAACTAATCAATTAAAAGATGTTGTTACCCATCGTAAGCGCAAATCCTTTGTAGATGCCCACGGTAAGTCTAGTTTTTCTATGGGCGATCGCGATGCCTCTGGAGCCGTAGAAATCTTAGTAACTGGGGATTCTATGGGTTCAAATTACAAAGTTAAAGATAATCAAATTTCCTTAGTAAGTCGAGTAATGGGACGCATTGGCTTTGTGATTAATCACCTTGGACATTTAGATACAGGCGAAGGTTATATTTCCAGTGCCTACAATGCGATCTTTCGCAATCCCCAAACCGATGAAATTACCCGTCAGGCAAAATTTGAAGATAACTACGAAAAAATTGGTAATTATTATGTAATGGCTAGCCAAATTGTCCAAGTCAATGAGCAAGGTACTCAGAAAAATTACGAAATTAGATTTTCTAATATTCAACTTTTGGCTTAAACATCTAGTTTGGGGGAATTGTCTCTAATTGCGATCGCCCAAGCAAAAACACCAAAAAAATAAAGCGGGGAACCTCTTCCCTTTTTAAGATGGATTTGAACGAGAACTGCTGCAAGTTAATTATTGGAGTTTGTATGTGCCATTTTTGGAACATTTTCATTATTCCAGATAATTAACCCAATCTTTGATTAGTTCGAGAGAGCCATACCATAACCCAGCTTTAGGCGAGTGATTCGCCCTCTCTAGGATTAAATTCTCTGCACCTACTAGATGCGCGCATTCAATAGGAATAATGCCATCACCCCAAGTATTACCTAATCCACAGGTTAATTCATAGCTACTATGGGCTAACCAAGATCCCCACTTTTTTTCGCCATAAATGGCTTTACCTGCAACACAAATATATTTCACATTGTCGTGAAACGCATCGGGATAGTTATTATTCACAAAGTCTAAATTTGATGCCGCCCATGGCTCTTTACTCCGATGGGGAGTGCCGAGGGTAATTAGGCGATCTACCCGTGAATTTGCGCCCCAAACCTTGTCATAGTAGGGAATCTCTCCCAAATAAATCCTTGAGACCCAGCCTCCTGCGGAATGAGCAATGAGATTTACCTTAGATACTTGAAATTCTTGACAGACTTTTTGCACCGTTTGATCTAACTTTAATAAAATTGGGGCGATTGATCGCCCGCCCACCGTTGGCAACCATTCCCACCACAGTAAAGGTACGATAGTTGCTTTGAATCCCAAATTTTCTAAAGATGCCTGTAAGCCCAGATAATCCTTAGAGCCTGCTAAGTAGCCGGGAAGAATAATGTTAGGGATCATAATTGCTCAGTCCCGATAACTCCAGAGGCACCGATCCAAGCAATTTGCTTTATTCCTTGCGATCGCCCGTAGGCAATTACTGCTGAGCGATCGCGAAACTCTAATTCTATTTCAGCCGATACTGCATATTTAGAGCGCAATTCTGCTGCATAGACAAAGGTGTGTTTAATGGCTTCATGGGCGATCGCTACCACCAACCATTCACTAGAATCGATTTCCTGCGGTAGGGTGGGCATCAATACCTTGTGCAAGTCCTCTAAATTCAAGCAAAATCCAATACTAGGATGGCTAATACCTTGGCTATTGTAAAGCCCCAGTAACTGATCATAGCGTCCCCCTTGGGCAATTACGTAATTACCGCTAACCACCTCAAAGACAATTCCAGTATAGTAACCACAGCTTTGTAATAAACTTAAATCCAAAACTGGCGGCGTAGGAAAGTTATTTTCTAAAAGCTCAACTAGGGATTTAAGATAGCTAATTTCGGCATCTAAATTATGAACCCAGCTTAAAGCAAGAACCTGATCTAATACCTGTTGGGGCTGACCACGCAAATCCAATAAATCTAAAGCTTGGGATTTTAATTGATCTGGTATTGCTAAATTTAGTAAGCCCACTCGATCTAAGTCCGCAATACACTGTCGGATTTTTTGCCGATACTGACTAGGAAATGTATTCAGTAAAGCTGTTGTTAAGCCCACATCTCCCAAGACCATTTGCCAATGGGGTAGATTCACACTTTCTAGGCACTTTGCTAATAAAAGCAAGATTTCCGCATCAGCTAATAAGCCGACTCCACCCAATAACTCTACGCCCGACTGATAAAATTCCTGTTGACGATTACTAGAAGGTAGCTTCCGAAAGACATTGTCGTTATAGTAAAGGCGTTGGGGGCTGTTAATTTTGCCTATTCTCGAAGCGTATGCCCTAGCGATAGAGGCGGTTAACTCTGGTCTTAATCCCAAAATCTCGGCATTACTACCATCAACTTGGATTACAGATTCGAGTTTGACCGCACCACCAACGGTTAAGGTACCCAAATGCTCAAGGGTAGGGGTAATGATGCAATGATAGCCCCAAGCTCGAAATTCAGTTTGTAATCGACTCTCAATCCATTGCTTTTGAGCTACATCCAAGGGTAATAGATCCTTAGCCCCAGCAGGAAGTGTTAAATTTACCATTTATTAGCTTTTACAATTTACCCCACGAATATTGATCTAACTTTAAGCCTTCTGATCGATATGTATACGATCTAGGGCTGTTAAAGCTTGCAATTTTAATAATACCCGTTATCCAGAAACGAAAGATCGGAATCATCCTGTTCTCACATCCTAATCTCAGTTGTGAAGTAAGATTTAGATATAGAGATCTTTGTCAAAAACTTAAAAACTCATGCCTGCGCTTTCAGTTCAAAATCTTAGGAAGTTATATGGAAATCAAGTTGCCGTTGATGATGTTTCCTTGAATGTAGAAGTAGGTC
The DNA here is from genome assembly GCA_949127865.1 of Synechococcales cyanobacterium PMM_0082. Classification (GTDB taxonomy): domain Bacteria; phylum Cyanobacteriota; class Cyanobacteriia; order Pseudanabaenales; family Pseudanabaenaceae; genus PCC-7502. The sequence continues at coordinate 17,565 of CASBQR010000006.1, forward strand.
AAATCTATGGACTTTTAGGTCCTAATGGGGCTGGCAAGACTACTACACTCAGATGCATTGCGACTTTAACTGTACCTGATGCTGGAGCGATCGCAGTTTGTGGTGCGACAGAAGCTAGAACTATCCGTCAAAATTTGGGTTATATCGCCCAAGAAGTTTCCCTAGACAAGGTTTTGACTGGACGAGAGCTATTGGAATTACAAGCAGCTCTGTATCATATGCCAGCTAAAACTATTAAACCTAGAATTAATGAGGTTTTAGAACTTTTACAGCTAAATGAGTATGCCGATAAGTTGACTGGAACCTATTCAGGCGGTTTAAAGAAACGGTTGGACTTAGCGGCTGGACTCCTGCATCAACCTAAAGTTTTAATATTGGATGAACCAACTGTAGGGCTAGATATTCAAACTCGGTTAACTATTTGGAATTTTTTGCGTCAACTCAAATCCCAAGGAATTACGGTGCTAATTACCAGTCATTATCTAGAAGAAATAGATGCACTGGCGGAACGGGTAGCGATTATTGATCGGGGTAAAGTTATAGCTGAAGGTACACCTAGTGATTTAAAAGCTCAACTGGGCGGCGATCGCCTCACAATTAAAATCAAAGAGTTTGCCGAATATTCAGAAGCAGAACAGGCATTAAATCAATTAAAAAATCTAGCATTTGTCACCAGTGGCTTGATTAATAACGCCCAAGGTAATGCCATCAATCTTGTAATTTCTCCCGATCCAGCCGCCGTAGGTGAAATTCAATCTAGTTTAAATGCTGCTAATATTCCAATTTTTAGCCTATCTCAGTCAAAGCCCAGTCTTGATGATGTATTTTTATCAGCCACAGGGCAAACCATCCAAGATGTAGAAATTGCTCTATCGGAAATTGCTCCAACTAAAAAGCGACGTTAGGCAGTTCTACTCTCCTAGAACATTAGGCAAATCAGCATACCGATCTAAATTACTACCTATAGGTTTAGTCTTAACCTGAGTTTCGTGAAGTTCAATATTAGTCCCAAACTTATCCCTAAGAGCGATCGCCTTGTCAGTTTTAACTAATTGGTAAGATGCTGTAAAACCTGTGTCAGTCCAGCGCGTGATTTGACCCTCTTTAAACCAATGCTTTCCATCCAGCAGCTTATCTGGATTAGTAGACTTGAGCTTGCGTATATAAACTTCTTCAGACCCCAAAAGATATACTACATCTACACTTAAATATACTGGCACTCAGTCAATAATCTGGATGGTAACGCTCTGTGTTACTAATAATTACGTTTGATTTGAAGATAAATAAACTATCGAAATCGGTATAATTTCCTCTATGTACGACAAAATTTCTTCAAATTGCCAAAAACTACACATTAACCAAGCGATCGCCACGGATTATTTGGTCACCACACCAGATGCCTTAATTTCGGACATTCTTAAAATTTGGCAGCCCTCTAATTTGGGGTGTGTATTAGTACAACAGCATGATTTCCTTCTAGGGATATTTACCAGTAGTGATATTGTGCGGACATTGGCAAGATCGTCACTAGAGCATACAACCGTCTCGGAAGTGATGACACCAAATGTCGTAACACAACGTTTATCAGAGTGCGGAGATCCTTCGGCATTGTTAAAGGTTTTACAACAACATCACATTCGGTTTCTTCCCATTCTGGGCGATCGCGATCACGTAATAGGCATTGTCTCGTTAGAAAGCTTGATTACCCTATTACAAACAGAATTTGATGATAAAGTCGCGGCATCACAACTGGAACAGCAGCAGACAGAGGCTTTACTCCATCACTACGAGCGCATTGTTTCCGCAACACCCGACTGTATCTCTCTAGTTGATCGAAACTATATCTATCAAGTTGTTAATGAATCTTACTTAACTTGGAATCAGAAATCTGCCGATGAGATTGTGGGACATTCTATAGCCGATCTGGTTGGACAAGAACTTTTTGAGACTCTGGTAAAACACTATCATGATCTTTGTCTGGCTGGAGAACCTCAGACAATTTTCCATACTTCTAAGGTCTATGCTGATGGTAAACAAAGATATATTAAAGCCACCTATAGCCCTTATGTAGAATTAGATGGCACAATCTCAGGTGTAGTTGCGAATATTCACGATCTGACTGATGCCAAATTAGCAGAAGATGCTCTACGCGAGAGTGAAGAGAGATTCCGTCAAATGGCTACAAATATTCATGAAGTATTTTGGCTGACGGATATTGATTTAAGCCGATTGATTTATATTAGTCCCGCTTATGAACAGATTTGGGGTCGTAGTTGTGCTAGCCTCTACGAGAACCCTATGTCATTTCTGGAAGCAATTCACCCAGATGATCGAGCCACGGTATTTAATACCATTCAACAACATTGTCTAACTGGCTTTAGTCATGAGTATCGCTTACTTCATGACGACGGTACCATTAGTTGGATATGGGAGAGGGGTTTTTCAGTGCATGATGATTCAGGAACACCCTATCGGTTGGTTGGGATTTCTCAAGATATTACTGATCGCAAGCAAGCTGAGGAACAATTAAAGAAAAGTGAAGCTTTTTTGGCTGAGACTCAGGCGATCGCTCATATTGGTAGTTGGCAGCTTGATATCCAAACACAGAAAGTTACTTGGTCAAAAGAACTTTTTCGGATGTTTGGGCTTGATCCAGAGCAACCAGAGCCTTCTTATACCGATTTTCTACAGTTGATTTACGCAGATGATCGAATAATACTTCAAGAGCTTGTAGAACAGGCATCGATACATGGAACTCCATATAGTATTATCTGCCGCGCACTTCTTCCCGATCAATCTATTCGTTACCACGAAGGAATTGGTGAAGTTGAAATAAATGATCAGGGACAAGTCATTCGGTTATTAGGTACTGCTTTAGACATCACCGATCGCAAAAAATTAGAAAATGCTTTACAAGATTCTGAAACCAAGCTCAATGACATCTTAAATAGTGCTATAGCAGCAATTTCTCGCCATATGGTTAAGGCAGATGGGAGTTGGGAAAATGACTATATTTCTAATGGCTGTGAACTGATTTCTGGTTTTACTGTTGCTGAATTAAATGCTGACAAATTCCTATGGAGCCGCCGCATTAATCCAGAAGATCTCCAAGCGATAGAAGCTCAAGCTTATGCAGATATCTTTGCTGAACGTCGTGGCACCTATATCTATCAACTGCGCCATAAAGATGAATCTTGGCGGTGGATTTCTCAAACAAATTGTTCACGTTGGGATGCATCTCATAATGCTTGGTCGGTTACGATCATTTCTTCAGATATCAGCGATCTCAAGCAAGCAGAAGCAGCTTTAAGATCTAGCGAATCTAGGAGTCGAGCAATTCTAGCAGCAATTCCTGATCTAATCATCTTAGCAAATGCCGATGGGGTGTATCTAGATTACGTGATTGGTAATCGTCAGTTTAGTATCATTCCCGAAGAAGTTGAAATAATCGGCAGATCGATGGCAGATTTTATACCTGCTGAAGTTTGGCAGCGCCATTCCCATTATATTCAGAGAGCCTTGCATACAGGTGAGTTACAAATATACGAGCAAACAGTGCGACTGCGCGATCGCCCGCATCATGAAGAAGTCCGTATTATCAAAAGTGGTGAAAACGAAGTCTTGTTTATAATTCGCAACATCAGCGATCGCAAGCAAGCTGAAGAATTATTGCGGCATAGTGAAGCAGCTTTAATTGAAGCTCAAAGTGTTGCTCATATTGGTAGTTGGCAGTTTGATCTCCAAACACAAAAAATTACTTGGTCAAAAGAACTTTTTCGGATGTTTGGGCTTGATCCAGAGCAACCAGAGCCTACCTTTACCGATTATCTGCAGTTAATTTATGCAGATGATCGAATAATACTTAAAGAGTCCGTAGAACGGGCAGTGACACATGAAATTCCATATCATATTGACTACCGTATAGTTCTTCCCGATCAATCTATTCGTTACCACGAAGGAATTGGTGAAGTTGAAATAAATGATCAAGGACAAGTCATGCGGTTATTTGGTACTGCTTTGGACATCACCGATCGCAAGCATCTTGAAAATACTATTCGAGAAGGAGAGGCGTACTTGCAAAGCCTTATACAAAACGCTCCAGTAATTCTCTACGGATTGAATAGTACGGGAGCTATTACTGTATTAGAAGGGCACGGACTAGAATCCTTAAACATAAAGCCATCCGAACTTATTGGGCAGTCAGTTTTCGACTTACTCTCCGCGTACCCACAGGTTCTAGAAGGAATTCGCTCCGCTCTTACTGGTAATATCGCCACGCCTTGGGTAACGCATCTAGGGAATTTTGTCTTTGAAAATCGGTTTACAATGCTGCATGATCAAAATGGTGAGATTTCGGGGCTGATTGGAGTAGCAACTGACTGTACAGAACGCGATCGCGCTGAAGAGGCTTTGCATAGGCAATTACTCCAAACTCAAGTCCTTAGTCTTATAGTTCAGCAGATCCATGACTCTTTAGATCTAGACACTACTTTTAATGCAGTGGTTTCGACCGTTGGCAAATTTTTAGAAATTGATCGACTGGCAATTACTCAGTATATGGCTGAACCGCAAATTTGGAGACCCGTAGCTGAATATAGGATAAATTCAACCATTCCTTCGATTTTGGGAGTCAGCATCCAGAGTAATAATCCTATGTCTGAGCAATTACTTAAAGGTGAGGGCATTTTTATTGATAGTAAATCTTCTGACAAAGATAAAGTAAATTACCAATACGCTCATACCTTTGTGGGCAGCTGGTTTATGATTCCATTGATCGTCAATAACATAACTTGGGGCGCAATTACTGCGAATTATCACGACCGCCAACATCTATGGGAAGCTGACGAAATAGATATCATAAATGCCATTTCAAAACAAATTGCGATCGCCATTCAACAAGCAACACTTTATCAACAGGTGCAGCAAGACGCACAGAAGGAGCGATTACTGCGTATGCTGGCTGAGCGGATTCGTCAATCTCTTGAACTAGATGAAATCCTCGTCTCTGCAACTTTTGAAGTTCGACAATTCCTCCAAACCGATCGAGTTGTGGTCTTCAGAGTTGACCCCGCGATCAATGGTATGGGAAAAGTCATTGCCGAATCCGTGATTGAACCTTGGCAAAAACTATTGGGACAAAAACTGGAGGATGGCTGTTTTCGGCAAAATGGCTACGATCTAATGTATCAAGAAGGTTGCGTCCGTGCAATTACTGATATTGATAGTGGCGAGATCACACCTTGTCATGCTGATTTCCTACGGCAACTAGATGTACGCTCCAATTTAGTAGTGCCAATTAGGCAAGCCGACAATCTTTGGGGCTTACTGATCGCTCACCAATGCGATCGCCCTCGGAAATGGACAAGAGGAGAAATTGACTTTCTGCAACAACTAGCTGAGCAGGTTGGTATAGCTATTCAACAATCCTCTCTCTATGAGCAGTTACTACAAGAACTAAGCCATCGAAAACGTGTTGCTAATGCTCTAGAACGACTAAATCAACAGTTGGAGCAAAAAGTTGAAGAACGAACGGCAGAACTCCAAAGCATTTTTCAGCTTGCTGCCGTTGGCATTGCCCAAACAGATGCCCAAACCAATTACTTCCTAAAGGTAAATCAGAAATTCTGCGAAATTATCGGATATACCCATGCCGAACTCCTAAGTAAAACTTTCCGAGATATTACTCATCCTGACGATCTGCAATTAACTGATACCTTTGTCTATCGTCTTCAAATGCAAAAGATCCAAGAATATACTTTGGAAAAACGTTATATCCGCAAGGATAATAAAGTCATCTGGGTTTTAAATACAGTATCTCTTTTGCGAAACCCTGATGGCACCGCCAAATATAGGATTGCGATCATACAAGATATTACCGATCGCAAATATGCCGAAGAAACTATACAGCGATCGCTTGTTGAGAAAGAAACACTGCTTAAAGAAATTCACCACCGCGTTAAAAATAACATGCAACTTGTTACAAGCTTAATGCGGTTGCAAGCCTCACAAATTGAAGACCCAACATTGTTGGCAGCATTCACGGATAGCCAAAATCGTATTCATACTATGGCTCTGATTCATGAACATCTTTACCAATCTCAAAATCTCGCTCAAGTTGACTTCTATGCTTATCTGAAGGCATTGGTAGAAAGTTTATTTCATAGTTATACAACTAGTGACAGTGGCTTAACTTATCAGGTTACAGTTGAAGCAATACTAAACCTTGATGCGGCTATTCCCTGTGGACTGATTGTGTGCGAACTAGTATCAAATGCCCTAAAATATGCTTTCTTGGGACGACAACATGGGACAATTTGGGTGGAATTGGGCAATCAAGGCAAAAATTACTCACTAGTTGTCAAAGACGATGGGATCGGACTACCCGAAAACTTCGATCCAGAGTCTACAGCCTCACTGGGCTTAAGATTAGTGACTGGGCTAGTGGAGCAGCTTGATGGTAAATTAGCAGTAATAAAAGAAACTGGGACTATATTCTCAATCAAGTTTCCAATAGAAAACACATAAGAGTCGATTACTTAGCTTGATATGACAATACAAATACTTATTGTTGAAGATGAAAATATCATTGGGATGGATTTGAAGGCAACATTACAAAAAATTGGCTACTCCGTTCTTGCCATAGTTTCCTCTGCCGAAAAAGCATTTTCTATATTGCAGAAGCAAAGACCCGATCTGATCCTGATGGATATTCATTTGAAGACTTCAATGAATGGAATTACGGCGGCGGCGGAAGTACGAAAATCTTGGGGTATTCCAGTAGTTTTTTTAACAGCTCATAGTGATGCTGCTACACTGACCAAAGCCTATGAGACAAGACCTTTTGGTTATGTTACAAAGCCATTTCACCAAAGAGATTTACAGATCGCTATTGAAATCGCCTGCTCAAGACACGAAGCTGAGAAAAATCTTCAGATGGCAGTGACTAAAGAACGGGAATTAGGTGAACTAAAATCTCGATTGTTAGCTACTGTGATTCATGATATTCGTAACCCTTTGGCAGTAATTGGTTTGGGTGTCGATCTGTTGGAGATGAGTATTAGCGATTCGATCTCGTCCCATCAAGAAAAACGACTTAGAAAAATTCGTGATGCTAATCAATTTATTCAGCAACTTCTTAATGAGGTTCTGGAATTAGAGCATTTAGAATCTGAGAAATTAGCTTTTCGTCCTGAATCAATTGATTTAGTCCAATGGTGCATCGAGTTTATTGAGGAAATCCAACTTTTAACTAGCAATCAGATTTCTTTCTCTTGGCAAGGTACCGAAACTCTGGTTTTTATGGATGCAATTCTACTCCAACGTATTTTCAGTAATTTGCTATCCAATGCCATTAAGTATTCTCCCCCAGATAGTCCTGTTGAATTTCACCTGAACTTAACCTCAGATTTGGCAATATTTCTAGTTAGCGATCGCGGGATTGGGATTCCCCTAGAAATGCAGGAAAGATTATTTGAGCCTTTCCAACGTGCTGTTAATGTCGGCAAAATAGTAGGAATGGGGCTAGGGCTATCTATTGTCAAAACCTGTATCGATCTTTGTCAAGGTGATATTCAAATGCAATCAACTTCAGATCAAGGCACACAGGTTACAGTTAGCTTGCCAATTTTTACTATGTCTTTGTAACACCTCTAGAGCAGATGAATCTAAGGGTTTGACAGACCATGATTTTCATAATGAGAATTGCTGAATTAATCCACCTAACCTGAGATTAGGGTTTTAAGAGTGGTAACTGCAAGAAAGAGGGAAATTGCTGATCGTGATAAATTTGCTGAGTCGCTTCAAAAAATTCACTAACAGTGCAGTTAGACGGGGATTTGGCTGTATTGCTATGTCTTTCAATTAAAGGAAATGCGGCAGAGGCGATCGCTACACCCACTCGATGACCTAGCTCAAACCCATGACAGGTAGGACGCAATTTAATCTTATATGCCAAAACTGTCTCTGGTTCAATTAATTCTGGCTGATCAAAGGAATTCCGAAATTTTGCCCTAATTACACCCATTGTCACTAGCATTTGCCGACCATCGGGATAGATATCTAATAACCTCACTACCCAATCTGTATCAGGAGCAGAGGTATTTGCATAAAGCGTAAATTCGCCAACTCCACTAATTCTAAGATCGGTAGTTAAGGGCGGACTGATATAGGTCAGAACATCCGATCGCTGATTAATAGTTTTTTGATCGTAGGCTCCGTATGCATTGCTAGGCGTAGGAATTCGAGGATCGTAGATATAAATATCGGGAAAGGATGAAGGGGTGAGTTCGGAAATATTAGGAGTGAGCTGATTATGCTCATTTAAGTAAAATTTTTGATATTCAGATGCTTGGTTCCACGCATTTAGGTTAAGCCAGCGATTTTCACCCATTAAAAATATTTGTACTGGCGATCGCCCGATCATGCCATTATCTATACCTTTTAACCAATAATCAAACCAATCGATTTGCAGCTGATCAATCTTGGGAATTGCGGCATCACCAAAATTAAGCTCTCCCACCTGCGATCGCCAAGGCATATGCTGCCAAGGTGAGCCGATTAAAAATTGAGGCTGTTTGGTAACTTGTTTTGCTTTTTCGTAGGTAGCGATCGTGCCTTCAATAAAAATATCTGCCCATCCAGCAATATGCAAAGCAGGGAGATCAAACTGATCAAACCGACTGAGAGGATTTAGCTCTTGCCAATAGGAATCATGGGGTTGAGAATGCCCAATCCAATCAAAGAAGAACTGTCCCAAGGGTTCAGATTTTAGGATCTCAATTTGATTAAGGGGAATACTCTGCAACCATTTAGAAATATCTGCTTGTGCCTGTAATAAATTTGTAGCTTGAGGTTCTAATTTATGAAAATAAGCTTGATTTTGGGTTAGTTGTAATGCCCAACTTAGAGTGAATTCGAGGGCGATCGCTCCACCAAAATAAAACCAGCCATGATAAAAATCAGCACTTGCCATGGCGGGACAAATTGTAATTAATCCTTTTGGTTTCATCACGGCTGCTTGAAACTGGGTTACACCCTGATAGGAGAATCCATACATTCCTACCTTGCCATTACTGCCTTCTAATTCCTCTGCACACCAAGTGACGGTATCGTATCCATCTTCGTATTCATGGCGAAACGGATAAAACTCCCCCTCGGAAGTACCGCAGCCCCTAACATCTTGAATGACGACTATGTAACCCTGATTCGCATACCAACTAGGATGGGCATAGGTAACTGTAGAGGCGATCGCTCTGCCATAGGGAAGGCGCATGAGTAAAACAGGCAGGCTTATATCTACACCTCTAGGACGATAAATATCCGCAGTGAGTATAATCCCATCTCGCATCGGAATTTTGACTTGGCGATCGACTTTAATTCTAGAGTGCATGAAAAAATATGGGCTAAATGGAGAGTTGAACCAGGATAATATTACAATTTATCCATTTTCAGCATAGCCTCATCAAAAAGAGTTTTTGCCTTACCTGTGGTCGCTTCTTTTTCAATATCCACGTAATTGACTCCTAATTTTTTACAATCTTTGACAAGCTTAAATACCCAATTAGGTAGACCTATGCCACCTTGCCCTGCATTCATGCGATCGTAAAGATTGCCATCACCAGCAAGCATCCCTTTAACTGTTTTAATTAGCGATTCTCTAGGAGTCATATTTTTACTAATTGCTACTAAAGCCTTGATTTCAAAGTTTCATAGATTTCAGGATTAATGGCAATTCGGAGCGATCGCCCTAGTCGATTCTTTTTTTGCGCTTTTTCTAAACATTGCAAATTAGGGCAAATATAAGCAGATCGCCCCATCCCATCATCTAGTTTAATCACGCCATCAACTCGAACTACCCGCCAAAACTCTTGCTTAAGCCCCACCTTCTGACAACTTAAGCACCGCCGAAAATTAGGCTTCATCCTCTTCTTCGTAATTATCTGAGTAATTATTAGCTTGGATTCGAGACTGTCTAAGCGCCATTTCTACTTGAACTTTTTGATCTTCAGCTTCGTAATCGTACTTAGAGGCATCTTTAATATCAATTTTCCAGCCAGTTAGCCTTGCTGCCAGTCGGACATTTTGCCCTTCCCGCCCGATCGCTAAACTAAGTTGATCTACAGGTACTAAAACATGGGCTTGGCGATCGTCAGCATTAATCAAGCGTACTTCTTGAATTTTGGCAGGACTCAAAGCATTAGAGATATAGGTGGCAGGATCTGGTGACCAAGAGATGACATCAATTTTCTCTCCCCTTAACTCTGAAACTACAGCCTGAATTCTAGAACCCTTAGCCCCAATACAAGCACCAACGGGATCGACATCTCGCTCTAAAGTATCAACAGCAATCTTGGTTCTAGCTCCGACTGAGGGCGAAGGCGGATTTGCTTCACGGGCAACAGCGACAATTCTGACAATTTCATCCTCAATTTCTGGTACCTCATTGGCAAATAAATCGACGACCAAACCAGCATCAGCCCGAGAAACTACTAACTGGGGCTTGCGCCGAGGCACATCATGAATTTTTTTCAAATACACCTTAATAGTCGAATTAGGACGATAGGGTCTTTCACTAGGTAGTTGCTCCCGACGGGGCAGTTCAGCTTCGACTTCAGGCTGACCGATACCGCTACTAATTGACATAATTACGGAGTCATTCTCAAACCTTAGCACCCTTGCCTGCATGACTGTGCCTTCTAAATCTTGAAACTCTTCTTGAATTAAGCGCCGTTGTTGGTCGAGTAGTTTCTGTGCCAGTACCTGCTTAGTTTGCATCGCTGCCATCCGCCCAAAATCACCTTGCTTTGGGGTTACATCTACTACCACAGTGCCGCCCGCCTGTGCCTCTGGAGCCACTTCTTGCACTTCTGCTAAGGAAATTTCATGATCGGTATTTTCCACACTTTCAACAATGGTTTTAGTGGCTAAAACTCGAAATCCTTCATTTTCAGCGTCAAGTTCGACATCAAAGTTTTCAAAATATTCCTCTTCAAAATTGCCACCATCAGGACGATAGGTTTTGCGATAGCGTTCATAACCTTTTAACAGAGCTTCGCGCAAAGCATTCTCTACAGCGTGTTTGGGTAGGTTACGCTCTTTGCTGATCACATCCACCATACTTCCTAAACCGGGCAAATCTACAATTGACATATTTTAAAATCTCCTTTGGTTAATTCAAATAAAAATAAATAAATAATTAGTCAGCCAGCCTTTTCGAATTAATCAGTATTAAAAAAGCTAATTTGACAGCTCTACTTTGGTAATTGCTTGTCTGGGAATATTAACTAAGCGTCCTTTTTGGCTAATAGTTAGATTTTCTAGATCACGACCAACTAGTTGTCCTGTCCAAGTATCATTTGCCGCGATCGCTTTTATAGTAAATCCCCGAAATGCCATAAATTCTCGATCGGTTTTAATTTCTCGATCTGTACCAGGACTAGATACCTCTAAGAGGTATGGAAAGGGAATTATATCTGATTCATCCAATGCTACCTCCAGTGATTTACTCATGCGTTCGCAGTCTTCTAAACCTGTATGTTGGCTCAGATTACGAATGTCAAGGCGCAAAGTAGCAGGATTTTTATGGGTATGCATAATCACATCAACCACCTCTAACTCTAGGGTTATGGCGATCGCCTCAGCAATTTCCATGATTTTGGGAATTAAAGGATGACTCATAAACAAAAACGCACTATAAAACACACTACAAATTTACAGAACTAATTAAAAAACAAAAAAAGTGGGCTGCTCCCACCAATGCTGCATCTAAATAGTCAGACATATTGTACGCCCTTTTGCCTAGAGGGAAAAGTTAATATATCCTTCTAGCTAAAAAGCGATCCAATGTATCTATATTAAAGTATACAAGAACTACCGATCGCCTGTTCAAATCTAATTTCTTCTAGGGAATACTGCCCGTAGCGATCGTCAATCTGTTCCCGACAACAATCTATGGCAAAATCATTCATCTGCTCAGGGTCTATGCCAAACATTTCTTGAAATACTTCTGGCTCAACTCGGCAAAATCTCGGGCGATCATCATAAATTTGACAGGTTCTCGTACCTTGATCAAAGTTAATACACCAACCATCAATACCCACCATACTCAGATACTGCTCTAACTGCAAAGGCGTTAAATATTCTGCTAAATCAGGGCGATCGGCTGGATCGAGGTGACAACAAGCCCCACAATTTTGAATGCATTGCCATCTAGCCATTAAAATAACCTTTTACTTCCATCTGGACGAATTGTTGACCAATTAGTTTTTGCTGTTGCTAATTGGTCATCGGAAATTCTAGCCCCCTTTAAATCAGCACCACACAAATTTGTCCCCCGCAGATTGGCTTGACTCATATACGCTCCTTTAAGGTTAGCCCCCGACAAATCTGCCCCCGACAAATCGGCTTTACTCATGTATGCAGACTGGAGGTTTGCCTCTTTCAAATCCGCCTGATTCAAGCAAGCTCCGCCGAGGTCAGCCTTGGTTAAAATGGCACGTTGCATCTTTGCCTGAGATAGATTACTGCCATTTAATTTAACCTGAGTCATAATAGCGCCAATAAAACTAGCATTACTTAAATCAGATTGACAAAAGTCGGTTTCTACCAATCTAGACCGACTCATCACAATCCCAGCCAATGTTGCCCCCGATAATGATGCCCTAGACAGATCTAAGTTCGCAAAATTCCGCTTACCATGTCCATACTCTGCCATGACTTTTTTGCCACCTTTAAGCTCATTGCCAATGTAAGTTTGATCCCTAGTCCGCGTAAAGCTATCATCTTCTAGATTTTGTGACTTTGTCCAGCCCCGAGTAGATTGAGTGCGGGGTTTGATAGTTCTTCCAGTTGTATTCCCACTTGATGAATCTTGAGTAGAAGGCTTGACTTGACTATATTGATTGGTTCCACCTTTACTGACCGTAGTAGAGGAGCGAAAATTAGAGCGAGATGGCGTGACTGGGTTTGGGGTCGATCTTGATGCCGTAATACTTGGTGTTGACTTTGCTCCCATCGCCGCTATGACCTCTTCAGCCATGCGGAAGCGCTGAGAAACTGAAATTTGTAGCATTTTATTAAAAATACCAACAAGATTTTCACTCATAGTGACTTCGCTGCGCCAATTAATTTCACCTGTATAGGGATCGTGAGGAAAGTCCTTAGGCGATCGCCCTGTCATTAAATACAAACAGGTCATAGCTGTAGCATAGATATCGCTGGAATAAACAGGACGCATCGCCATTTGTTCGGGAGGAGCAAACCCCGGAGTCCCAATGGCAAAACTAGTATTTAGTCCGCCATCGTCTTCTTCAGGGGTACTTCGATTTGTTTGAGTTGAAACTGCCCCAAAGTCGATTAAAACTAGTTGGGCATCTTGTTTACGACGGATAATATTTGCAGGTTTAATATCTCGATGGATTACGCCATTTTGGTGCATGAACCCTAATGCAGGCATAATCTCTGAAAGGATTTTAATAATATCTACTTCCTTAAATAAACCTTTGCGCTCATATTCTTGCTTCAGAGTTTCCCCTTCCACATATTCTTGAACTAGATAAAAGTTTTGAGCTTCTTCAAAATATGCCAAAAGCCTAGGGATTTGGGGATGGTTGCCAATTCTGCCTAAAGTTGTGGCTTCTCGTTCAAATAGCTCCCTTGCCATTTTAAGAACACTAGCAGATTGAGTATTTGGACGTAGTTGTTTAATTACACAGGGTGGATGTCCGGGTAAGCTTTCATCAACTGCTAAATACGTTGCTCCAAAACCACCACGACCGAGTGGCCTAATGGCAGCAAAACTACCTTTAAGTTTGAGTGAATGACCACAGGTAAGACATACTGTTGCCTTATCAGGATTTTCGGGTTTATTACAGGTAGGGTTAACGCAATAGCTCACAGTTAGTGTTGCTAGTAGGGTTTATCGGGCAGAATTTGTTTGGTAATCCAACAATAGTCTAATTCACATAGCTAATAAAAATATATTTTGATGCTCAAGATTGTTTCAAGCTTAATTAGCCCAATGAAACCCTACCAATCCTGCTCATCCGCTTCGTAATTAGATGAAGGCTCGGGGTTTCTGGGTCTTTTGCGACGGGGAGGTTGATCGTCGGTATTCCATTCGGAGTTGATGGGTGGCTCAGTGGGGCGATCGCTAGTTTCAGGGCGATCTGAGGGTCTAGGGCGGCGGGGCTTAGGGGAAACTGGACGAATATCATCTTCATCAATATCTATAACCGCATCGGAAGGTCTCCGAGGACGACGGGGTTTTTGATCCGAGTCTGCATTTCTAGGTGTAGAGCTTCTACCATCACTTCTTCTTTCCACATCTCCCCTAAGCTCAGTTTGCTGGGCAGGTGTACCTCGCATTTGACGAGTATTTTTGGAACGCCGAGGCGCAAATTCACGATTTGGATCAATTTCGGCTCGATAACCTCTGTAGTCTGGTTCCATGGGATCATCTTCGATGGGATTCATGGGCGACCGCCTAGCTTGGGTAGATAGAGCTTGCCGCAAAATTAACGACTCTACCGCAAACCAACCAGCAAAACCAACAACTAAGACCTGAGCTAGTTGGGTGGTAATTTCCATCCGAAAGTTAAATGCCAAGAGGATAATTCCATAAACTAGGGCGATCGCCGAAAAGAAAATATCGTGGTCTCTAGCTAGTTCAGGTCGAAAGCTACGGACAAAATATAGTCCTATTCCTCCCATGGCTGCAACAATTGCCAAAAGGATCATTAGCGGATTGCCGCCAATATTAATCATGATTTATCTCTCCTAAACATTTCACTTAATACAAAGTACAGTCCAATGATTCCGAGCACTAGGATAATTATAAAAACTATCATCACTAGCGGATTAATACCAATATTAATCATGAA
>CASBQR010000007.1 GCA_949127865.1 Synechococcales cyanobacterium PMM_0082
ACTTAGTTCTCCTTCAATTAGCTCTGACATCCCTGTTGCTGTGATCTTGCCAAACGAGCTTATTATGTAATCTGAGTACAAGTCGAAAAATGCTTTATTTATAACTTTTTACTCCAACTCTCTTATCTACATCATCTCATTTATCCTTCTGCGTAACATGAGTTAATGAGTATTGCTAACGCCCATAAATTTCAGAATATCAACCAACTCACAGAATACATAAACCGCCTATTCTCAGACGATAATGCCCCAGTCGCCCTATGCACAGTCCACAGAGCAAAAGGCTTAGAAGCAGAACGAGTCTGGATTATTGAACCAGATATAATGCCCGCAGTCTGGAAAAATCAGCAGGATTGGCAGAGAGAGCAAGAGCATAATTTACTCTATGTGGCTTTGACCCGTGCCGAAGGGAGGTTATTTATTGTGGGAGATCCTGACTGGCATAGGAATCTGGATGGGATTTCGGTAAGTAAGCCTAGAAAGTTTGATGCAATGTTGTCAACCTTGGCTAGATGATGATTTAGGGTATTGAAAAACAATAGATAGAGCTTTATGTTTTCTCAAAATAATCACTTATATCAAATTACGATCAAACGTGCCACAGATAGAAAAGTTAAAACCATAACGAGGAGCTTCGCCCTATAACCCTTTTTTGTAGAGGACTTGAAATCAAAGTGCTGCAAATCTCTACGATAAATTACAGGCATTGATGAATGTTGCTAATGCTAACTATTTCCAAAATATCAAATAATTAATCGAATACATAAATAATAGATCGGCAATTTTCAGATCTCTCTAAAGATTGATTTAGTATCTTTTGTCTCTCTGCTAAAATCCAGTTTTTATACTCATCTACCTACAGATAAAATGTCAGCTATCTTTTTTGGATCGATGGGCACGATCGCAGATACTCCCGAGCTATAAAGACAAGCTTTTAATCAAGCCTTTGTGCTCCACAACCTAGACTGGCAATGGTCGAGAGAGGAATATGCGAGTCTCTTGGAGAAAAGTGGTGGGAAACAGCGGATTGAAGAATACGCAAAATCGAACGGGCAATCGGTCGATGCCGCCGCTATTCACCATTCTAAGTCTGAGATTTTTCAAAATGCTCTGCATCAAGAGCCGTTGATAGCTCGTTCAGGCGTTGTAGATGTAATAAGGAAAGCAAAACAGAACGGACTGAAGCTTGCCCTAGTAACAGGAACTTCAGAGCAAAATGTGTTATCGATGCTTGAGGCACTCCATAACGAGATTGATGTCAATGATTTCGATCTCGTCCTCAATTCTTCTAAAATAAAGCATCCCAAACCTGACAAGGATGCCTATATAGTTGCCTTAAAAGAATTGAATCAAACGCCGAATAGCTGTGTGGCGATCGAAAACAATGTCGACGGGTTAGAGTCTGCAAAGTCAGCAGGAATCGCTTGCATTGCTTTCCCTGACGAGAACACAGCACATCACAATTTCAAGACTGCCGATCTTCAGGTCAGTCAGTTAGACTTTGAACTATTGCAAAGGTTTCTCTTGGTCAATCCATAGGCACAAAGTATGGGTGTTACTTTGCAAAATCTTTTGCCTTTCAGTGTTGAAATCACAGGACTGCAAGTCAACGATGCGGGAGGTTATGATATTCATCATCTCAAGCAGTTGCTGGCTGAAAACGGCGTAGTCATTATTCGGAATCAATCGATTGATGATGATGAATTCGTTACCTTTCTTAGGCAGTTGGGCGATCTCATGTTTACCGCAGGGGAAGAGGCTGTCCCGCATCAACCTTGGTTGAATCTTGTGAGCAATGTGGGACGCGATCGCACCCCCAGAAGCGTTTTTCATACTGATACGAGCTATATTGCTAAACCACCTGCATATACAGCACTAAAAGCGATTTTACTACCTGAATATGGAGGCGAAACTCTGTTTTCTAATCAATATTGTGCCTTTGAAACGTTGCCAACTCAGGTTAAAGTGAAGCTATCAAGTGCAACTGTACTTCATGAAGCTTCTGGCGTGAAGTTAGACGACGATCTAGAAAGTCAGGCTTGGCATCCCTTATTTCAGAGACATCCTATTTCTGGAAAGATTGCACTTTATTTATCGACACCAGAGCGATGTCAAGTGATTCAAGGATTGAATCTAGAAGAGAGCCAGCGAGTCATTCGTCTGCTCTACAAACATTCAATTCGTCACCATAGGCTTTATCGGCACTACTGGCAAAACGGTGACATTGTGATCTGGGATAACCGCTGTACGATGCACCGCGCCGATCACTCGAAAGTAATCGGCGATCGCATTCTTCATCGCGGTCTTGTCGCTAGTGAGGTGGACGATAAAGGATAATGATTTTGAGTATTTTAAATCACATCTAAGTTTTGACTAATCTCAAAACAAATCTGCAACAGAACTTAGTGCTGCAGTTTCGCATTAAAAATAAGCTGTGCGGACGCGGTCAAGAGAACTCAAAATTATTATGATAAAACTGTTACGATATATTACAAGTCTGTTAAGTTTTATAAACGTCAAGAGATTGGAAAAGATTTATGGGCAACATTCAGGCAACTTTTAGAGCTACAGAAACAGCGTTTCATATAGAAGGTTACGAGAAGATCGACTTCAGCTTGCTTTATGTAGAGGGAGCTTTTGCGATCAAAAATTCTGAAATTGCCGAGAGCTATCGCCAGTTCGGGCGCTGCTTAATGGTGGTTGATGCAACGGTTTATGGTCTATACGGCGAACAGATTCAGGATTACTTTAAGCATCACCAAATCGATCTAAAAGTCTTTCCAGTAACTATCAAAGAGACAGATAAAACGCTCCGAACGTTTGAGAAAATTGTTGATGCGTTTTCTGACTTTGGGCTGGTGCGTAAAGAGCCAGTGCTAGTGGTGGGTGGCGGTTTGACCACTGATGTCGCTGGGTTTGCCTGCGCCACTTACCGCCGTCGTACAAACTACATCCGCGTCCCAACTACGCTAATTGGATTGATCGATGCAAGTGTCGCCATTAAAGTCGCTGTAAATCATGGCAAGCTAAAAAACCGATTAGGTGCCTATCATGCTTCCCAAAAAGTGATCTTAGACTTCTCTTTTTTGAAGACATTACCCATCGATCAAGTTCGAAATGGGATGGCAGAATTGATTAAAATCGCCGTGGTTGCCAATCGCGACATCTTTTGTTTGCTAGAGGAACATGGTGAGGCATTACTCAAGACTAGATTTGGTTATTTGAATGGTACGCCTGAGCTACGGCAGGTTGCACATCAGGTCACTTATGAGGCGATCAATACAATGCTCACTCTAGAAGTTCCTAACCTGCACGAGTTGGATCTTGATCGTGTCATTGCCTACGGACATACTTGGAGTCCTACACTAGAGCTAACTCCTGATGTGCCGATGTTCCACGGTCACGGTGTCAATATCGATATGGCATTCTCAGCAACGATTGCTCAGCAACGAGACTATATTTCGATTGTTGATCGCGATCGCATCTTGGGCTTGATGAGTCGAATTGGCTTAGCGATCGATAGTCCTTATCTGACTCCTGAGCTGTTATGGAAAGCGACAGAATCGATCAGTCGAACAAGGGATGGATTAGTACGTGCAGCCATGCCGAAGCCCATTGGCAGTTGTCATTTTATGAACGATCTCACTCGCTCGGATTTGGAGCAGTACCTCGCGACTCATAAAGAAATTTGCCGATCCTATCCCCGAGGAGGCGACGGAGAAGATATGTATCTTTCTGCTGATACTCCTATCGATCCCAAAATTCCAGTAGGAGTGAAGGCATGATCGCTAGACCTGTAACTCCAGTAGGAATTTTGGCGGCTAAACTGGAGTTTCTAAGCCAGAAGATAGAATCATTGGAGAACGTCGATCCTGAAGTCAAATCTGAGCTAAATCAAGCTTGGGAATTAGCGAGGGGTCTAGATCCCTATATCAGTAGTTGCACGACACCAGAATCACCCGCGTTGGCAGCACTTGTGCACCGCACTCAAACTGAAGACTGGAAACAGCGATCGGCAAATGGAGAGACGATTCAGCCTTTAGAGCAGGAAATGCTATCGGGGCATGTAGAAGGTCAAGTGCTCAAATTTTTTGTGCATCTGACTCAAGCGAAGCGAGTGCTAGAAATCGGCATGTTTACTGGATACTCGGCACTTGCGATCGCCGAAGCTTTACCACCAGATGGACAGATTGTTGCCTGTGAAGTCGATCCATTCGCAGCAGCGATCGCGCAAGCCTGTTTTGATCGGTCTCCTGACGGTCACAAAATTCTGGTTAAGATTGCTCCAGCAATGGTTACGCTGAGATACTTAGCGGATGCAGGCGAGACCTTTGATTTAGTATTCATCGATGCTGATAAGGCAGGGTATATAGACTACCTAAACATCCTGCTAGAGGGTTCTTTGCTTGCGAAAAATGGCTTGATTTGCGTGGATAACACGCTGATGCAAGGGCAACCTTACCTGAATGGTGAAGCCACACCGAATGGAACTGCGATCGCTGCTTTCAATCAAGCCGTAGTAGACGATCCTCGTGTCGAACAAGTTTTGCTTCCATTAAGAGACGGTCTAACATTGATCCGCCGAGTTTAGAGAGAGTAGGGTGACTTGCGCTTTGTTCCATTCACCCTAAAATTAATCAGATTTAAATCTAGTTTGACAATGCATATCGATCGCACAAATGATAATCGAGGACAAACATCTTTGAAAACAGTAGCAACTCTTGCCCTGCTGCTTTTCGCTCTTCCGCTAAATCTTACGCTAACTGCGATCGCTCTCCTTAGAGCAATTCTAATCAAGCCTTTCCAACGTCGAGCGATCGCGACTCATCCTAAAACCATCTTAATTAGTGGTGGTAAAATGACTAAAGCATTGCAGCTCGCTCGATCTTTCCATCGGGCAGGGCATCGGGTCATCTTAGTGGAATACCATAAATACTGGTTGACAGGACATCGGTTTTCTTGGGACATCGATCAGTTTTATACCATTCCCAAGCCTCAAGCAAAAGACTACACTGATGCACTGCTTGAGATCGTGCAGCGAGAAAGCGTTGATGTTTATATTCCAGTTTGTAGTCCAATCGCAAGTTATTATGACGCTTTAGCAAAAAAAGTGCTTTCAGGTTACTGTGAGGTCATACATATTGACCCAGACGAGGTACAGCGTTTGGATGACAAGTTTGAGTTTTCAGCGATCGCAACTTCTCTCAATCTCTCCGTTCCTGATTCCCACTGCATTACAGATTCGCAGCAAGTATTAGATTTTGATTTTTCTCAGCACTGCCAAAAATATATCCTGAAAAGTATTCTCTATGATTCAGTACGGCGATTAGATTTGACTCAGCTTCCTTGTAATAGTCTTGTAGAAACTAAGGCATTTGTTGAAAATCTACCTATTTCTAAAAATAATCCTTGGATTATGCAAGCCTTCATTTCAGGTCAGGAATACTGCACTCATAGCACAGTAAGGAATGGAGAATTGCGAATGCATTGTTGCTGTCGATCGTCAGCATTTCAGATTAACTATGAGATGGTCGAGCATCCAGAGATCGAGGCATGGGTGAGAAAGTTTGTGAGTAGTCTAAATTTGACTGGGCAAGTTTCCTTTGACTTTATTGAAGCATCAGATGGGAAGATCTATGCGATCGAATGTAATCCCCGCACTCATTCAGCCATTACGATGTTTTACAATCATCCAGATGTCGCAAAGGCTTATTTAGATCGAGAGCCATTAGCAAATGCGATTCAGCCCTTAGCATCAAGTCGCCCGACCTACTGGATCTACCATGAAATCTGGCGGTTTCTGACACATTTAGGTTCCCCTACTCAGGCTTGGCAACGAATACAAATTATTATTAAGGGCAAAGATGCGATTTTTGAATGGGACGATCCGCTTCCATTTTTGATGGTTCACCACTTTCAGATTCCTTGGTTGCTACTAGAAAACTTACTACAGCTTAAGGGATGGATTCGGATTGATTTCAATATCGGTAAACTTGTCGAGTTAGCAGGAGATTGAAGATGGTACTTCGGGTTTTACACTTAGTGGGTTCTGCGGTTAGTGAGTTTTACTGCGACTTGTCACGGCTCTATGCAGAGGATTGTCTTGAGTCCAACGCGGATGCAGCCCTGTATGAATTTCATATAGCTTACGTCACACCCGATCGCCAATGGCGCTTCCCAAAATCTTTGCACAAAGAGGCGATCGCCGATGCAATTCCCATGCACCTAACGGAAGCGATCCAAGTTCTAATAGCGCTCAAACTTGATG
Organism: Synechococcales cyanobacterium PMM_0082; assembly: GCA_949127865.1. Lineage (GTDB taxonomy): Bacteria > Cyanobacteriota > Cyanobacteriia > Pseudanabaenales > Pseudanabaenaceae > PCC-7502. The sequence goes on from CASBQR010000007.1 coordinate 6,269, forward strand.
TAATGCTGCCTCAGATGTTTTGCGTTTCGGGCATGACAGTCTACAGAGCCTTGTTTGATTTACTCGACATTCCCTATGTGGGCAACAAGCCAGATGTGATGGCACTGACCGCAAATAAAGCAAAAGCAAAAGCTGTGGTTGCAGCAGCAGGCGTACGAGTGCCTTCAGGAGAGCTACTTCGTCTCGGAGATTTTCCGACGCTGACACCTCCGACCGTCGTGAAACCTCTCAATGAAGATAACTCTCTGGGCGTGACGCTTGTAAAAAATATCTCTGAGTATGAAAATGCCTTACAAACTGCTTTTGCTTTCGCTGATGAGATATTGGTGGAAACATTTATCGAACTCGGTCGGGAAGTCAGATGCGGAGTCATTGAGGATCGCGGGCAATTGATTTGTTTACCATTAGAAGAATATGCAATGAATAAACAAAGGCAACCGATTCGACAACATGAAGACAAACTTAAGCGAGATGAAAATGGAGACTTGGGAATGGTCGCGAAAGGAAATGCTAAGTCCTGGATTGTCGATCCCAGCGATCTTATTACTGCAAGAGTTTGGGAAGCGGCTCGAAATTGTCACATGGCGCTAGGCTGTCGCCACTATAGCCTGTTTGATTTCCGCATTGACCCGAATGAACAGCCTTGGTTTTTAGAGGCAGGACTATACTGCTCTTTCGCTCAAACCAGCGTAATTTCCGAAATGGCAAAAGCGGCAGGAATTCCACTAAGTCAACTCTTCCAGACCACGTTGTACCAGATCTCTAAATAAAGGTTAAAGATATCGCATTAAGAATATAGTCCCAACCCACAATCGAAGTAATAGCCGTTTGGAGTTTTTGTATAATCCCCCTTTTTCAGGGTTTATACAAAGAAACCATTGGTGAAGGCTTGAAAACTGAAGCAGAAAATATCTCTGAACTTAATAACTTCTCTTACTCAAGGTTATTTGACTTCTGTTACCGATACCTTGAGATTAAAGCAACTAAATGGTGCAAGCTAGAGAACCGAGAATAATTGATGTTGAATCTTTATGACAAAATGCAAGCATTAATGACTGATGTTATGCAGAAGGATAAGAGAGGGACTGAAGTTGAGATAAGCTAGCTCTAATCGCATTAAAGTAAAGCTTTGCCTTAAGCGCAAAATGATTAAGCTTAGAGCCTATAGAAATACGCTCCAATTTAACAAAAGCATAGAAACAGGCAAAATATGATTGCTTTGAGTATTAACAAGACGAGTAGGAGATTTAGCAAGAGCAAGATTAGACTTTAAGGACTTATGAAATTCTTCAACTTTCCAGCGTTTTTGATAAATTATTGATATTTCAGAGGCTTTTAGGTCGAGATTACTGCAAGCTAAATATAAGATACCCTCAGAACCATTTTTGTTTATAAAAACTTGCTTGGTGAGTAATACAGGAAAATCTATCCCCTCAAAAAACACCGTGCTAGGAGTATCTGGTTTTAGCTCAATTGATTCAAGATTTGTAAAATGCCCCTTACTTTTTTCGTCCGCAGATATCGCGACTAAACGATTGCCCTTAACCTCCATGATAAAATCTTTGTTGATTACTTCCTTAATATTTTGCATATTTTCTTTACTGCCAAACCTAATATCAGTTAATACATAGCTGAATTGCAGGCGGTTTTGACAACATATTTTTAACATTTTTCGGAGTAATTCGTTTTTATTCTCCTCGCTTAGTTGTCTTCGTATTCCCGAATTGTTGGCTTAACTATCTCCCATAAATCCTTTGAGCCACTTGGGTACATCCTGAGTCTATTAGTAATTTGGTCGTGACTTAGTTCTCCTTCAATTAGCTCTGACATCCCTGTTGCTGTGATCTTGCCAAACGAGCTTATTATGTAATCTGAGTACAAGTCGAAAAATGCTTTATTCATAACTTTTTACTCCAACTCTCTTATCTACATCATCTCATTTATCCTTCTGCGTAACATGAGCTTGTAAGGCAAAGGCAATGCCAGCACCGACGACCCCAAAGATGACGGTCAATTGTCCCAAACTATCGCTAAATATTAAAATTACAATCAATACCATCACCACATATCCCAAAAAGTCAATCCCTTTGCGAATGCGATAGCGTCAATCAGAATCTGCCACTTGGCGGGGTAGAATTCTAGCCAAAACTCGAAAAACTATAGCGACGATCGCTATGCCAAAAGACATTTCCAGAATTTTTTGAAAAGTGGGATCGTTAAACCAGCCTTGAATTATCGTTAAAAAATTTTTCATAAATCTCAGCCTTGATGAATTGGATTGTTATGTATTGTCGCAATTCTTTGAACTAGATTGAGAATTAAGCTGAGTTAAGCGAAACGTAGGAGCTTGATAATCACTGGGTAAATAATTTGCGGGAATAGTGGTTAGGTTACCATCTCGCATAGATCGATAATGGGGTGAAAGAATCTCAATATCGGCTTCATTACATCTGTCTTGGATGTTTTGGTGTAGTTCTGAAGTGTACGAATCGATTTATCTAAATCATTTAATTTTGCCTCAAATTTAGAGTGGAATGAGGGTTCTAAATTAACCCAAAGGTTCAAGTTTTGTAGCAATGCGGAGTTTGGCAGAACGGGAACGGGGATTTACACTAACTTCTGCTTCTGTGGCAATTACTGGTTTTTTCGTATCTACCCGCAGGCGATCGTCTTCCTTTAGTCGATGCTTCACAATCCGATCCTCTAGGCTATGGAAGCTAATTATGCCAATCTTCCCACCCACTTCTAGCCAGTCAGGAGCCTTTTGCAGTAATGTTTCCAAGGCTTTTAATTCTTGATTTACGGTAATTCTTAAAGCTTGAAAAACCCGAGTAGCAGGGTGGATTCTGCCGTAGCGATAGGCACGAGGCACAGCATGAAAAATTACATCAGCTAGTTGAACTGTAGTTTTGAGTGGTCTAGCTTTCACGATCGCCCGCGCAATGCGATAGGAATATCGTTCTTCACCTAGTTCAAAAAATATTTTTGACAACTCGATTTCCGCATAATCATTAACAATATCCGCCGCCGTTAAAGTTTGGGATTGATCCATGCGCATATCTAAATCACCCGCATCTCGAAAGCTAAAACCCCGTTCAGGCAGATCTAGTTGGGCAGAACTCACTCCCAAGTCGGCAATAATCCCGTTAAATTTTTGCTTAGGGCGGTACTGGCTAAAATTACCATGCCAAAACTCTAGGCGATCGCTAAACTCAGATAATTTAACTTGAGCCGCAGCGATCGCCATCTGATCATGATCAATTGCTACTAGCTTAATAAGTTCACATTTCTGCAAAATCAAAGCACTATGCCCACCACCACCAACTGTGCAGTCTAGGTATACACCCCCACTTTTGACTTGGATGCCTGAAATCAATTCGTCAGGTAAAACGGGAGTATGTTGATATTGCAATTTTTAGAACGTAAATAAAATATGGGTTACCCGGGATTTGAACCCGGAACAAATCGGTTAAAAGCCGAGTACTCTACCGTTGAGTTAGTAACCCTTAAGTGCCTTGCCTAGATTAACACAACTACATAAATTTTGAAAGTGGTTATTTAAGAAATTTCTCTAAAATTAACTAATAAACCTAATCGGCGGTATCCTCAATTACTTCAGGTTGTGTTGTTGTAGCCGTAGTCTCAGTTTGCTCCGTACGCTTACGTTTACGAACCCGCCGCTTTTTAGGAGTTGCAATTTTTTCAGGACAAGTGGTTTTTGCCTTAAGCTTAACTTTTTCTGTGGCTCCGAGACGGGCATCATCAAACAGGCGATCAAATTCCCGTTGAAAGTGTGCGCCCACCAGAGGATTGTTTATAATTAGCAACGTTTCATCATTGGTGCGATTGGCGGTATTTGACCAGTTATGTGAGCCAGTAATAATCGTATTTCCATCAACTACGCCAAACTTGTGGTGTAGCAAATCGCCTCTGACTAAATTAGGCACACCCACGGTATCAATGGGTTTTGCCCAAGGTTTACTATTACCTACTCGGCAATCTTGGGTGGAAACATAGCCCCACATATCCAAAGCGGCAGAATAATCTCGATAGGCAAAGCTCGGATCAATTAGCACCTTAACATCAACATTTTGATTATGTTTTTCTTCTAACAGATTGCCCAAATCAGGCTCAGCAAAGACAAATAGTGCCATGTCCGCCGATGCTTGAGCTTTATTTAAGCTTTTACCAATTAGCCCATTACTTGTATCTTGCCAAGCGATCGCTGTTTTATCAGGGGAAAATTTAACCTCAATGGGAATATCGCCAACCATAAACGACTGTGCTGGACGATGGGGTTTTTTGGTGCCAAATAGCTTATCATTCCACATTAATTCAAATTCTTGGGTGAATAACTTTGCCATTTCAGGACTTTCAATACGGAGGGCATTATTTTTATTCCCCGTAGTTAATGGCGCCCCAAAATCGCCGTGGACATCACTCATCGTAAAGTTGGCGGAGGTGGTAAATACGACTTTATTGTCTATAACTATGAACTTATGGTGCATGAGTCCCGATCCCTTGGAACCGTCAGCAGTATCATCAATGTAGGGAATTTTGGCATTTTTCAGCATAGGGATCGAGTCCCGTTGATTAATTTCATCTTGAGACAAGTTGCCATCGCCATTTAGATCAGCAAAAGCTTTGAAATCATTATATTTTCCCTGTTCTCGCTCATTAAAATCAGCTTGTTCTGCTGCCGAATATTCGCTGTAGCCTCGATTATAGGTATTCTCAATCACTAAACGCACTTTAACTCCTGCACCTTGGCGATCGCTCAAAGCTTGGACAATTTTAGGTAGACGTAGTTCTTGTATAGCCATATCAATAGTAGATTTTGCCTCATTGATATTGTCGATAATTAGTTGCTCAATATCATCACCAGGACGGGTAATTTTACGATATGGGTCAGTATAACTAGCAGCTTGATTTTGGTTAAAGTAAGCCTTAATTAACTGATGCTGGGGTAAGGCTGGAATAGTACCAGCATTATTTAGGCGATCGCGGGGCTGAAAAAACTGAATCCCCAGAAATACAAGTAATGCCAGTAAAAGACATAAGCCAATATACAGGTAACGCCGTTGCTTAGATTTAGCCATGCCCCTTAATCCTTCTCACTGCCACATCATCATACCTAGTTCAGCTGGGTATTTAATTTAAGAACAGATTAACTTACACCACTTTATTTTCAATCCCGCCACAAAAAAGGTCGCAAGGCGAGGTTCCCATGTTGGATTTTATGCCGAACCTCTACCAAACCTAAGCTCATACACCTCTGTTTCCTTTTCCGTAACTATCTCTACATTTGATTTGGGGCAGGACACGCACAGTAAAATATAGCCCTTGGCATCAAGCTCTGCGCCCATACCACCAACGCCCATGCCTAGACTTTGATCGACTTCACCTGAGATTAACTGAGCCGCACAGGTGGTGCATACTCCTGTATAGCAAGAACAAGGTAGATCAATGCCCTGATCGTAGGCAGCTTCGAGGATGGTTTGATCTGCGGGCACAGGCACTGTCAAAATTTGCCCTTGGTGGTGAAGCTTAGCAATAAAGGTCTGAGTCATAGAATGTGATTTTGCTGGTAGGATCAACAAGCTATTTTAGCTTTATTACTCCCGTTTTTATGCAAGCCCGTCATATTGCCCGTGAACTCGCCCTGTTAAGTATCAGCCAATTGCCTGTCAAACCTGAGATCCTGACGACCAAAACTATTGATGATATGGTGATTGCCGCTGTGCGATCGCTCACAGAAGAAATTAAAGAAATGATTATCACCGCCAGTGGAGAACTGCAACGGGGACAGGATATGCTTTTTTCTAGTGAAACCCGTGCTTCCGACCTCGCCACTGCTCAAGTTATGGTCAAAGATGCGATCGCCATAGCTCAAACTGCCATCAATCGTGCAGGTATGGCTTTAGAATTTCCTGAGTTAATTCAAACTGCCCGTCAGCAAGAAGTAAGGGATTATGCTGTGCAATTATTACAAACTATCCATAAGGAGCGATCGCATATAGATGCCCTGATTACAGGTTCTTTAGTAGATTGGCAGTTAAGTAGATTGGCACAAATGGATCAGCATATTCTCAGAATCGCTACTGCGGAGATTGCCTATCTGGAAGTTCCCAAAGCCGTCGCTATTAATGAAGCTGTAGAACTAGCAAAGCGTTACAGTACCCAAGATGGATATAGGTTTATCAATGGAGTTTTAAGAAATATTAATCCAATTCCTCATAAGTAATAATTTGGCTTAGAAATCTACGTGTTTCTGGATTTCTAGGTTAGTTACCCGAACTTCTTCTACTTGTGTAACGGCTGTCTTCTATGAAAACTCCTAGGGACGGGATAGAGATTTATCTGTTTGACAATTTCTCAATGGTAATTGTTCGACGCTTTGAATAGAAACAATTCGCTTTTGCTTGCGATTAGATACTACATCCATACAGGCACAGGAATATCCATAGTTTCCATTGACTTTGACGAATTCCTTGGGTTCTTGAATATTGTCCATTCCTTTTGCTCTGAACCCACCCTGAACGGAGATTATCCATGTGGCTTGACTGTCGGTGATCCACCAATTTGCAGGAGTAGGATTAGCCAACCAACCGCATCGTGTTTCCACTGCCATGGCAGCACCAGTGGGACAAAGCAAAATTAAACTTAGAAACAGAGTATTTTTAATTGTGGATTGGTAAGACTTCATATATTTATTTGTGATTTGGATATATTCTGATTAATGCTTCAACGCAATTTCCGCTAGTATTTCAGCCACTAAATCATCAAGGGCGATCGCTTTTTGGATACCTGTTTTTAAGTTTTTAAGATTACAGGTTTTACTCTTCACTTCTGCCTCACCGATAATCACACAGAGCGGAATTCCCAATTTATCTGCCTGTTGAAATTGTTTGCCAATGGGACGAGATTCAAAGCTGGTTAGGACATTAATTCCAGCTTGACGCAGGGTTTGCGAAACTTGGAGATAGGTATTCATGAACTCAGGGTTGAGATTTAAGACCATAACTTGAGCAGGGCTAGGAGCAAGAGGTTTGAGAACTTTGGCATCCATTAATTGCCGCAAGAGCCGAGTTAAGCCAATGGAAATTCCCACACCTGGCATCTTTTCGCCCACAAATATTCCCACAAGTTCCTCGTACCTACCGCCTGAGCAAATACTACCTAAGCTCTCGTAGCCAATTAGCGTAGTTTCATAGACGGTTCCTGTGTAATATTCCAAACCACGGGCGATCGCTAGATCAATACAATATTTATCAGTTGGCACACCTAAAGCGATAACTCCATTTATGACTTCTCTCAGTTCGGAAATTCCCTGCTCAAAATCGGTTGGGTTTCCTAATGCTTGGGATACTTGGGCTAGTTGTTCTAAAACCGCATTATTATCACCCTTAATTTTTGTAAAACCGATAATTTGTTCTGCTTGACTTCCAGAAACACCTTGCTTTTCTAGTTCTAATTTGACCTTCGCCTCGCCGATTTTATCCAGCATATCCACAACTTTAAGGCAGGTGCGAATTTGTTCAGGAGTAATAGCGATCGCACTAAAGAAACCAGTTAAAACCTTACGATTATTAATCCGAATTAAATATTTGCCAATGTTAATAGCATCAAAAATCTGGGCAATTATCGCAGGAATCTGAGCATCATAGAGCAAGCTTAATTTTCCTCGTCCCACTACGTCTATGTCACACTGGCGAAACTGGCGATACCTTCCTTTTTTTGCACGCTCGCCCCGAAATACCATATCCATTTGGTATCTAGCAAAGGGAAAACTCAAATCGTTTAAATGACGGGCAATATAGGCAGCTAGAGGTACAGTTTGGTCAAATTTTAAACCACGGCGATCGCTATCTTTATCACCATCTTCAGACACAATCGGACTAATGCTATAGATAATATTGTCACCTTGGTTGCCCTTTGCCTGCAAGACTTCTAAGCGTTCTACCGCAGGGGTTTCAATGGGAGTATAACCATACTGTTCAAATACGTTTCGCATGGTGTCGATTAAGTATTGCTCTAGGCGTTTTTCCGCAGGCAGAAACTCAATATCAAAACCACTGGGCGGTTTAAAGTTTATGTTTTCATCAATTTTGCTCATGGATACAGTTTAATTAATCCTGTTAAATTAATCTAGTTAATTAATTCAAAGCTATTTAATCAAGTTAGTCATTTCAAAAAAAAATTGCGATCGCAGTCCCGTATGATCAATCAGTAAGTTTGATTTCCCTAATATCCCCATGATTACCGTTGCTCTGCCCAAAGGCTCATTACTCAAAGATTCGATCGCTATATTCAAATCAGTTGGTCTAGATTTCAGCGCATTTCTCGATCCCGCCAGCCGCCAATTACAAATCACCGATCCCACAGGTACAGCGCAGGCATTACTAGTTAGAGCGCAGGATGTTTCGGTATATGTGGAATATGGACAGGCACAGTTGGGGATTGTGGGCGAAGATGTATTGCGGGAAAAGATGCCTAAGGTCGCTCGCTTGCTGGATTTAGGCTTTGGCAAATGTCGGATGTCGATCGCCGTTTCCAATCAAAGCCCATACCAGTCTGTTTTAGATTTACCGCCCCATTCTCGCATCGCTTCTAAATCTGTAAGGATTGCTCGTGAATATTTCCAAAGCATAGATTTACCTGTAGAAATTATTCCCCTCTATGGATCTGTGGAATTAGGACCCATTACAGGTATGTCCGAAGCGATCGTTGACCTCGTATCCACAGGTAGAACTCTCTTGGAAAATGGCTTAGTGGAAATCGAAGTCCTATTTGAAAGCACCGCCCGCCTAATTGCTCACCCCCTTAGTTACCGAGTAAATAGCGATCGCCTTAACGATTTAGTAGATAAGCTCAAATTTACAGCCAAATACTAAGATAAACAGGCTATATTTATACGAATATGAAGAAAGTTTAATTTCCTGTTCTCCATGACTGAAATTGATGTAAGCCAATACACAAATAGAACTTTGCAACTAGAGGCAGAATTAAATTGTGTCAAAGCCGAGTTAGCTTTTACTCAACTTGGAGCCAATTCTAATTTAAGCCCATCTGACTATTTGCAATTGCTATTTGAAGTAGCATTTGAAGGCTTAGTTATCCATACTAACTTCAAAATCGTTGATGTTAACGCCGCAATTTGTAAACTTTGGGGCTATGATCGAGCTGAAGTAATTGGTAAAAATGCCTTAGGCTATGTTGCTCCTGAGTACCAAGGTCTGATTAAAACTCGAATTAAGCAAAATTATTCTAACCCCTATGAAGTTTTAGGAATTAAGCGCAATGGTGAGCAATTTCCGCTTGAGGTTCAAGGTAAAACTATCCAATGGCGAGGACAGCCAGTTCGGGTCACAGCGGTAAGAGATCTAACTGAACGCAAAAAAGCAGAAGCCGACCTACTTGATATAAAAAAAAGATACCAAACTCTGTTTAATCACAGATCCAATGCTGTATTTATCAATAGTTTTACGGAAATCGGAAATCCCAGCCAGTTTACTGAAGTAAATGATGCTGCTTGCCAAAGCCTAGGATATAGCCGTGCCGAGCTTCTAACCATGAATCCTAGCCAGATCATGCCCAATGACTTTGTCTGTGACCCGCAGGTTATGAAAGACCTCCGTACCCATAAATATGCCACAGGTGAAGTCTTACATCAGGCAAAAGATGGCAGAATTTTTCCAGTAGAGCTTAGTCTAAACGAACTTGAAACCTCTGAAGGTAAACCTTTAATAATTGCCTTTACCCGTGATATCAGCGATCGCAAAAAAGCCGAAGCCGCCCTCATTGAAGGTGAGCAAAGATATCAGGCTCTATTTGCTGCTAAATCTGAAGCAGTGTTCATTCATGCCTTCAATAACGAAGGTATTCCCACTAATTTTGTCGAGGTGAACGAAGCTGCCTGCCTAAGTTTAGGCTATACCAAAGAAGAATTAATGCAAATGTCGCCCCGAGATATTACCCCCCAAGGCTTTAATCCGCCAATAAATATTCCGCAAAAACTAGCTCAGGATAATTGTGTATTTTTTGAAGCTCAACATTTAAGCAAAGATGGCAGAATTTTTCCCGTAGAAGTTAGAACCGTTTTACTAGATACCACCGAAAAAAGTTTAGTTATAGATTTTGTCCGTGATATTAGCGATCGCAAAGCAAAGGCAGAAGAACTTGAGCGGATAGCATCCTTAGACTATTTAACCCAAGTCGCTAATCGCCGTAAATTTGATCGATTTTTAGAAATAGAGTGGCAGCGCAGTTATCGAGGACTAAGTTGTATATCTCTAATCATGGGTGACATAGATTACTTTAAACCCTATAACGACTACTATGGTCACCAAATGGGGGATAAATGCCTTCAACAAGTAGCCCATGCGATCGCCAGTAGCATCAAAAGACCCACCGATCTAGTGGCAAGGTATGGCGGCGAAGAGTTTGGCATTATTCTTCCCACCACTAACCTAGAAGGAGCAATTCACCTCGCCGAAACCATCAGGCAAGCAGTCAAAAATCTAGGCATTAGCCACGAAAAATCAACCATTAACCCTAATGTCACCATGAGTTTAGGTATTGCTACCCTAAAACCTACATCTGCCGATTTCTCAACCCTAATTCAAGCGGCAGACTCAGCTTTGTACAATGCCAAGAAACTAGGTAGAGATCGAATTCATGTTATTAAGAGTTAGTGATCTCACCCTAGGTTTAGAGTATTTTCGTCCCCAACTAATTCTTGCCTGAGAAGAGAGTAGTTCTTAAAAAATGCAAGTTGGACATTAGTTTATGTAAATATGTAATTAATGCAAAAAAAATTAGTCTAAAACCTCAACCCCAACTTTCTTTCCATGAAAATCTTAGTTCTAGCTTGGGAGTTTCCACCACGCATCATTGGAGGTATATCTCGCCATGTCGCTGAACTTTATCCAGAATTGGTTTTACTTAATCATGAAATCCATTTGATCACAGTTTCTGTAGAAGGCAGTGCTAATTATGAAATAGTTGACGGTATTCACGTCCATCGAGTCCCAGTCAAATATGATCAAGAATTTTTTAAGTGGATAGTTAATATGAATTTGGCAATGAGTAGCTATTTCATAGATCAGCTTGTCAATATATCAGGAAATTCTAATGGAATCTCTAAGCAAAAATTTCAACTAATTCACGCCCATGATTGGCTTGTAGCGGAAGCGGCGATCGCCCTGTCTGAAAAATTTAATTTACCTTTAATTGCCACAATTCACGCCACCGAATTTGGTAGATACAATGGTATCCATAATGATACTCAGCGTTACATTCACACACAAGAAATCCAATTGGCGACAAAAGCTACTAGAATAATTGTCTGTACTAACTATATGCGCGCCGAAATTATCCGTGCCCTTAATTGCCCAGATTCCAAAATTGACGTAGTTTATAATGGCTTAAGCCAAGAGCGCTTACTTAAATTTCAAAATCTTGATTTCGATAAAGCTTTGCTGCGTTCCAAGTTTGCCGATCCCAGCGAACAAATTGTTTACTATGTGGGCAGAATCACCCATGAAAAAGGAATTTTCCTACTAATTAACGCTGCTCCTCAGGTGATTACTGCTCTCAATGATAAAGTTAAGTTTGTAATTATCGGTTCAGGAGATACTAATGCTTTAAAACAGCAAGCTTGGAATTTAGGTATTGCCCATAAAATCATATTTACAGGCTTTATGTCAGATATTGAATTAACTAAATTTCAAACCCTAGCTGACTGTGCTGTATTTCCTAGCCTTTATGAACCCTTTGGCATCGTGGCTTTAGAAAGTTTTGCCACCAAAGTCCCTGTGGTTGTCTCAAATACAGGAGGGTTACCAGAAGTAGTTCGTCATAGCAAAACTGGAGTCGTAACTGCTGTTAATAATAGTGAATCTTTGGCTAAGGGGATAATCGAAGTCTTACAAAATCCTGAATATAGTGCCAAGCTTGCCGCCGAAGGCTTTAGGGAATTACAGGAGCGATTTTCTTGGGTGCCATTAGCGGCTCAAACCGAAAAAGTCTATAAATCTGCTCTACTTAATACTTCTTAAAGCCCAAAATTATAGAAATTAAAGTTAGTGCGGTAACTTAAGCATCTAAAATATAAATCCTCACATTTGCTAGCTAGTCCACAGAATTAGCAAAAACTGTACTAAAAACCGCCAATCAAAAAATAAACTAAGGATTATAGAAATGAAATTATGGGTACTGCTATTTAATGCAGATTCTGACAATCAAGGTATTTACACCCGCTTAGAAGATGGCAAAAATATTGTGCTGGCATTTATCCAAGAAGATGATGCCATCAGATATGCCATGCTATTAGAAGCGCAAGATTTTCCCAGTGCTGTCACCGAGAGCATTGACGAGAAAGAGCTAGTGGAAATTTGTGATGATACTGGTCTAGGCTTAAATATTGTGCAGGAAGATGAACTGGTAATCCCTCCCGTTAGTAATGTCGAGAAAACCGATTGGCAAGCCGATGATTCTAATCAACTAGATCAAATTAAAGACCCAGATTTTTCTCCAGAGTCTTTAGAAATTGAGATTATACGTCGTAAACTCGAAGGTCTAATTTAAGATTTCCCTAATTAATTGGGTTTAGGGTCGAGCTGGAGTTTTGGTCAAAGGAATGTTACTTTGCTCGACTAGCATTTTCAAGGTGGGGGTGGCGAGGATAGTTTTGGCATCGGCTAGGAGTTTGTCACCCCACAGATTTTCCTTGAGGAATGCTAGTTTGCCATAGCGGACATCAATTTTGAGAGCTTCTTCTGCCATTTCTATCCCTTTGGAGCGATCGCCTTTAATATAAAAAGCGGTTCCTAAAGCTAAACGTGCCTCTGCTGCTCGATCCTCAATGGTTTCACCTTGCCTAATTGCCTCTTCCCATTTTTTGATAGCCGTATCGACATTGCCCCGTTCGTACTCGACTAAGCCAATATTATTTGTTGCTGCCCAAAATTTATTCTCTAGTTTAAGGACATTATTGTACTCAGCGATCGCCTCATCGTAGCGTTTCAATAAAAAATAAGCATTACCCAAATCAAAAAAAGCGGTGGGTGATTTCGGCGCTAATACCAAGCCCTGTTTGATTTTATCGATCGCCAATTGATAGTTATTGTTACGCAAATAGGCAGCCCCAAGGCTAAAGAAAATTGAAGCGTTATCTTTTTTGAGATTTAGAGCATTAGAAAATGAAGCGATCGCTTTAGGATATTCCTCAGTCCGTAGATAGATACTGCCCAACACGGCTTGGGTTTGGTAAGACTGGGGCAATAACTGCACTGCCAAAAGGGCACGGGATAAAGCTAGCTCGTATTGTTGAAATTGAGCTAACTGAGCAGCATCACGAGCTAGGGCTAGGGCTTGGGCTTCAACATTGCCAAAATTCAGTTTGATCGTATGGGGAATTAATGCCTGCGCATTTACGGACGGGATCACATTAAAAAGGGCAAATCCATAACTTAGAGTAGCCAAGGCAGCAGTTAGAGGGAGGCGATAATTCACAGGGATATTCTTTAAATTGGGGGACACTTTAAATTTTTGAGCAGTTCTTCAACTTTTATCTCTCATCCGCAACAACACCCTCTCGGGTTACCGATGGGATACTTCCGCTCAGTAACAGAATTGCGTTTAGCACTTAGTGGATTATAATCAATATTGCATTTAAAAAGTGATCATGATTGTCCTAGGGTATAAAGTTAAAGCAAAAACCACAGCAGCTACTAGCAATTAATGAAGCTGTGCGTCCAATAGTCTTAATCATACCAATTTTGCAGTAAGTTGCTGTATTCCTTTCTTAGCAGACCTTTCTGATTCCCATATAGCGGAACTAGTGCCAGCTAGGTTGAGATAACAAATACGATAAAAGAGTTTGGCTGTTTTCATGGGTAGCGATCGCATAACTAGGAAGGAAGCTGAAACTTTTTAATCCTTTAGCTAAAGAAAGCTTGGACAGCTTGGGCGATCGCTACTTCGCCATTAGTTTCTAAGTTAGGGGTTTTTAAAGGTGCAACTAGGGGCGATCGCAAAAATTCCCAATTAGTTTGATAAAACTGGGCGGGGGAGATTACAAGATGCTGCATATAATCTTGGACTCCTGCAATTAAAGTCTGTGCCTCTAAAAAGCCATCACGGGTCAAACAAATAAATGGGACTCCAGTTCGATATGCTTCGGCTAGGGTGCTATATCCAGGTTTAGAAACTATGCGATCGCAAATCGGCATAACATCAACAGGTCGAAGGATTTGGCTGTGAATTTTAGTTAAATTTGGTAATTCTGGGGCATAGCGATCAAAGGTGATAAATTGCCAGTCGGGGAAAAAGGCGAGGTTATGATAAGGGATTTGCTGGAGGCTTAGTCCACCGAAGGTTAAAAGTACAGTAAATTTATCTGGTTGGAGATTTAGAAGCGATCGCATCTTTGTAGGAGGATGACGAGGAAACCCACCTGTTAAACCGACATCAAAAACCTGATTATTCGCATAAGCCTTACTAAAACTAGTCATGGGTTCATAGAAAGGTAAACGAAACAGGCGATCGCATTGAGCATATAAATCCGCCGACCAGTCCGTAATTTCCTGAAAATCCTGTCCCCAATCTCGATAAATAAAATCCCAACCAAAATTACCCGCCATCCAACAGGGAATCTTTGCAGCTTTAGCAATTCCAGCAACGAGGGGTGGAATGTCAGCAAAAATTAAATCCACTTGATGAGACTTTAAAAATTTAACTTCCTCGGCAATAATTTCGGCAGAGCGATCGCGAATAGCATTAATCTTGGCAAGGGTAGCAGGCTTATCAACTTGAATACTATCAGCTTGAACTACGCCCACATCAAAGGCTCGTTGCCGATGGGTAAAATCTTGGGAAAGATAAGACTCCAACAACCAACGGGGTGAAGTAGTCGCAATGATAATGTCAAGCTTAGGACATTGTTTTTGAATCTCTGCAACTACGGCAGCAGTGCGGGTAGCATGACCAAACCCATGATCGGTGATCGCAACATAGAGTTTTGGCATCTAAGGTGTAATTATTTATGATTTTGCTACAAGAAGTTAAGCACAAAGTGTTTAGCCATGATCTTATGAGATTCTGGTTTTAGAGATTTTAAATGTCAAATCAAAACTGATCAAATTAAGACCGTAATTAGTTTAATCAACTAACTAATCAATTATTAAGTAAAGAGATTTAATAGGATGGAACGAAAATCAACAGTTATTATTACCGGCGCCTCTTCAGGAGTTGGTTTACAGGGCGCGCGATCGCTTGCACAAAAAGGATGGCATGTAATTATGGCTTGCCGCAATCTTGCTAAGACTGAACAAGCGGCTCAAGCCCTAGGTATGCCCAAGGATAGCTACACAATTATTCCTTTGGATTTAGCTAGTTTGCAAAGTGTTCGAGATTTTGTGACTAAATTCCGCCAAACTGGTAAATCTTTAGATGCTTTAGTTTGTAATGCTGCGGTTTATTTGCCTTTACTCAAGCAACCAATGTACAGCATTGATGGGTATGAAATTAGCGTTGCCACCAATCATTTAGGGCATTTTCTTTTAGCTAACTTATTGTTGGATGACCTCAAAAAGTCTGGTAATCCTGAGCCGAGATTGGTAATTTTAGGAACCGTAACTGCTAATCCCAAGGAACTAGGTGGAAAAATCCCCATTCCTGCCCCGCCAGATTTAGGTAATCTTAAAGGATTAGAAGATGGGTTTAAGGCTCCGATCGCCATGATTGATGGTAAAAAATTCAAGCCAGGCAAAGCCTATAAAGATAGCAAGCTTTGTAATGTTTTAACTATGCTAGAACTGGATCGGCGGTTTCATGCTTCATCAGGAATTACCTTTAGCTCTTTTTATCCAGGCTGTGTCGCCACAACGCCCCTATTTCGTAACCACTATCCATTATTTCAAAAAATATTTCCGCTATTTCAAAAAAATATTACAGGTGGCTATGTTTCTGAAGAGTTGGCGGGCGATCGCCTTGGCGAAGTTGTAGCTGATCCTAAATTTAGTAAATCAGGCAGTTACTGGAGTTGGGGCAACCGCCAAAAGGAAGGTCGTCCATCCTTTGAGCAAGAACTCTCTAATGAAGCCTTAGATCAAAGTAAAGCGAAAAAACTCTGGGAACTAAGTGCCAAACTAGTTGGACTCTAAAGAGTTAATTGCTCAAGATACCGAAGGATAAGCTTTAGGGGTTTTGACTAGTCTAATTTGTTGGCAATACTGCCACAGAGTTAATCCCCCTACATAGCCATATCCTAAGGCGTAAATCGTTAGAAATGGCATCATGCTATACCACCCTATGACCATAGCAATATATATCGCAATGCAACTATAGATACATAGCCCTAACTCGAAAATCGCCCCTGAATCGAAGGGTAGTCTATAGTCTTTACTGACCCAGCGATCGCCCCCAGCCGTAATATTAAACTTAGGCGTACGCCGAAAATTCACACCTTTATTAAATAAGCCCGAGTATACCGCCTTAGAGTTGCTAAAAGACATACCGCTAAAGAGAATTAGCAACAGCAACACCGAAGGTAATTTGTGCTTCCAGGCTTTAGGGTATAGCTCTTTTTGGGCGGTTAAATAAACGTAGGGAGCAATAAAAGTTGCCACAATTACGCAAACTTGCCAGAGATTAATGGAAATATTTTTAAATACTTGAATATTCTCTGTGTACGTTGGGGAAAACATCATCAATGGAATCGAAAATAATACACTCATCAACATAAAAGGATGCGCCCCATAGCCAGTTAGATGGACTGTTGCTTGCCACTTTATGCCCAGACTATATTTGCTTTGCCAAATTTTCCCTAATAGTTTTTTAGCACATTGAATGCCGCCCTTTGCCCAGCGAAACTGTTGTAACTTGTATGCCATCATCGTCACAGGCAATTCGGCTAAAGCCACAATGTCGTTGTCATAAATTACCTTCCAGCCCTTTAGCTGCGCCCGATAACTTAAATCCATATCCTCAGCTAAAGTGTCAGATCCCCAACCGCCACTATCAAGAATTGCCTGTTTCTGCCATATCCCCGCCGTGCCATTAAAATTGAGAAAATAGTCATTACGCCAACGGGCTTGTTGATCGATTGCAAAATGTCCATCTAAAGCCACACCTTGCAGATTAGTTAGACTGGAATATAGAGGATTTATATGTCCCCATCGGGTTTGGACAACAGCAGTCCGATCGCTATCAGGTTGCAGAAAATGAGCGATCGTCTGCTTGAGCCAATGGGGTTCAGGGACAAAATCCGCATCAAAAATAGCAATATAATCACCTTGAACCTTGGGCATGGCAGCCTGTAATGCTCCTGCTTTGAACCCAGTGCGATCGCTGCGATGAATATATTCGATCCAAACTCCTTGCTGTTGTTGTTTATACACAGAAGTTTGTAAAAGCTCTTGAGTATCATCGGTGGAATCATCCAGAACTTGAATATACAAGCGATCGCTAGGGTAATCTAACCGACAAATTGCCTCTACTAATCTTTGAGACACATAGCGTTCATTAAATATGGGCAGTTGCACTGTCACAATTGGAAAATCAAAGATTAAATCCAATTCTGGAGAGAATTTAGGGCAGATACTTTTATTTTTTTTACTAAAAAGAGGTTTTCTATGAACCAAAGCTAACCAGCCAGCATTAATACCATAGGTAAGCAACAAGGTAGCTGCCATGCTGTTCAAAGATGACAATATTGCAATCAGTATCAGAATAATCTTAAACTCCCTACCACTTAAACCAGCGATCGCTACGAAAATAGCTATGAAATGACTCGAAGGATATTGTATCGCTACATCTCCAATATGAGTATGTTTCTAATTACCTAAACTATAGCTTTAACAAAAAAAGAGCTAGGAAAATTACTGGTTATCAGCAAAAAAATAATTTCTAAGATTTAGCGGATATTTCTATACTTTGACTGAGGGCGGGTAAAGCGATCGCCGCCGCTTCCTGTTGAGCCGCTTTGATACTACTACCCTTGCCTACGCCCCAACATAGATTATTTACCCACACCTCCACCATAAATACTTGATATTCCTCGGAAGCGATCGCTTTGTACTCAGGTAATATATGCCAATTAGCTTGGGTCAACTCCTGTAATGCCGCTTTAGAGTTACCAAAAGCAGGTTTTGCTAGAACAGATACGGAAATATCACTTAAATGCGGTTCGAGCCAATCTTTAATTAGACAAAAACTGTTGGTGCTCAGATAAAGCGCACCTAAAACCGCTTCAAAGCTATTAGCTAAACGAGATAGAGAGGTCTTAGGATCTCGCCTTGCCGATTCTCCCATCACTAAAAACCGATCAAATCCATAACCATCAGCGATCGCTGCCAAAACTTTATCACTAACTAAATGGGATCTAAGGGCAGCTAAATCTCCCACAGGGCGATCGCTATAATTATTACGTAAAAAAATTACCACCACCATCCGCAATACACTATCGCCAAAAAATTCTAAATAGTCATTGTTATATGTAGTAGAGAAAGAAGGATGAATTAGTGACTGATCTAATAAATCCCAGTTGATAGTGCGATCGGGAATTTGCATCCGCGTCAGTAACTGCTTTAATTCCTGTTGACGATTGGGGGCAATCATTTTTTAACTTTTCTTATTTTTTAACTTTTCTTAAACCCACTCAAAAATTACAAAACCACTCTCTAGTTATAGAAAGTGGCTAACAAATTTAATTATACAAGTCTCAACCTAGCTAAAGTTTAGAATGCTTCACTACTGCTAGAGTGAGAACTTTGGGTACTCATAGTTTCTTTAACAAAACCTGAATAAGCCTCCATACCATGTTCGGCAATATCTAAACCTTCCATCTCCTCAGCAGGAGTAACTCTAATGCCAAGAGTAACTTTAAGAACTACCCAGAAAATTCCAGTTACCAATACTGTAAATCCGCCGACAGCAGCAACACCTACAAATTGCGGTATAAGCTGGGTAATTCCACCGCCAAACAATAGACCAGCAGCAGGACCCGCCGAGTAAATTGCGCCAGGTTCAGTACTTGGACCAATCGCAAATAGACCTATAGCTAAAGTACCCCAAACCCCATTACAAAGGTGAACAGATACAGCACCTACAGGATCGTCAATCTGTAATTTGTCAAAGAAGCCAACTGCAAATACGACAAGAACCCCACCAATAAACCCAATGATGGCAGCAGAAGGAACACTCACGAACTGACAGCCAGCAGTAATAGCCACTAAACCAGCCAAAAGCCCATTAATAATCATGGATAAATCTGGCTTACCTAAAACCAACCATGCAGTCGCAGTTGCCCCAATCGTACCAAAAGCTCCCGCCGTATTTGTGGTTAAAGCTATATGTGCGATCGCACTGCCATCACCAACACCCATTGTTGAACCAGGGTTAAATCCAAACCAGCCTAACCATAGGATTAAAGCTCCTAAGGTGCCAATACTCATATTGTGACCTGGCATCGGATTAGAGCTACCGTCTTGGTTATAACGACCAATTCTCGGACCTAAGATTGCTGCTCCCATTAAAGCTGCCCAACCACCTGCGGCGTGAACAACGTTAGACCCAGCAAAATCCCAGAAGCCCATGTCAGCCAACCAACCTGCACCCCAAATCCAGTGTCCTGTAATGGGGTAACAAACTCCGACAAGTAGTAAACTAAAGATCAAAAAGCTACCAAATTTAATTCGTTCTGCCACTGCGCCAGAAACAATTGTGGCGGCAGTTCCAGCAAATACTAGCTGAAAGAAGAATTTGGCACCTAGAGGAACTCCAGTCCAGCTTAAAGAACTAAAAATGCCTTTATATGCCTCACCTGTAGCGGGACTATTATCAGTACCAGACAGGAAAAATCCTCCTGCTGTCCCAAAAAAGTCGTTGCCATCACTAAACATTAGCGCAAATCCGATCGCCCAGAAAGCAATCGTAGATAGGGCAAACACGATTAAATTTTTAGAAAGCACGTTAACTGCATTCTTTTGACGGCAAAAACCAGTTTCCAACATACAAAAGCCAGCATTCATAAAAAATACCAGCATCCCTGCAATCATTACCCACATGGTGTCCATACCAACCTTGAGAGTGCCGATTTGCTCTTCTACAGTTGGATCTTGCGCTTGTGCTGCAACTCCCCATAACATCAGGATAATTGCCGCAAACGGAATACAAGCTTTAGCTGTTGGGGTTAAACGCTTAATTCCTGACTTTAAATTGGCAAATAAATTAACTACCTCACTTTGTGGTCTGTTGGAGCGACTCCTCCGACTAGAACCACGAGCCCTAATATTCATGCTTTTCAATTCCCATTCATTTGTACTTTAAAAATTTCCTAGCCATTCCCTGCGGAAAGTGCAAGTTTGTTATTCTGTAAGATGTAGATTCCATCAATTTGAGTGTATAGTTCTGTATCTTTCATAACACTCTTAATCTTCAGGAAAATTTGGGTTGAGCAATATAAGACTTTTATTAGCGGAAATTGAGTATTTTTAGACTAAATTTGGGGATTATTTGAGATTAATTGAGTATTTAGACCCAAAAAAGTTAGCTCTTAAC
>CASBQR010000008.1 GCA_949127865.1 Synechococcales cyanobacterium PMM_0082
AGTCAAAATTGTTCAAGTTGTGGAATATTGGTTAAGAAAACATTGAGTACACGTACCCATATTTGTAAATGTGGCTGTGTGTTAGATAGAGACTTAAATGCTGCACTGAATATACTGGCTATTGGATTAAAAAATACGGTAGGGCATACCGAAATTTCTACGCCTTTGGATGAGTCCGACCTCTGCCAAATAGATGCAAGTCTATCTGGTAAGTTGTCTCGTTGAATTAGGAATCCTTGTGCTAAAGCGCGAGGAGTGTCAACTGACTATTTCATGACTAAAGAATTAAATCTTTGACTTCACGGTTTCTATAAAATAACTGAGATACCCATAATTAGAGTCTTACTTCTATTTCTGGAACCATATATGGCAAAACTACTCAGGTAAATATTTAAGTTCCTCTAACACTTCTAGGGTGGCACTACGAACTGTTTCGGCATTTTCACGGCTTAGCAATATTTGACAATACTGAGCGATCGCTTTTTCTTGAGTTAGGGGCAAATGACGCTGCTGCAAAGACTGAGCTAGTTGTTTTACGGCAATTAATCTTTCCAATTCATCCGTGGAGGTTAACTGAGCGGTTAGATAGTTAATATTTTGTTGAGAATTTTGCTGCCATTGTCTAATAGTTTTAAAAAATAGTAAAACCAAACCACCAAGGATTGCCACAGATTGAGTAATTGCCATGCCCGCTAGCCAATGATTATCGATGCTGCTCCAAACCATTAAACCTACATAGCTGAGGATTATAGATGTACTGCCAGCGATCGCAGCCATAATGATTGAACGGTTAGGGCTATTTAAGAACCTTTGCACTTTTGCGAATATCAGATTCCAGTTCCAATCTTGGGCTACATATACCAAAATCAAGGTTGCAGCCCCAATTAAGGTTGCCATAACCAATTGCCAATTCCAAAATGCCAATACTAATAGAGCGATCGCTAAGATCAGCCAATTGGGGAGTTGCTGTAGTTGTCTTTGCTTAAATACCCGTCTCATATTTTTGTTAGCAATCCTTATTCACACTAATTCTTGCAGTGTTTACTTAGCATATACTACTAAACCTAGCTCCTAACCTGTCAAAATCGATATCATCAAAAACTTTATATACACAAGCAAGTGAAGTTCTTGAAAGTTATTAGGAGTGATCAAAAAACTTAGCTATTAAATCTTTTTTGCTAGACTAGATAGAATATGGGTAGGGAGTAAAACTTAGGTTTTGGGTATTCTTAAAATTAGAATAATTGAGTCTATTACAAATAATTAATTATGGCTGCCAATTCATCAGAGCAATCAAATTCTAAAATTAAAACTGATCTAGAAATCGAGAATATTAGTTTTGATGATATTGCCGAGTTGCCCGAAGAGGATTTTGACCTCGAAGATGACGAAAACCCTACCCACAAGTCCAAAAAGCCTGAACCCGTAGCCAAAGTCGGAAGGCTAAAAGAGCGACCCCTAGGTGAATTTCGGAATACATTCGTTGGGTATATGGATTTGTATAGCGATCGCGAAACCGTCAAAAATTATCTGAATACCCATCAAGGTTGGTTTCGACGTTGTGCAGCCCCGATGAAAGCTGATCCCCTTGGTCAAAATGGCTATGCTTTAACCGTTAGTAGAGTTGGGGCATTTGGGTTTGTGGTAGAGCCTAAAATTGGGTTGCATTTACTCCCCGAAGATCAAGAATCTTATAGAATTGAGACTATTTCTATTCCCAATTATCCTGCTCAAGGGTATGAAGTTGATTTTCAAGCAGTTTTAGAACTGTTACCCAAGGTACCAAATCTCTCGCTACCGCCCCAAGCTAAAGATTTAACCAGTGTGGAATGGCAACTAGAATTAACTGTAACTTTGCAATTTCCCCAATTTATTCATGGTATGCCCAAGGCACTAATTGAAAAAACTGGAGATGCTATATTAGCCCAAGTGGTTAGACAGATTTCACGAAAGCTCACTGCCAACGTGCAAAGTGATTTCCATAAAACTATTGGTATTAATCTGTCTCAGGATTCTAAGCGCAAAAAATGATTTAGGCGATCGCTATTCTCGAAAGTTCCATTCCCAAAATTCAACCTGTAGGTATAGCAGGTAATTTAATTAAACTGAAACTAAATTTAGTCCTAACCACAGACACAAATTAAAGTACAAATTATCTTTGTAAATATCCATGACACTATCACAATGGGATTCCTTACTTAAAAATTTGGGATGCTGGCAGGGTTCCTTTACCCGTTTTTCTCCTAGTGGCGAAGTTATTGAGGATGTAAAAAGTGAAACGATTTTAGAAGGTCAAAATGATAACAAGACTATTGAGCAAACTATCATCAAGTACCATCCCACAGGTACGCAAACCCAGAATTTAGAGTATAGTTCCCTAGCTCGTAGTGTGCTTTTTTTTGAGAATGGAGACTTTTCCCAAGGTTCAACCCAATTAGGGTTTAATAGTGAATTTGGGGTGGAATTAGGGCTAATTTATGGCAATGCTCGCCGCCGTCTGGTGCAGTTATTTAATGCCAATAGAGAACTCGATCGCCTAATCCTAATTCGAGAACATAAGGCAGGGACGGAGCCACAAACCACAGAAACTCTAAGTTGGCAGCAGTTACAGGGAAAATGGCAATGTGATGTGATTACTTTATATGCCGATTGGCGATCGCCCGATCAATTTATTACTGAAACTACTTGGCAGAATCAGGATCGCACTTCAAATATTGGCAATAAATTTACTTCTAATATACATCCGCTATTTTTACCCGATGGCGTAGCTTCAATTTGCCCTACCCAAATTCAATTGGGAGCGCCTTTCGATTTAGAAGTTTTATGGTTAATTCATCCCCATCTTTACTATCAAATGATTCGCCATTATGACGATCGGGGTGGCTGGAATAGTCTAACCTTGGCGATCGCCTCATCCATTTAATGTCCCAAACCGATCTTGGTATTTTTGCAATAGCTCTGTCATGTCAGCGAGTTTTTGGACTGCTTGATCTAGTAAGTTATTGACTTCTATATATGAATAGAATTTAGTACCATCGGGACGATATAGGGTTAATCTACCTGTGGAGGTATCAAATCGTACCTTTAGCCGTGGACTCACCCAATTATCAGTGGCAAGGATCGGAGTTAATCCCTCTAAAATTCTGATCCAAACCTCCAAAATATTAGACTCTGGGTTATACAGGTAGTATTCTTCTACGCCATAACGATCAAAGAATAGCAACTTTTTCGCCATGTCCAGATTGCTATTAGTGGGAGAAAGAATCTCAAATACAACTTGAGGCGGAATATTCCCTTCTTCCCATTGTCGATAGGAGCCGCGATCGCCTTTGTTACGACCAAATACTACGATCACATCGGGAGCCGTGACAATTTTGGGTTGTCCTTCGACGGGATACCAAAATAAATCACCTGCAATAAATACGTCTGGATTGTTTATATACAGCCAGTCTAAGCCTTTCTTGATTTCGACAATTAGTTCAAATTGTTTCGTGTTATCTGCCATAGGTTGACCGTCACTTTCGGGGTAGATAATATTAGTGAGGCTCAGTTGACTGACCATATATTTAGCTCCTGCGATCTTTGAACTATGGAGTTTATTGTAAAGGTTTTAAGAAATTATCGGCGATCGCCTCTCAGTAAATCAAATAACGGGCGACTCAACCAGTTAATCCCAACTCTAACTTGATGTTGAAATGTAGGCATCCGCAATAAATAAGCTGCCCGCCGTGCTATCAGAGCAGGTAAGCCTTCAACCCCAAACTGCCCAAATATAGACATAGCAGCATTATCTTTGCCTAAACTTATAAACTCCCCTAAAGCTAAATAAGTAAATGGGGCTAAGGAGTGGTTATTTAAACTCGCCCAGATATTCCGTGCACAATACTGAGCCTGCTGAAATGCAACTTGGGCTGTAGCGGGCAGAACTTGTCCCGAAGCATCTCGACATTCAGCAATATCACCTAAAGCAAAAATTTGATCATGTCCCTGCACCTGTAAAGTGTCTTCTGTGATAATTTTGCCACCAGAGCTATGAGGAAGATTTAGGCTCCGCCCCAGACTGGATATGGTATTTCCCACTGTCCACATCACAATATCCACAGGTAATGTATCGGTACCGTGGGTATAGTTAAGGGTAATTTCCCCATCGCCAATCCTAGCCACACTAGTAGATAAATCTGTCCAAATATCTCGGCTTGCCAGTGCTTTTTCCGCAGCTAGGCGATTAGAAACTGGAGAATTAGGCAAGATCATGGAATTACGATCAATAATTCTGACCCTACCAACTCCAAGTAGGCGATCGCTAATTTTACAGGCAAGTTCAACCCCACTAGATCCTGCTCCAGCAATACAAACTCGGATTTTTTCTGGTTTTAATTGTTCTAATTGTCTTAGGCGTAATTGGAGGCGTTGAGCATCAGCTAAAGTCCGAAAGGGAATTGCGTAGTCTAAAGACCCTGGCACCATATCTATAGGCGTTTCACCACCGAACGCCAAGACCAATCGATCATAGTTAAAATTCAGTACTTCCTTAGGCAAAAGTGGATTTGTCACACTAATTTGGGAGGTAACAATATCTACAGCCGTAATCTGCCCTTGGACAAATTGAATCCCCGTTCTCGCTAATAATTCGCTAAAAGTTGGTGCCACTTCCCAAGCCTCTAGCTCTTCTGTAATTAGTTCATAGAGCAAAGGATTAAAGACAAAGCGATCGCTCTTATCGATCAAAATAATTTCTGGTTGCACCGTCCAAGGTAGTTGGGAAAGTTGCAGGGCTGTATATAGTCCCCCAAAGCCACCACCGAGAATACAAATACGACTCATAAATTACTTTTTGTTAAGGATTTACTTAAATCATCAGGGAAATGGGTTGAAACCCTGTCCTTCAGGACGGCTTTATATTATACTAGTTTAGCTAAAGGCGATAACCAAGCTCTTAGTAAACAAATAACTTTTGAATACCGCAGGGCTTGCGGGAAGGCTTAAGCCTAAAATCTGCCGAGCGAACATAAGACCGAAAAACTCCTTGAGAGTGGAGGCAGTTGCGAAAAACCTGAAAGGGAAGGAAACAGAAACCTAAGTTGTGAATCTTAGGAATTACTGTCCTTTAGGGCGGTGAGGATATCAAAGCAAGAGTCCAGTGCCATCTTGATTCTCTGAGATTTAAAATTAAAGTTTCTAAGCCCCGCTTCTTACCACTTGAGAAAAGCGGCTTGACTCCCTTGCTCGTGGCGAATTTTGGCATCTTGCTCAAACCATTTAATGATTTGGTCTGGGGTCAGTTCCTCAACAGTAATTTGATAATCTTGGGCGATATGTATCAGTAGTCGCATAGAAGAAATCGTAAGCCGAGTTAAAAATTTCTCGTGTTGTGGTAGTAATGCCCCATCCACAGCTATGGCTTCTTCTGGGGTTAGAAACTGCATAGAATCTTGATTCATTGTTATTTTAATAATATTTGTTTAATTTCTGAAATCATCTGCTGGGCAGTAGAGCCATAGCTGCCGCCGAACAAATTAAAATGATTAAGAATATGGTACAGGTTGTAAAC
>CASBQR010000009.1 GCA_949127865.1 Synechococcales cyanobacterium PMM_0082
GTTTTTTCTTGTATTTCTGCGGCGAGTCCCTTAGCATTGCTAGCTAGGTCTTCAGCAGCATCTTCAGCTTTATCTTTTAAATCGCCTAAAAAACTAACGACATTTCCCGACAAGTTTTATCTTTGCTCATAGATATCTATCCTCGTAGAATGAGTTTTACCAAATCACTATATTACTTTATCTAAAGGCAGTAATTACTATCGCCAAGATACCTTAGGCAATATCTGCTCACGATCAATGCGATCGCTATATTTAACCGCAAAGTTTAGTAGGGAATCCAATAAAGCATCAGATAAATAGTGAGGCTTCAATCCTAAGTCTAAAAGATTGGTGTTTTTAGCGTTAAAGTAATGTTCCTCTTTTTCGACACGCGGATTATCAATGTTGTTAATTTTAACATCCATGCCAATCGTTGCTCCCGCTTTTTGCACCATTAGAGCTAAGTCACCAACAGAGAATAACTCGGTAAACTGATTAAATACCCTAAATTCTCCTGCTTTTGCAGGGGTAGCGAGCGCTAATTCCACACAGCGCACAGTATCTCGAATATCAAGGAAAGCCCGAGTTTGTCCGCCTGAACCATAGACAGTGAGGGGATGATTAATTGCAGCTTGAATACAGAATCTATTTAAGGCTGTACCAAATACACCGTCGTAATCCAGCCTATTAATTAAAACCTCATCAATACCAGTCTCTTCAGTTAAAACTCCATAAACTACGCCTTGATTTAGGTCTGTTGCTCTAAGTCCCCAAACTCGACAGGCAAAGTGGATATTTAAAGAATCTTGACACTTGCTAACATGATAAAAACTACCAGGTTGCTTAGGATAGGGCAGAGTATCCTTACGACCATTGTGTTCGATCGTAATATAGCCCTCTTCAATATCAATATTTGGTGTGCCATATTCACCCATAGTGCCTAGCTTAACTAGATGACAGTCAGGGAAATCAGCCTTAATAGCGTAAAGAATATTCAAAGTGCCAACTACATTATTCACCTGAGTCAGTACAGCGTGTTCACGGTCAATCATGGAATATGGGGCAGATCTTTGTTCTCCAAAGTGAACTACTGCCTGAGGCTCAAACTTCCGAAATGCCTTGGATAGGAAATCGTAGTTAGTAATGTCACCAATAAACAGATCAATATTTTTACCTGACAGTGCGTGCCAGTGAGCAATCCGTTTTTGAATAGAGGCGATCGGAGTCAAGGTATCCACCCCAAGCTCTTGATCCCAATGTCGTCTAATCAAGTTATCGACAATGCCAACTTCATAACCGAGCTTGGATAAATATAATGCTGTAGCCCAACCGCAATAACCATCACCGCCAATCACCAGAACTTTCATGCAAATTTAGTATTTTAGTTAACTTTACTTTTATATACTTCTAATTTATGGCAAAACCAAAAGGTAAAACCTAAAATTTAGATTATCAGTTAAGGGGGCTAATTTCCCAGATTAAATTAAACTGTCAAGTTAAAAATTTCAAATGAGCAACTCTTACGACTGGATTAACAAAGCGATCGCCACAATTGAAAAAGCGAATTGGTATAGAACACCCCAAATTGTCGACCCCTCGATGCTCATGTTCGCCAGCAATAATTACTTGGGATTAGCTCAAGATCAAAGGTTAATTGATGCAGCGATCGCCGCCACCCAAAAATACGGCACAGGAGCTACAGGCTCACGGTTGGTCTCAGGGCATTTAGAAATTCATGATCAGCTAGAACAGTCAATAGCCAAACTTAAAGGTACCGAATCAGCCCTAGTATTTAGTTCAGGCTACTTAGCAAACTTAGGAACAATTTCTGCACTTGTAGGTGCCAGAGACCTAATCCTTTCCGATGCCTATAATCACTCCTGCCTCAAACAAGGTGCAATTCTCAGTGGAGCCAAAGTTATTGAATATAGTCACAACAGTCATGAAGATCTATCTCAAAAATTAAAAGCTAATCGTAACAAACATCGCCGATGTCTAATCACCACAGATACAGTTTTTAGTATGGATGGAGATATCTGCCCTCTAAAAGCGATCGTTGATTTAGCGGAACAGTACGATTGCATGGTTCTTGTAGATGAAGCTCATGGTACAGGAGTATTTGGCGATCGCGGTGGTGGAGTAGTTAGCTCTTTGAATATAAATTACCCAATAGTTCAAGTTGGAACTTTAAGTAAGGCTCTAGGTAGTCTTGGTGGATTTGTAGCAGGTTCCACTAAATTAATTACCTTTCTCAAAAACCGAGCCAGCACTTGGATCTATACCACTGGTTTGTCTCCTGCGGATACTGCCGCCGCCCTCAAAGCATTGGAAATTTTGCAAACCGAACCCCAACTTCGTCAAAATCTTTGGCACAACGTCAAACTTTTGAAAAATATCTTACTAGAGGCAGATATAGCTATACTTCCCAGTTCATCTCAAATCTTGGCAATCAAGATCGGAGATATAAAGAAAACACTAGCTATCTCCAAATACCTAAAAACCCAAAATATCTTTGCTCCCGCTATCCGTCCACCCACCGTTCCATCACCGCGCATTCGCCTGACTTTGATGTCAACCCATACCCCAGATCAGATTCAGACCCTAGTTACCAATCTCAAAACCGCAATCCATCAGCTAGACTAAGCTCGTAGACCTGTAAAAATCGAATCTATGCCCCCCAAACTATCACGTCCCCCCGATCCAAGCGATCCCGAATATCAGCAATTAGAGAGAAGGATTAACTTCGCCCTTCATGTTGGAATATTTACAGCTACTAATTCCTGTATATGGTTTGTAAGATCCATAACATACTCACAGTGGGAATGGACACTTTGGCTGATAAGTGGGTGGATCATGCTTTTACTGGGACATGGTAGTTGGTTAATTTCCAAAGAAAATCAGGATAAATCATGAGTAACTCTGAAATCATCGAAAAACTCGCAGCAGCGATCGCCGAAGAAATATATATAGACATTGCCAAATGGCACCTATATCTCAATGATGCCCATCTGCATATCCCCTTAGCTGAGAAATTTTTTGCCCTGGACCATATCGATAAGGTTGAAATGCTTAAAGTCTTAGCAAATACCAAAATAGAAATTGGTGGTGGCAAGTCAGAAGTCTCTCTCAGCGATCTCATCCCAAATCCAGTTCAGTCAAAACTATTAGAGATCCTAGAAAACTTTTTCGATAAACTTTAAGAAAGGGGGTTGACAGACCCAAGGGAGTTTGTTATATTCAATAAGCGCAAAACGGTTAAACAAAACCGAAACGCCTGAACCATAGACAACACAATAGTTTGAAAGCCAAGCAAGA
>CASBQR010000010.1 GCA_949127865.1 Synechococcales cyanobacterium PMM_0082
TGGAACATTGGTTAAGAAAACATTGAGTACACGTACCCATATTTGTAAATGTGGCTGTGTATTAGATAGAGACTTAAATGCTGCACTGAATATACTGGCTATTGGATTAAAAAATACGGTAGGGCATACCGAAATTTCTACGCCTTTGGATGAGTCCGACCTCTGCCAAGTAGATGTAAGTCTATCTGGTAAGTTGTCTCGCTGAATTAGGAATCCCTGTGCTTTAGCACGAGGAGTGTCAATAAATAATTCAATCAAACAATTAACATATTTTTATCATGACTCCATCACCTGAAGCCTCATCATCTGAATTAATAAAACAAATGAAGCAAATGGTAGGAATTGCTGCGGCTAGACGGGTCAAGTCAGGAATGGTTGTGGGGCTAGGAACAGGTTCTACTGCGGCTTTTATGATTCAAGAATTAGGATCGCTGCTGGCGACTGGCGACTTAAAAGATATTGTGGGTATTCCTACTTCCTTTGAATCGATTGTGTTGGGTAAAAAGTATGGAGTTCCAATTAGGACTCTTGATGACGTGAGCAAAATTGATATAGCGATCGATGGAGCGGATGAAGTTGATCCTGCTAAAAACTTAATTAAAGGTGGCGGTGCTGCCCATACCCGTGAAAAAGTTGTGGATACGATCGCTGATACTTTTATCGTCGTAGTTGATAGTTCTAAGTTAGTAGATAAACTGGGTTCTACCTTTGCCGTACCTGTCGAAGTAATTCCCATGGCGATCGCCCCTGTAACTAGAGCGATCGAAAAATTAGGTGGTATTCCGACCCTACGCATGGGTGTCAGAAAAGCTGGTCCCGTGATTACCGATCAGGGCAATATGGTAATTGATGTTAAGTTCGCCGATATTCCCGATCCTTTAGCATTAGAGCAAGCACTAAATAATATTCCAGGGGTATTAGAGAATGGCTTGTTTGTGAATGTGACCGATGTGGTTTTAGTTGGTGAGATTAAGGATGGAGTGCCTTTAGTTCGAGAGTTTTAAAATTCTGCGATTAGGCTTTGATTTCGGCGATCATTCCGATTAAAACGATCAAAAGATGTTCGAGACTATCAATTAACTAAAAATCTTTATAGCATTGATGGTCTGGACACTCTATTAGGAAATGTATATTCCTAAGAACCAAGTTTGAATGCTTCCAAAAATAAACCATAGACTAATCCCATTTTTAATAGATTTAAGCATTCTAAAAATAGCGATCGCTTCTCCTGATTTCTTTTATAAGTGAGAAAGCTGACAACTTCTATAATCAAAAGTAAAACTCCAGCAATATAGGGATCCCAAGTTCCCAATGCCCCAGCAATTGTAGAAATAATCGAGGCAAGGAAAAACCCTAAAAGCGGAAAGATAATGTATAAGGATGTGCGCCGCCAAGGATTTGCGAATAAACGCTCTAATCCAGTCAGACTGCTATTGGTAATGATGGTAAGTCGAGTATTTTGCATAGATTTCTGCTATTCTCATGGAAAATATTTTAATCTAGTAATCCTAAAGCTTGATTAGCTACAAAATTTTAGAGTATACCTAAATATACTTTTGAGGACAAGGTTACTAAATTTTTGATGAACTGTAATTAGAGGTAGTAATGAATTTTTTGATCGCTAGTGTAAGTGCTGAACCCCATATCGATCACGCTCCGTTTATTTTAGCTGGAGTACTGCTAAGTATAATTGCGATTTATCTTGCCAGTAAAATTGGTGGCGAACTTGTGAATAAGCTTGGGCTTCCTCCAGTTCTAGGAGAATTGATCGCAGGGGTAATAGTTGGCATCTCTGCTTTGAAAATCATCATTTTTCCCGAAAGTGGCACTGATGGCACAGATTCACTAATTATGATGGTACTTCAATCCACTGGAGGACTACCTGCCTCGGAAGTAACAGAGGTATTTGCTCAAATTAGCGAAGTTGTTTTGGTATTGGCTGAGCTAGGTGTGATTATTTTGCTATTTGAAATTGGCTTGGAATCAGACCTTAAGCAATTAATGGGGGTTGGAGTACAGGCTTTAGTCGTCGCTGTAATTGGGGTTGTGCTGCCCTTTGTGGCTGGGACTGTAGGTTTAATTTTTATATTTGGCATGCCAACGATTCCCTCAATTTTCGCAGGGGCGGCACTGACAGCTACCAGCATTGGGATTACCTCTAGGGTACTTTCAGAGTTGGGTAAACTAACTACTACAGAGGGGCAAATTATTCTAGGTGCGGCAGTAACCGATGATGTCTTGGGCATTATTATTTTGGCGGTAGTGGCAAGTTTAGCTAAAACGGGAACTGTCGATTTAACAAATCTCTTAGTTTTAATTTTAAGTGCTATAGGCTTTTTAGGCGGGGCAATACTACTAGGCAAATTTGTAAATAAGGTATATGTTTCATTAGCATCAGGACTGAAAACTAGAGGAGAAATTATTACTCCCGCCTTGATTTTTGCTTTTTCCATGGCTTATTTGGGTAATGCCATCCATTTAGAAGGAATTCTCGGTTCCTTTGCGGCAGGTTTGGTACTGGATGAAACCGATCAACGCAATGAATTACAAAAGCAAGTAGTCCCTGTGGCAGATTTATTAGTCCCGATTTTCTTTGTAACTGTTGGTGCTAAGACTAATATTGGAGTTCTGAATCCGACGATTGAAGCTAATCGCGAAGGCTTAATCATCGCTGCTTTTTTAATTATGGTGGCAATTATTGGCAAACTTGCTACAGGCTTAGGTGCCTTTGGTAAACCAGGAATTAATCGTTTAGCGATCGGCATCGGCATGATTCCCCGTGGTGAGGTGGGACTAGTATTTGCGGGTATTGGTTCATCTAGTGGCATTTTGTCTGAGTCTTTAAATGCAGCGATCGTGGCTATGGTGATTGTCACTACTTTTGTGGCACCGCCCATGCTGAGGTTGGCATTTGGGACTGATTCTGATTCTGTAGATGTGGAATTAGCTAGTAAGGAGTCCTAGGATGGATAAAGCTCTGGCTAAAATTCGACTCAATATGCGAACTTCAGGGCTAAACCAGATTGATAAAACCCTAGAGGGGATAGAGCGCCAATTGATTAGCTCTCGTCTTAATTTATTAGATATACTCACACTTCAGGGCAGGTGTCGAGAATTACGAGCAGCAAGATGGTTAGTTAATCGGGTGCTATATCCCCAAGATCGGGTTAAACCAATTAAAGATATGGTGATTATCAATAAAAATAAACAATCTGTGTGGGGGAATCTCCATGATTCTTGTCTGCGCAGTTTGCAAACCAGCTTAGAGAATCAGACTCTTACCCCCTTAGAAATTGATATTTTAAGAGAAGACCAAAAAAGAGAGCTGCTAATCACGATTTTAGAGGAGTTTGATCTATTACTAGAGGAGTTGCAAAGTTCTAAACTAGATTCTATGCAACTTTCAGATAAGATGCCTTTATTTTTAAGCGATCTTTGGCGAGCGGCAACTACTAAATTTTTGGGCAAATACTATACTTTGACCTATAACAAACAGTCCGTGGAAGTAGTTAATGTGTTGTTAGAAGAGCAAAAAATAGTAGAAAAGGAAATTTTAGCGAAGATTCCCTTTGTATTCGATCTAATCAACTACTTACTATTTAAGAACGCTTTCATCATTAATAACACTCTGTATGAAGCTCAAACCCCAGAGGCGATCGCCCGCGCTGAGAGTATTTTAAATAATTTACTAATCCAAGTTGCTAATGCGGTGATGCAGCCTTTGCTTAATAATTTTGCGGATGTGGAAGAAATTAAACAAAAGTATTACAGCTATCATTTGATGGCAACCCGTGAAGTTGAACGATTTCGGAATAATCTATCATGGCACTATCGGTTACAGAGCTATTGGAGTGAGGCTCAGGCGATTTATGAAAGCCAATTTCATCTATTCACCTTTACAGAATCTGGCATCAAGAAACTCGATGTGTATGCACCCCGTAGTCAAGAGCTGATGAGATTATCAGGTATTCCTTTGGTGGTTACACTTTGGTTGGAATTACAAGATGCGATCGCCCCAAGGCTCAAAACAATTACAGAATTTATCGGCAGAGGCTTAGTTTATGTCCTTAAAAATATTATAGGTAAAGGTATTGGGTTAATTGGTAGGGGGGTTCTTCAAGGAATTGGTGATTCTTTTAGTGTTGGTAAAGTGGGAAGAAGAAGCGATCGCTTATAATATTTTGGCGAAGTATGCCAATTGAAAAAAAACAAAAATAAAACCTCATAAAAAAAGAGAAAGACTAACTTAATTAATCTCTCTCATTGCGTAAAAATAGTCGATAATTTATTGAAGACTTAGAATAAACCTAAAGTCAAAGACTTATCAATAGGAAGTGTTGCCCCAATCCCAAGGTATAAAGTAAATGCTGTACCAAATAGAAACACAGCCATTGCTACAGGTCGGCGGAAGGGATTTTGAAATTTATTGACATTTTCGATAAAAGGTATAACTAGTAAGCCTAGGGGTACAGAAGCCATTAAAAATACACCTAAAAGCTTATTCGGAACCGTCCGCAAAATTTGAAATACTGGATATAAGTACCATTCAGGCAGAATTTCCAAAGGAGTAGCAAAGGGGTTTGCAGGTTCACCAATCATGGCTGGATCTAGAACTGCTAATCCAATACACAAAGCGATCGACCCCATAATTACAACAGGGAACATATAAAGCAAGTCATTGGGCCAAGCAGGCTCGCCATAATAGTTATGACCCATGTTTTTAGCTAGCTTAGCCAAAAGCACTGGATCATTTAAGTCTGGTAGTTTTTCAATCTTAGACATAAAAATTCTCCGTTTGAACTAAATTAAAATTTACAAAGGACCTGAAATGCCTTGTTTCCGAATCATCAGGAAGTGAAGCAACATAAATACAGCGATTAACCAAGGTAAAACGAAAGTATGTAAACTGTAATAACGAGTCAATGTACCTTGTCCGACACTAGCTCCGCCTCTTAGTAGTTCGGTTAATGTCCCACCAATGATCGGAATTGCTTCTGGAACTCCAGAGACAATCTTGACTGCCCAGTAACCAATTTGATCCCAAGGCAAAGAATACCCCGTAACGCCAAACGAGACTGTAATTACTGCCAAGATTACACCTGTGACCCAAGTAAGTTCACGAGGTTTTTTAAATCCACCAGTGAGATACACACGGAAGGTATGTAGAATCATCATCAGTACCATCATGCTGGCAGACCAACGATGAATAGAACGAATTAACCAGCCAAAGTTAACTTCAGTCATGATGTAGCGCACGGAATCAAATGCTTCTTCTACAGTTGGTTTGTAGTAAAAAGTCATGGCAAAACCAGTGGCAAATTGAATTAAAAAACAGGTGAGGGTAATTCCACCTAAACAATAAAAGATGTTAACGTGAGGAGGAACGTACTTGCTGGTAACATCTTCAGCTAAAGCACCTATTTCTAGACGCTCGTCGAACCATTCATAGACTTTACTCATGAAGTTAAAATTGCAGTAATTTGTAAATAAATACTAACATCAATTCATTATTTGAGGATAATTACAGATATCCTTCAATAATATAATTGCCGCATTAGCGATCGCCCCATCACTTACATCTACGGGTACAGAGCTACCAATTTTAGTAAAAGCCATGACAAACCGCCAACCACTGCTTGTCTTAGAAATAAAAATCCAGTAGGGCTGAGAATCATCTTTGGGTTTTCCAATCTTTCCACTTAATATAGATACAAATATTTGACTAGGAGAAGTGAGGCTGCTATTAACCGAAGAAATTGGGAAGGAATTAGTTTCAGGAATGCCAGCAACAAGGACGTGTCGATCAATACCTAACCTTATGTATGTGCGATTAAGATAATCTGGTAAATCTTGAGTAAAAATATCCGCTAAGTCTTGAAAAGAGTCTGGGCATGGGCGAGAGGCTTCAGCTTTAGCAAAGTTAGTGCAAAAAATAGAGCAGGCAACCACAGTACCGACTAAGAATTGCCTCATGCTTGCTCTCGATTAAAATAAAAAGGAATAAAACTAGTGATAATCACCAGCTTCAATAACTTCAATCGGCACGAAGCTTTCAGTAGGTAAAAGGATAGGATGGGAATAAATAAGCTTACCAGTCATAGTGCCACGATTAATAGCTATACCGTAGGGAATTGCCAAATCAGGATAAGACTCGACATAAAGCCTGTAGACTTGTCTAGCTGCTTTTAGAATTAATGGATCGAGATTGATAAGTTGCTTTTGTCTATCAGTTCGTTTGGTAGTAGTGTAGGACACTGTGTTAATCTCTCAGTTATAATTATGGATTTAGTAAATACCTATTAAGGTCAGGATTATACATTAATTGCCTTCAAATGCATCAAGTTTTACTCTGAATAATTTGGCATAGAAAGCTTGGGAGAAATCAACTATTTGCGTCTCCCGATCTAAAAGAATTACTTCAATTAAGAATTTAACAATTTCAAGACTCTGAAGCTCAATTTCATATTTATACTCTTCAGTTAA
>CASBQR010000011.1 GCA_949127865.1 Synechococcales cyanobacterium PMM_0082
ATACAAAGGCTTTAGTAAACCTCTACAAAAAATATTAGAAGAAATCAAAGATAGACAGGCAGAGATTCCCAAAACACACAAAATCAATCAAGATTATCTTATTTATCATAGGGAACATATATTGATTAAGGCTTAAATCATATTTTATCCATTCAATAGAGATTAGTATAATGAAATTAAAGCAAACAGATAGAATTCAAGAAATGTATCGGATATTGAAATTTGATTGCTGGATGTCCTTTGTTTTTGCTCATAAAGATCCTGAATTTTGGCATTTAATCGTTGAGACTGCGGAAAAATGTGGTTTTGAATATGCAGGTGCAGTTAAACAAAGCAATGGTCAAACTAGCTTTAAAAAACGTCAAAATCCCTTTACTGTACTTTCAGGGCAGCTAATCATCAACTTCAAGAAAGTTCGTAAGCCTAAATATATTATGAAAGCCGCTTTAGGCATGAACACAGGCGAAATCATCATTCAAACCTGTGAAGGTATTATTGCTAAAAATAATGGTGTAACCCTAGAGCAAATTAACGATGAGCTAATTATTAAAGGATTAGAACTAGGCTTTTTAGATTTGCTTAAAAAAGAATATTCCGATCTAACCCCATTCTTGTTAGATACCTTTGATTATGACGAGAAGACAGAACTATTCACTATTCGCAAGGATCAAAAATTCAAAACCCATGTTGATTTAAATCTAAGAGTGAAGTATTACCTATTTTCATACTTACGCCGACAAGAAATAGAAAAGAAAATTTCTAGCTTTGATGAGATTGTACTAAATATTTTACCCTTACTAAAAAACGGAATTACACCAGAAGAACAGACTATTCTCAATGTCTTAGAAGATATTGCTGAACAAGTAAGCTCACAGCATTGGCAACTAAAGCAAGATGGACAGTTAAGGTTGTTTATCTAAATTAGAGTACCTAAAACTATTATAGAAAAGGCGATAGAAACCGATGAAGAGAAGTGCGATAAATTGGGGCGAACTAGAACTTCAAAAGTTAGATATTTGTATAAATTAGGAGTAACACACTATGCAAGCACTCAAAGTAATGGCAAGCGTCAACGAAAAAGGCGAACTTACCTTAGATTATCCACTTCAGCTAAAAACTAATAGCCGCGTTGAATTGATCGTTCTTATCTCTGAGACAGAAGAAATCGAAGAACCAACCAAACAAGGAATTATTGATGACTTTCGACAATCTTGGCATGAAGCTATGACAGGTCAAACCATCCCTATCTCTGAAGTATGGAAGCAACTAGCCAATGACTAATCAACCACCAATTAAAGTTGAAGCCTCACCCATATTTCTAAAAAACCTACGCAATCTTCGCAAAAAGTATCAACGAATTCAGGAAGATATGCAGCAAGTCATTCAACAATTAGAGCAAGGAGAATTACTTGGCGATCAAATATCTGGAATTGGCTATCCAGTCTTTAAACTAAGAGTTAAAAATAGTGATAATCAAAAAGGCAAAAGCGGCGGCTATCGTCTAATTTATTACGTTAAAACATCAACAGGAATTATTTTATTAACCGTTTACTCAAAATCCGAACAAGTAGATATTGATGCAAATGAAATCAAGAGGATTATTATGGAATATCAACAATAGTGATGATTGTGGCGATCGCGTTTTAACACTCATTTTAGAAATTGCAAAAACTATTGTAGAAAAGCAATAGAGACTGATGAAGAGAAAGCGATAAATTGGGGCGATGAACAGCTTAAAATCTTGAATATTCAACTTTAAAAAGGAGGAAATCAATGCTGAAGATAACTAAAGACTTACTCAAGAGAGACATCGATCTTTTTAGCGACGAGCAATTAAAACAGATTGCAGACTTTTTTGCATTTATCAAATTTCAGACAAAGCTAAGCCGACAAAAAACTGATATCAGCCAATTTGCGAACCTCTACCAAGAATTTGAAAAAGAAGATCGAGAACTAGCTGAAACAGGTATCTCTGAATATGCAGAACTATTAAATAGTGAGGATAGCGATGAAAGTAGAACGTGGTGAAATTTGGCTTGTCAATCTCGATCCTACCAAAGGGTCAGAACAAGCAGGGATTCGTCCTATTATCATTTTCCAAGAAAACACACTCTCTAAATTCACCAGCACCGTTATCACAATTCCCCTGACAACCAACTTACGACGTGCCGCTTTGCCTACTTGCTTTCTACTCTCTAGCGGTCAAGGCGGCTTAAGCCAAGATTCAGTCGCACTATGTCATCAACTTCGTGTACTTGACAAAACTCGATTGATTAAAAGATTGGGAATATTGGATGCAGATGCGATCGCTAATTTAGAAAGAATTGTACTATTTACACTTGGGTATGAAATGCAATAAATTCGCTAAAAATAAAATTTAATTGATGTTATTCATAAGTTAGCAGGAGACGGAAGAACGCTTTTCTTTTTGAGATTTTGCGAACTATTTGTTAAGTAAAGCGATCGCTGATTTTATTGAAGATTGAGAGATATTGCGATCTCTTTTTTGATAGAACTGATGAAGGGCGATCGCTTATTTTATCTTTTCCCGATAAGGCGATCATATTCTGCGTGAGTACCAATCCAAAACCAAGAAATACCCTGCTCAACCTCAACACCCACCGCCCGATATTCCTTACTAATTCTCACAGACCAATACTTGCCAACCCTCTTAAAATGTAACGATGGATGAGAAGAATTAACTCTCAGCAACTCGTAACTTTAATCGGCAATGAGTTGAACAGCTTCAGGTAAAGCTCCGTAATATTCCCAAAAACGACGAGTAGTAAAATGCATTAGATTTGCTTACAGAATCCATTCTCAAAGTCATAAATTGCTTCTTGTGCTAAAGCATCTAATTTCCCATTCTCAACATCAGCCTCTAGTTGCTCATCCCAACGCTGATAATCCAGATCGAGAAGCCATTCTACAACTTGCCGAAATTCATTAGGTTGAAGTTCCAATATTGCAGATTCTATTTGTCGAATAGTCATCGCTTTAGATTCCTATCATGAAAACTTATGTGATCTTGAAAAATTATAGCTCATCAAAGGCAGTTAAAGAACAAGAAGTCTCCATTAGTCAGGCGATCGCTTTTTTGATAGAGACTGAGAGATATTGCGATCGCTTTTATTTTCTGCGAGACTTACCAATTTGACTTGTTGCTATAGTGATTAGATAGGTAATGAAATAATG
This sequence comes from Synechococcales cyanobacterium PMM_0082, assembly GCA_949127865.1. Taxonomy (GTDB): domain Bacteria; phylum Cyanobacteriota; class Cyanobacteriia; order Pseudanabaenales; family Pseudanabaenaceae; genus PCC-7502. The sequence continues at coordinate 3,196 of CASBQR010000011.1, forward strand.
TTAGAGATAGTAATTACGGCAATTTATGCAACCTAATTGAATAAAAAAAGCTATGAAACGAGTAGAACTTCTTAATCGAATCTCAGTTAATCCTAATATCTGCTTTGGCAAACCATGTATTCGAGGACATCGTATCTGGGTATCCCTAATTCTTGACTTTCTCGCAAATGGCATAAGCATTCCTGAACTACTAACCGAATATCCACAGCTTCATCCAGAAGATATTTATGCCTGTATTGCCTATGGTGCTGCAATGTCAAGCGATCGCTATGTCGATATTCCTATTGAGAAATCAGCATGAGATTTAAACTAGACGAAAACATTGGTCAAAGAGGTGTAAATCAGCTAAAGCAAGCAGGTTATGACGTTTCCACAGTCCTCGAACAAGGGCTAACCTCAGCATCCGATCCAACCGTCATTAAAGTTTGCCAACAAGAAAATCGCTGTCTTAAGACTGCCTCCTCAGTCAACAATAGATGATTAAAAGATTAATAGGCGATCAAGAGTTCAAGAAGGGAGCGAAAGTGCGATCGCTGATTTTGTTGAAGATTGAGAGATATTGCGATCGCCATGCTCAGCAATTTGCAAAAAAGCGATCACGCTATATTGTTCGCAGCATCATCTGATTAACAAATAAATTTACAAGTAAAATAGGCATTAATATTTGATTTAGCGGTCAGAGTAAATATTAGAAATGATATCTAAATAAACGTACAAGTAGACAAATCATATGCAAATGATCGATATAGAATCTAGTATGCTGAGTGCAGTTGGCTATGACCCCGCTACTCAGACTCTTCGCGCTCTGTTTAACAGTGGTAAAACCTACGATTATTTCGAGGTTCCGCAACAGGTCTACGATCAATTGATAGAGAGCGACTCCAAGGGGCATTATATGCGCGATCAGATTATTGATGCATACCCTTATCATCAGATAAGAAAGAAACGAAGATAATTTAGTAGAAACCTCTCAAGCGAGACAAAAAATTATGGCTGAACACGGTGAATGGAACGAAAAAGGTGCAACGTTAAGCGATGTCAGTGCACAAAAAGACTACAATGTAAGCCAAGATTTCATTTTGACAGGAATTAAGTCGGGAAAACTTGAATTTCGTGAAGGAGTTGTCTGGGGCAATCCATATTACCGAATTTTAAGAAAGCAGCTTGAAGCCTACATTGCCGAATCATTAGGTGAGGAATACGTTTCTTCAGTCAAGAATAAAACCGAACTTAAAAAAATTCAAAAAGAAATTAATTCACTAAAGAAAAAACTTCAGGTTCTTCTTCAAAGGAAAGACGAATTGGAAAAAAGTTTAAAATAACCGATAGAAATAGCTGGGCTTAGACAAATATTGGTTTTATTGCTGAATGGCTTTTATCAAAATTTGTAAACAGAAAATATATCAATGGCATTACGAAACTCTCAATTAACGATGATTAAAAAAAGGATTAATCCAAGTGAAGTGAATTTCAATCACCCATTTTTCTGGGCTGGCTTGATCTTGATTGGCAATAATTTGTAAGCTTTGACTGCTTTTCTAATTATCACTTTCTTTAAAAATTTTCCCAAGAAGCTGTAGAGTAATATTTGGTATCTTATCAAAGAGTTTACAAAGTTAGCAAATCGGCTGCATAGGATAGGAATTGAGGTAATGAAAGAACAATCTCCAAAGCTCTGGCATAGGGTACAAGTTTTAACAAAGCGATTTTATCGTAAGCTGTGGCATCAAGCTAGTCGCCCAAATATTGACCAAGTTACCTTAGAGTTATTTGATGAAGCAAAGCTCGATCTGCCCTACTTAGTTTTAGTATTTAGCTCCTGTGCGATCGCCACCTTCGGGCTTTTATCGAATAGTACAGCTGTAATTATTGGAGCCATGATTGTTGCCCCATTAATGTTGCCAATTCGAGCTTTGGGGTTTGGAGCATTAGTAGGAAATACCCTTTTATTTCGCCAAAGTCTAGTTTCCTTAGCGGTGGGAACTGTAATTGGCATTGGTTTATCATGCACCCTCGGTTTGATTGCAGGCATTGCTAACTATGGCAGTGAAATTTTAGCTCGGACTCAACCCACACTCCTAGATTTAGGAATTGCCGTGGCAGCAGGAGGAATTGGGGGCTATGCCAAAGTTGAATCCAAGGTTTCAGGTACCGTAGCGGGAACAGCGATCGCTGTAGCTTTAATGCCGCCAATTTGTGTGGTTGGCTTAGGGCTATCCCAAGGGAATTGGGGCTTTAGCCTTGGGGCAGGGTTACTATATTTAACCAACCTCTTAGGTATCACCCTAGCTTGTATGTTGGCATTTTTGGCATCAGGTTACGCTCCCTATAGCCGCGCCCGAAAGGCATTAATTTCAACCCTAGCTCTGACCTCAATTATCGCAATTCCTCTAGGATTTAGCTTTTCAGAACTAGTAAGGCAAGCTCGATTAGAAACCAGCCTGCGTAGAGCCTTACTGACAGAAACCGAAACATTTCGCCGATTAGACTTAATTGACTTTAGAGCCAATTGGTTAGTTAGTCCACCTAAAGTTAACTTAAAAGTCTTTGCCAGAGATCCAGTCACTGTGCGCCAAGTAGAACTTTTAGAGGAATTTGTGGAACGACAAATGCAGCAGCCCTTCACTTTAGTTTTTGAAGTTAGCTATGTAAGTGAAGTCCGAAGAGATAGCGAAGTTCCAACTGCTAATCCGTAACTTTCCCCCCTGCCATTAGATTCCAGCATTCACTAGCAATTTCCCAATCTTCTTGAGTGTGGACAACGAGAACACGAACTTTCGACTCTGGATTAGAAATATCTTGATCCACAGGCGATCGCTTGTTTTTTTCAGAATCAATACTTAAGCCCAAAAAAGTAAATGCTTGACAAGTAACTTCTCTAATTAAGGCTGAATTTTCACCAACTCCTGCCGTAAAGACTAAAATATCAAGCCCCTCTAAACTAGCGATCATTGCGCCAATTCCAGCCTTTAGGCGATGCAGATAAATATCTAGGGCTAGTTCTGCCCGTTCATTACCCTGAGCGATCGCTTCTATAATCTCTCGCATATCCCCTGAAATTCCTGAAATTCCTAATAGTCCTGAGTGTTTATTAAGTAATTGTTCCAACTCATCCGCAGTATAGTTAGCTTCTCGTAATAGGTGAATTAAAATACTAGGATCAATAGAACCAGAACGAGTACCCATCATTAAGCCCTCTAATGGCGTGAATCCCATAGTTGTATCCATACTCTTGCCATTTTGGATCGCAGCTAAGGAACAACCATTGCCTAAATGACAGCTAATCAGTTTCATTCCTTTTAAATCGGAACTAAGAATTTCAGAAGCTCGACGATTACAGAACTGATGACTAGTGCCATGAAACCCATAGCGGCGAATGCCCTGTTCAATCCAACCATAATCACCAGGATAAACATAGGCTGCGGGCAGTAAAGAAGCATGAAAAGCAGTATCAAATACCGCCACTTGAGGCACAGTACCAAAGATATTCTCAATGGCGGAAATACCGTCTAAATTGATGGGATTGTGAATAGGCGCAAATTTAGAAAGGCGGGCGATCGCGGCTTTAACTTCAGAATTAATCAGAGTTGCCGATTGATATTCCTGCCCACCATGCACAACCCGATGCCCAACTACATCTACTTCACTCGGATCATTAATTACTTGGGTTTCTCCCTGCCAAAGGTATCTCAGCATAGCGATCGTATCATCTAAACGAGACTGGGATGGCAAAGACTCTTGTTTGACTATGCACTGCCCTGTTTTAATTTTAAGATGCCCTTGCCCTTGCTGATAATCAATTTGGGCTTCCCATAAAGGGGAATGGGTGTTGATGCCATTGAATTCATATAAACAGCTTTTTTGACTACTAGAGCCAGCATTCATGACTAAAATTTTCATAATTTTTTATGACTTTTTATAACTATGACAGAAAAAAGATAATTAGTTCTTAGTCAAATAT
>CASBQR010000012.1 GCA_949127865.1 Synechococcales cyanobacterium PMM_0082
CTTTGCGTGACCTAACACTATAAAGTAGTATTAATTACACAAAGTCTAAAGGATCAATTAAGTTTTATGAGCAATAAGCCCGAGCGCGTTGTCTTGATTGGCGTGGCAGGAGATTCTGGTTGTGGAAAGTCCACTTTCTTGCGCCGACTAATCGACTTGTTTGGCGAAGAATTTATGACCGTTATTTGTTTGGATGACTACCACAGCCTAGATCGCAAACAACGTAAGCAGACAGGTATTACTGCTCTCGATCCCCGTGCCAATAATTTTGACCTGATGTACGAGCAAATCAAGGCATTAAAAAATGGCGAATTGATTATGAAGCCGATTTATAATCATGAGACTGGCGAACTTGATCCCCCTGAACCTATCGAACCTAATCATATTATTGTGATCGAAGGTCTGCATCCTCTTTATGACGCAAGAGTGCGATCTTTGCTTGATTTCAGCGTATATCTTGATCTTAGTGATGAAGTTAAAATTGCTTGGAAGATTCAAAGAGATATGGCTGAGCGTGGACATACCTTGGCTGATGTCATGCAGGCGATCGAATCCCGTCGTCCAGATTTCTCCGCATTTATTGATCCCCAAAAAGCTCATGCTGATGTTGTTATTCAGATTTTGCCGACCAACTTAATTAAAGATGATAAGGAGCGTAAAGTTCTGCGTGTCCGCCTTGTGCAAAGAGATGGTGTAGAAAACTTCCAACCAGTTTACTTATTTGATGAAGGTTCCGATATTAGTTGGACACCCTGCGGTAAAAAGCTTACCTGTTCCTATCCTGGAATGCGCTTTTACTATGGTTCAGATGCCTACTATGGTCATCCTGTGACGGTTTTAGAAGTAGATGGTCAGTTTGATCGCCTTGATGAAGTTGTGTATATTGAAAACCATTTAAGTAATCTAGATACCAAACAGTATGGTGAAATGACTCAACTACTGTTAAAGCATCCCGATTATCCCGGTTCTAACAATGGCACAGGCTTATTACAAGTAATTGTGGGCTTAAAAATGCGAGCTACCTACGAACGTCTAACCAAAGAAGCCGTTGAAACTAGAGTGCCATCTTTAGTCTAAAAATCCTCTAAAATAATTTTTGATCTAGCCCTTTGAGTAGGGCTTTTTTTATTTGGATGGTAAATCGAAAATTGTACTTAAATCGAGGACAAATCCAGACAACACACTTTCACCACTTAATGTGCGTGGAGACTCTATAACTTCTACTTCTTGCCCGATTCTATAAATCTCAACTTCATGCTTCTGAGGATTAATTAGCCATCCTAACCTCACGCCATTGTTTCGATACTCAAGCATCTTTTTTTGCAGAGTTTTTAAGTTATCACTTTTCGATTTAAGTTCGATGACAAAGTTTGGAACTATTAAAGGAAAAGCTACATCCAAGGATATATTCTCAAATTTAGAATGCTGAAACCAGCTTACATCTGGGGATTTAACTGCACCATTGGGAAGGGTAAAGCCACCAGATGAATCCAATAATCTTCCTTGTTTATTTTTTATGTTCCAAAATAATATCTGTCCAAACAAATCTCCATTTTTCTCAGAACTTTCAAAGGCGGCGGGTGTCATCGCAATTACTTCTCCTGTGGCTGATAGTTCTAATCTCAGTTCGGGATTGTCTTGGCATAGTTGCACGAACTCTCTGTGATTGACTCGAAGTGTTATCTGACTCGTATCGACTAATACTGGTAACTTTTGTAGTGATTGCATAATTATCAATTACTCCTATTTCTTATCAGTTCACTTTTATTGATTGCTAAAGTTTTTATATTTGCGCGATGATCTCTAGTAGATTTAGATTGACGGGAAAGCGTCCTTCTGACTTAATTTGTTTAATGTAGGCTTCGGGAATCCGCCAGTTGAGTTTTTGGGATAAAGCTCGAACTACATCGCCGCGATCAATCACTCCAGCTACAGAGCCTACCTTCGATAGGACGGTCAATTCTCGCAGTTTTTTGGTTTCTAAAAGTTTGATTACTTCTGTGATTTTGACATTTAGATCTACGACATCCAAGGATTTAAGAGGTTTCGTAATATCAGTTATGGTTTTAGTTACCCATTCTTGGCGATCGCTATTCCGTAATTCAGAGGGCATAACCATGCCCCGATCGCGACCGTTAGAAGAGGCAAAATATAAAGGTTGGGTTTCTGGCTCTTGTAATAATAAAAATTCATCGGCAAATTGGCGTAAAGGCATATCGGCATCAATAATCCGAAAATCTCTAGTCATAGCAGCTTCGGCGGTGAGTTCGGATAAAGCTTGCTGTAAATCAGTAATTTGTAGATAGGCTCCAGCATTTGCCAAAATAAACCAGCCTAAAACTATTAACCATAATCCAGATAAAAATTGCCCAGAACTAAAGGAAACGGCAAAGCCCCAAGATATACCAAACCAGCCTAAAACCTGTCCACAACGGGCAGCAACTCGAATCCCCGTAAAGTAATTACCTGTATATTTCCAAACTGCGGCTTTTACTAGTTGTCCGCCATCTAAAGGTAAACCGGGTAATAGATTAAATATACCTAGCACCAGATTTATCTGCCCCAACTGGAGTGCCATAATGCTAACAATACTCTGGGGCGATCGTAAAAGGAAAGCTACTAGTAGGAATATAATGCCCAGTGCCAAGCTCACCAAGGGACCTGCGATCGCTACTTTAAATTCTGTACCTGGGTTTTGGCTTTCTCTTTTCATGGAGGTTAAACCACCCAAGAAATTTAAAGTGATTGCTTCAATCCCAATGCCATTGGATCGAGCCGTAATGCTATGCCCTAGTTCGTGCAGAAGTATAGATGTAAATAGTAATAAAGCGGTAATTAGACCAAATACCCATGCCAAGTTTGGAGCGATGCGAGCATAGGAGGCACTAAAATCTATGGTTAAAAGTCCTAAAATTAGGAGTAGAGAAGGATCTATATATAGGGGTATTCCCAAAATTGCTCCAACACGGATGCCACCTTTCATGATTTTTTAGCCTTACTTTTTCTTACGTGCCAGATAAATAAACTGATGGATAAACTTTTGATCTTTGCTACTTTCGCTAATAAATTAGAAAAAATTTCAGGATTTAAGCCAATTTTTACTTTGCTGTTTAGATAGTCTTCCTTCTAAGTCTTTGTTAATAGAGGTGAAGAAGCACCCTGATATATGTTAACACCACTACTGAACTTAATTTTTAATGCCTTTTCCCAGAACAAAATCAGAGTAAAATTTACAGCAAAATTCCGATCCTAATAATCGTGTACTCTTTATATACAAAAACTAAGACCAAACTCTAGGAATCTAGCATAAATATCTTGAAGACTATCTCTAAACCCAGTGCTTATCAGCAGCTAAGTGCGTATATTTATCCTCATTGGCAATTAATTGGTAGGGCATTAATTTGTACGTTTGGCTATATTTTGGGAATGCCATTACTAGCGCATATTTTTGGTTTAGTTTCTAAGGCGATCGCTCAAAGCAATTTAGAAGAGATTACAAGGTTATCTGGGTTCACTTTGTTATTATTTTTTGTACAGGGAGTATTTCAATTTGGGCAGGATAGCATTATGTCGCAGGCGGCTTTAAATATTGCCTTAGACTTGCGGGTTAAAGTGTATGCCCATCTGCACAGTTTAGATTTAGATTATTTTGCCGAGTCGCGTACAGGGGATTTAGCCTATCGGCTGACTGAAGATATTGATCGCATTGCGGAGGTGGTTGGCAAGTTTTTCCACCAATTTATTCCGTCAGTGTTGCAGTTGATCTTTATCCTCAGCTATATGATCTATTTGAATTGGGTGCTGACTTTAACTGTATTTACGTTGGCTCCTTTGTTGGCGATTTTAGTGGCTTGGTTTGGCGATCGCATGTTAGCTCTAACTCGTCGTAGTCAAGACCAGATTTCTAACCTGTCTTCTTTACTATCAGAAGTATTTAACGGTATCCGCTTAGTAAGAGCATTTGCTGCTGAGGACTATGAAATCAAAAGATTTACCCTAGAGGCAGAGCAGAACCGAGTGCGTAAGTATGCCACAGACAAAATTCGGGCGATTCAATATCCCGTAATTAGCTTATTACAGGCGATCGCTATTATTGTTCTGATTTGGTTGGGAACATGGCAAATTGCAGAAGGAAAATTACAGGCTAGTCAGTTTGTGGCTTTTATTGCGGCGGTGGCATTGGTGATCGATCCAATTCGCAATGTCACCAGTAACTACAACGAAATTAAACAGGCGGAGGCTTCCTGCGATCGCATTTTTGAATTATTTGAAATTAAGCCCGTAGTCATGGAAAAGCCCAATGCTAAGTCCCTGCCAGAAGTAACTGGAAAGGTTGAATATCAGCACCTAAATTTTCACTACCAAGCCGATCAACCTGTGCTTAAGGATATTAATTTTTTAGCATTTCCAGGTGAAGTGATTGCTCTAGTTGGCTCTTCGGGGGCGGGCAAGTCAACCCTGATGAATTTATTAATGCGATTTCACGATCCAGTGTCGGGCAGGATTTTAATTGATGGCATGGATATTAAAGATGTGACCTTAAAAAGTCTGCGTCAACAAATGGCGATCGTGCCTCAAGATTCCATCTTATTTTCTGGCTCTATTGCTTTTAATATTGCCTTTGGACAAGAAAAATTTGATCTAGAAGCTGTGATAAAGGCTGCTAAAATCGCCAATGCCCATGATTTCATTTCCCAATTCCCTGATGGTTATAAAACTTGGGTTGGTGAACGGGGTGTGAATTTATCTGGTGGACAAAAACAAAGAATTGCGATCGCTCGGGCGGTTTTACATAATCCCAAAATCTTAATCTTAGATGAAGCGACATCGGCATTAGATTCAGAGTCCGAGGCACTTGTGCAAGAAGCTTTACAACGAGTAATGAAAGGTCGAACAGTATTTATAATTGCCCATAGGTTAGCAACTGTCCGTAATAGCGATCGGATTTTTGTGTTAGAACAAGGGCAAATTATTGAATCTGGAACCCACGATCAACTGATTATTCAGGCAGGCAGATATGCCATGTTTCATGCTAGACAGTTTGAAAGCTAAGCAGCTAAGGTAACTTGGGCGGAATTAATTAAAGGTTGCAGTAAAGATAGTTGCTCTGTGGTCAGTTCTTTTTTTAAGGATTGATTGAGTAACTTAAACAAAGCGGCATTTAACTCCTGTAGATCGTAGCCAAGGGAAACTTGTTCTAACCAATCTAGTAAACGAGTTTTTAGAAGTGTCGGATTGTTAGTCAAAATTGCCATTGCCGAGTATCTCATGACCAAAATTAGATTTTTAATGCCAATTTCCAAAACTTTCTGATCGACTTTAGGCATTGCAACTTCAATTTGATCGGCTACGGGTTGCATAATTTTAATTTCCTGATCGCGCAATAATTTATATAAACTTAGGCGTATAGGCATTGATTGCACATCAGCTGCAAATCTATTTATTTCTTCAGGGGTAAGATAACGACTTTCAGCTTCATAAACGAGATTTTTAGTTTCAGTATTCACGGTAATTTGAATGAAATTATGTTTGGAAAATCTTGGCTATCAATATATTATTCTGGCGATCGTCTGAAGGTTACAAGCAGATTACAAAGCGATCGCTTATGAAGGCAGATAATCATTGAAGATATAGCTTGACATTGGAATTTGAAAACTTAAATTATTCTGCGATCGCTCTAGTTTATCGTAAGGTTATATTTAATATATAGGGAACTCTAATTAGCAATACAGCTTTATGGAAGACCTGCAAAATCAGATTTCCGAACTTAGAAACCAACTACAACAGATCAATCAAGTCATTGAAGCGATACCAATGCGGATTGTTGCTGGGCTATCAGCGCAAAGTCCGAATTTTAATCTTGGTAATTATTCAACTAATAACTTAATTAAATCTAACTCTCTTCATTCCTTAAATCGTACCAATCGAGAAAACTTGGAATACAACTTTTCCCATAAGGATATTATTGAAGAACATAGTAATTGTATTACTCAGGGTGATGAGATGCCCTGTGAGTGGCAAGTGGGAAGACTTACAGCGCAGTTAACCTCGGCATACGAGCGCATAGCAGCCCTAGAGAATCAATTACTTAATCGGCACTTAGCTAGTTTGTAATCATTATGTTAGATGGAACCAATGTCTATTTAATTGGCATGATGGGAGCAGGAAAAACTACCATTGGGAAACTCCTTGCTGAGCAGCTAAATTACAGATTTATCGATACAGATACTTTAGTCGAAGCTTGCGCCAGACAAACTGTAACCCAAATTTTTAATAATTCTGGTGAGGTAGTGTTTCGTCAACTTGAGCATCAGGTGTTAATGGAGGTTTCTGCCTACACCCGCATGGTTATTGCAACTGGGGGCGGCATAGTTTTAGAGCCAATGAACTGGGGGCATCTTAGGGATGGCATTATTATTTGGTTAGATGTATCCCTAGAGCAACTGCACCAGAGGCTTAGAACTAGTCATCAAGTTCGTCCTTTACTGATGACCGATGATCCTCTGGCAACATTAACAAATATCTATAATCAACGCCAAAAGCTTTACGCCCAAGCTGATATACGAATTTCTATAGATACTAATGATCCTGCCCATAAAGTATGCGATCGCCTGATCACCGACCTAGCCAGTAAAATTGAGCTAAATCGCCTTAAAGTCTTTAGTTAATTCTCTCAATTAATTTCAAAAAAGTCCTAAAAAGTAATGTGCCGTTTAGTTGGATATCTGGGGCAGGAACCTATTCCCCTTGAAAATTTGATCAGTAAAACCGAACATTCATTAACTGTCCAAAGTTATCAACCCCAAGAAATGACCGCAGGACTCTTAAATGCTGATGGATTTGGCATTGGTTGGTATGCGCCAGAACAGGCACCATTTCTCTATAAAAATACGTTACCAATTTGGAATGATATTAATCTTTTGCATTTGACCCGCTATGTGCGATCGCATTGTATTTTGGCAAATATTCGCAGTGCTACGCCTGGACAATCCCTCGACTTGGCGAACTGTCAGCCTTTTAGTGATGGTGGAGTTTTAGGAATTCATAATGGCTTTATTGATAATTTTAGGCGATCGCTTTATCGACCTATGCGCTGTTTATTAGAGGATAAATACTATCAAAATATTTCTGGAAACACTGATTCTGAGCATATTTTAGCTTTATTCTTTCAAAATCTCGCTCTTACTTCTGGCTCTATGGTTGTGGCATTACAGAAAACCTTAGCTACCGTCCTAGAGTTGTGTAGTCAATATGGAGTTAATGCTTCTTTGAATTTAATAGTTAGTGATGGTCAGCAATTAGTTGCTAGTCGTTGTGCCAGCCGATCGCCAATTCCATCTTTATATTGGCTTCAAAATCGGGACGGGGTGATAATTGCCTCAGAGCCTTTATTTGAGCATCCAGATTGGGTTAGTTTGGCAGGAAATACTATTTTAGCGATCGCTCCCGATTTGATTCCTAGTCTTTATAAAGTCTAAATCTTACGATGAATGATTGACAAGTATAATCAAAAGAACTTATTTTAATTAATCTCTTATGTCTGACCCTACATTTCAGGATTTGAAAGAATTAATTATTGGTCTCGATAAAAAAAATCAGGAGTTAAAGGAGCTAATCCTTGGTCTTGATAGGACAATTATGGGGCTTGATAGAAAAATCGACATCCAATTTATTGAATTGAAAAGCGATATTAAATCCGTTGAAGAAAGACTTGGCGGTGAAATTAGGCTAGTTGAAGAAAGGCTTGGTAGTGAAATAAAACTGGTCGAAGAGAGACTTGGCGGTGAAATTAAAGAAGTTAAAGAAAAACTGAATGGTATAGATAAGCGGATTGGAAATGAGGAGTTTATCAGTCGTGGGGCTTTGACTGCTGTATTTGTGAGTGTGGCGGCGGGAGTAATAAAGTATTTATTCTCTACTCCCAATTCAATCTCCTAATATTAATTCGGGCGATCGCCTTCAATCAAAAATATATTTAATTTGGATTGATTAATAGTTAACTATCAACTTCTAGGGGCATACATGATCACCAAGACCCGTGACGCTCCTACAGCAACCGCAAGCGGTATGGTCTAGGCTTCCGAGTCCTGTTAAGGATATCAAGAACTTCCTTCGAGGTACTCCAAAGTTTCCCTCTACGGCATTTTATAGTGAGGAATGCGACCC
>CASBQR010000013.1 GCA_949127865.1 Synechococcales cyanobacterium PMM_0082
ACTCTTAGTATTGATTTTTGCTACGCCTGATTATATTTGATTTAGTTCTTGTTTTAGTTCTTGAGCTTGAGTTAGTAAAGATTCAGCAAAAATGATTGCACTATCAATGGCTTGATTTTTCTGTTTGGTTGAGACTCCGCCCGCCAAATTTGCCAACTCTTGTTTGCGCTTACTTGGATCGAGTAACTCTATTTCTACAATAGTTCTTTGATTTTTAGTGCCTTTAGTATCACGTTCTACGAATTTTTTGCTAACTTGAAAATGATGGTCGGCGATCGCTGCCACGATTGGTTGATGAGTTACACATAAAACTTGATGTTCCTGCCCTAGTTGAAATAATCTTTGGGCGATCGCCTGTGCCACCCGACCTGAGACTCCTACATCAATTTCATCAAATACTAATAGCGGAGTTAAGCCCTGAGCAGATTTAGCAAAACAGGTTTTTAGCGCCAATAAAAATCGACTAATTTCTCCACCTGATCCAGTTTCGGCTAGGGGTTGTAAGGGTTCTCCCAAATTTGGACTAAACTCAAAACTCACTCGATCGCCGCCCGTTGGGGTTAGGACTTGATCGGAAATTTTGACCTGAAATTGCACTTTCTCCATGGCTAAAGACTTTAATGACTGAATTAGTTGTTGTTCTAGTCCCTTTGCTGCTTGTTGGCGGAGTTTTGTCAGTTTGCTACAGGCTTTGGTAAGTTTATTAAAATTTTCAGCAGCTATTTGTTCAAGAAGTTCTAGTGGTTGGTTATGGGCATTGATCTCAGCTAGTTGAGTTTCTAGCTTGTGTTTATAGGCGATCGCTTCGGGTAAACTACTTGCTCCCCCCACGCCATACTTACGACAAATTTGCTTGAGTTGTCTGATCCGATCTTCAATAGTCTCTAGGCGATCGGGGTCACTATCAATATTGGCACCATAGTTATGAATTTGGCGGGATGCCTCTTCTACCTGAGCTAAGGCGCTAGATACCAGTTCTAAAATTCCTTCTAAGCTGGGATCAATGGCTACCATATCAATCAAAGCTGCTTCTGCCGTTCCTAATAATTCTGCACAATCACTTTTCGTTTCACCTTGGTACAGAGCCTCATACACTTCATAGCTTTGCTCTTGTAAATCTACGCTCTTGGATAGTCTGAGGCGATCGCGTTCTAATTGACTTAACTCTGCGGGATCTTCCAAATCTGCTGCTTCTAATTCCTGTAGCTGATATTGGAGCATATCAATTTGTTGGAGTTTAGTGCGATCGCTTTCTTGTCTCTCGGTAAGCATAGTTTTAGCATTTTGATAACTGTCAAAAAGTTTGCTAACTATTTGTCTTTGCTTAATAATTTCAACCCCACCAAAACTATCCAGCCACTCTCTTTGCATAGAAGCTCGACCTAAAAGCACGGTTTGCCCCTGTGCTGTAATTTCTACTAACTTTTCCCTGAGTGTCTGAATTTGTTGCTTATTTACAACTACCCCATTTACCCTTGTACGATTACTTTTAGCGGTGATTTCTCGGCTACAGATAATTTGATTCTCTTCAATAAAATCAATTTCCTGAGTAGATAGCCACTCCGTTAATATAGGATTCGCTGCAAAAACTGCCTCGATCTCTGCCCGTTCTGTTCCAGTTCGCATTAACCTGGCTGTAGTCTTTCCACCTAAAGCGGCATCTAGGGCATCTAAAATAATCGACTTACCTGCCCCTGTTTCACCAGTCAGGATATTTAATCCTGCATATAGTTCTAATTCGAGATAATCAATTAGAGCAAAATTTTGAATTTTTAAACTCAAGAGCATGAAGCTTATAGATGATGGCTACTTCAAAGTTTAGCAGAGCTTTCACTATGTCACGAGCAAGCTTCAAACTCAATTTTTCCCAGTAGATCACTCCCGAAAATTCTTATGTCAAACAACTTAAAAAGCCCTGACGCAATTCTGCTTCATCAAGGTTACGACCGATAAATACAAGTTCATTTTTACGAATTTCATGTTTTTGCCAAGGGCGATCGCTTTTTCCGTCAAAGATCATATGTATGCCTTGAAAGACAAATCGATTTTCCTCTCCGAGTACATTCAGAATACCTTTCATCCGAAAAATATCGGCTCCTTTACTACTCAAAAGTCCATCTAACCACTCATTTAACTTGATGCCATCCATCGCCCCAATTTCGACGATTGCTACAGATTTAACGGTTTGATCGTGTTCATGATGGTGGTGATGGGCATGATCGTTTTCTCCTAAAAAGTGTGGATCAATTTCTAAAGCTCGACTGAGGTCAAAAGCTCCTACATCTAAAATTGATGACATTTCTACTTGAGAGGATTGAGTTTGATAAATCTTAGCGATCGCATTCATAGATCGAATTTTTGCTTCTAGCTCCGCCAATTCACTGGGACTAACAAGATCAATCTTATTTAACAAAATAATATCGGCAAAGGCAATTTGTTCTTGGGCTTCATCACTATCCCAATGTTGAGAGATATGTTTAGTATCAACCACTGTCACAACTGCATCTAAATGGGTTCTACTTTTGACATCATCATCACTAAAAAAAGTTTGAATTACAGGCGCAGGATCGGCTAGACCAGTGGTTTCTATTAATAAATGATCGAAATTTCGACGCATTAGTTTGGTAATAATACGGATTAAATCACCCCGAACAGTGCAGCAAATACAGCCGTTATTCATCTCAAAAATTTCTTCGTCGGTACTGACAACTAGCTGATTATCAATCCCAATTTCACCAAATTCATTAACAATCACTGCCACTTTTTTGCCATGCTCGTAGGTGAGAATGTGATTTAGTAAAGTGGTTTTACCTGCTCCTAAATATCCAGTCAGTACAGTTACAGGTACAGATTTGGTGATGCTCATAGTATTTATTGTTTCAGGATAATTTTTAGATCTAGAATCTAATCTATCTTAGCCTCTGGTGGGGTTGCCCATCTGAAGGATGAGAGAGGAGTATTTATATGCATTTTTTAGCTACTTCCTTCTTCTTTATGAGCTGAGTCGATGGGTTAGGGACTTCCTAGTCTTACTGGCAAGGTGTAATATGGCTAAATTTCTTATAAGTTTTTAGCGATCGCTTTCTCAAACTTCTAGAAAAGAGTGACCATATTTCCTAATGGGAGACGCGATCAGTGTGATAGTTGATATGGCGATCGCTTTTTGGGGTGGGATAAGTAAGGGGCGATCACTTGTCCTCTCAAAAATCAATAAAGATAATCAAAACCCTTTTCGGTTTTTAATTTTTGATCAAATGTCGTTGTTGTCGTACAACCAGATTTTTGAGCGATCGCACCAATTAAATAATCGTAAAAATCAGCTTTTCCCTGTTTAAAACGCTGTAAAGATTGATAAGCTATTGAGCGCTTTTCCCATTCAAAAACAGCACATTGCAACATCATTTCTAGGGTATTACTAATTTCTTCCCTACTAAATTGATAAGGATTACCACGCAAAACCCAGATTAATTCACATAAAACTATATTACTAACAAAACACTGAACTGTCCCCTCTACAATATCAACAGCTTGCTTCCACTGCTTTTCATCGTCTTTTGTCAGGT
Organism: Synechococcales cyanobacterium PMM_0082; assembly: GCA_949127865.1. Classification (GTDB taxonomy): domain Bacteria; phylum Cyanobacteriota; class Cyanobacteriia; order Pseudanabaenales; family Pseudanabaenaceae; genus PCC-7502. The sequence continues at coordinate 3,564 of CASBQR010000013.1, forward strand.
AGCGAACCAAGATATTCGTATCAAGTCCAATCACAAGCACCTCTAGTAATTGCTTCTTCCATTTGCGCTAAAGTGGCAGGTATCATCCCTTTTTTGTGCAAAATTCCTGATAACTTCTGAACAGGAACATTGAGAGAAAGTAATTTTACTGTGCCATTTTCATCCACAATAAAATCAACCTTGCTACCTGTATCTAAGTTTAGGTAATCCCTAATTTCTTTGGGAATAGTGACTTGTCCTTTGGTTGTGACTGTCGCCTTTGTCATTACTTTAGCTCCTTACAAAAATATCTTACTTAATTGTAGGATGGCTCTCGAAAAAAATGATCATTCTCTAGGGATAGGGTGCAATCTCCTTTTTGGGAAAATTCAGTGCGATCGCTTTTTAGTTGGGATGATGTTAGGGCGATCGCTCAATAAATTTTCTCGGAACTTCAAGCTTTTTTCTCGGAAGTCCGAGATATTTTGTATAACGTTTTACAAATTTAGTGCAACGGTAAAGCTTTGAGTGCGATCGCTAGAACAAAAAAAGGCAATATTCCTCAACAAACTTTTAGCTTTTCTTTAGTAATTTTGGGATCTGGTGTCCTTCTAATCCTGCTAATTGAATCGCATTACAACCAAGCTTAAACGCATCATCGTAAGATTTATTTGCCCCGATCGCTGCATAAAACCCAACTGCAAATTCAATGGCTGCGCGATCGCCGATGCTATCATCCATGCCGATTACATAGTTGATGTGTTGCGCGATCGCTTGGGCTTGAACTTCGCTGTAACAGGCATTGAGAACTACGCACTCAAGGCGATCGCTGAATAACTCAAATAGATTAGCTAAAGCTTCCCCAGAGATTAACTTATCCAAACCATCAATACCTTCAAAAACTAGTCCTTTTTCGCCTGCACCATGCCCTGAGAAATCTTGATAGCGATTTTGATGCTCTGGAAGTTCGGAGTTATTGGGTACAAGTGGGTTGGCATCCACCGAAAGATTAAGGCAAAATTGCTCTAACCTCAAATCAAACAGCGATTGCTCTAACCCTAGATGTCAAAAAAGCGATCACTTTAAATGATGTTAAATAAATAATTGGCTTATGAGATTGGGGCTAAATCGCTAATCTACACATCTGTAGGAATGCTCACAATCAACTCTTTTTTTCTGATTTTGGTAAGAAAATCATCAGATGTCCAGCATTGAAATTTAACAAAAATCTTTCGCAACTCTAAAAGCTCATCTAAATCATTTTGAGATAGTTCTTGAAAACGACCGTTAGTATAGTCTTTAAGACAATTTTTAAAGGGCGATTCACGCATGCCTTCGACAAAAGACACAATTACTTTAGAGACTACTTTATATGACCACTTTGCTACATCTTCAGTGGCAACTGATGAAATGAACGGAAGACACATGAGGTCTATTGTTTGATCATCTTCAGCTTCTTTAGTAAAATCTTCAGCTTCTTTATGAATACCTATAGATTGATTAACAGAGCTAATTCCGCGACTTCTTAATTGTGTCAAAATCTGCGTATGTCTTTTTATAAGACCATCATCCATAGTATCTCCAGCCCATAGATGAATAATTGCGCCACGAATATCAAAAAGAAGCTTAAAATCCTGATATATCCCATTTCCTTTAATAAACGGAGTATCAGAAGTACTGCAACTTGCATGAAATAGTCTGTCCTCAATTGACTTAAGCTTGTTGATTGAAGAGAAGAGTGATTGTGCATCAGCTTCCTCTCTATCTCTAGATAACATAATAAGTTCTCCTAAAAATGCCTCAACGGTCATTATAGAAAATGTAATAGCAACTAGTGCGTCATACTGACCGCCCATGTTAATCGCTTTAGCAATTGGGTTATATTGCCCTCTTGTGAATCCTTTTTTGGCTACTTCAAATAAATTGCTAGCGCTTAGAAATGGTTTAGCCATAAATTCACTTTTAGGTACTAACTCGTAGTAGTGAGATGTTTATACGAAATAGCATACTACATCATTTCTACAGTAATGCTCTCGGTAAACTAGCCGATCGCCTTTTACTTTCTCATAGATTAAAGAGGCGATCGCCCGTAAACCACTTACTGAAATAAACATAATCCACAAGTTTAAGATTATCGCTCACGCAAATCATCTTGGAATATCAACGATCAATTTTAAATACTAACTAACTTTTCGTGCCTAAACTACTTCTAACAAAAAAGCCCGATATCCCGCCTGAACGAAATGAAAATCAGCCGTTGCCGCCTCAATCAGATTATTTTTTGACATCAGAGTAAACGAAATACAGTCAGTCAATCCCCAATCCTTATCTGGTCTAGCTCCATAAAGCTGCAAAGCACGACCCAAAAGCACAGTATCGACAGTAACCACCGTAATATTTGGAGTTCGATAACACTGTTGAATAGATTGAGAAGCAGCACTACGATTCATCGCACTAAAAGCATTTCCCACCTCAACTAGTACCGCCTCAGTAACCCACACTTCCCTTGCATTATAAACTCTTGGCAATAGAACCCTTGCCTGTTGATGATGCCGATCTTTAGAATTAAGCAAAGCCTGAATGAACAATGTATCCAGTAATAAGAGATCATCATCATGGGTTAAAAGAATCCTCTTTTGGGACTTAGCAAATAACAAATGTTCCAGATCGCTTTTACCAAGCAATCCAACATCCCGCGAAGTCGTTACGTCAATCCCTGCGCGTCTTAGTCCCTGAGCGATCGCAAGATTAACATTTTCATCAAGATGGTAACGAATCCGCCCTAACATTCTTTAATCCCTTGATTTTTTCTTGCAAAAGAGATGGATACATTGGACGCAAGGAATCTGCAAAAGCCTCAGATACTTGAATGCTCTCATCAATGGCAACCTTATTATCGTAATAAAACGACATCGCCGCATATACCTCAGCCAAAGTCAGGTCATACTCCGCCGCCACCTCTTCCAACGTCTGTCCCAACCGCAAATAAGCGATCGCCACATCAGCGATCGTAATTCGCCGCCCCGCAATCCGAGGCTTACCACCACGAACATCAGGCGTAACTTCAATATAGCGATCAATCGCAACTTTCATAATGTCTTGACCTATAGCATTTTCATATTTTACAAGCATTTTAGTTGAGCGATCTATCGAATTGTTTTCCCGATAGATCTACTACATCGAAGATGAAAAAGTAACTGTCTATCATGCTGCCCGCCAATACTTAACAAAAGAAAAGTTCTTGCTGGATAGTTAATCGATATGATGATCGCTTCAATCTATGTTTTTTATGCGATCGCTCCGCATGGCAGTGGAACCAGATCAACAGCAAATAAATATAATTCCTAGTTCTAAGGGTGTCTTGTAATGTAAATTAAATAGCATCGAGAGTAGAGATTTTTATGCTTGAATCCTTTGAAATATCTAACTTTAGGCTGTTTCAGCACCTTATAGTAAAAAAACTAAATCGTGTTAACTTGATTGTTGGTAAAAATAATTCTGGAAAAAGTACATTTCTTGAAGCGGTAGAACTCTATATTAGTAACGTATCTCCTGCTGTATTAATTGAACTTATAGAATCTAGAAATAATGATTGGCACATTGAATCTACATCATACTCACAAAATATATTTGCCCATCCTTTGCGTCACCTCTTCTTTGGACATAAATTTCCTGATTTAAGACAAGAGCCAATTTCACTTGGGGAGATTCTTTCTGAAAAGATTTATATCGGATTAAGGGTATCTCGTCCAATTAATAATGATGAAGATAAAACTGCAAGAAGATTTATAAATATTGACTTACATTCAGTTGACGACTTCTCTGACTTGGTTATCGATCTAGTCGCAGTAGAAAATGAAAAAACGAGGAGAGTTACTTCTTTTAGCTACGAATTTAAACATCAAGCGAGAACTTTATTCGATTTAAAATATCCGTGGCAGACCGTTTCAACAGGAAATATGAGTAATCAAAAACTTTCTGCCCTTTGGGATTTGACTAGCTTAAAAATAAATTTAAAAAATGCGGTGATTGATGCACTGTGCCTGATTGATCCAAGAGTAACTGGTGTTGGGTTTGTAGATGATACAAGTAAAGGGCGCGATCGCATTCCATTAGTGACAATGAGCGGAGTTGAAGAGCCTTTACCCCTCAAAAGTATGGGAGATGGGATGACAAGATTATTTCATATTATTCTTGCGCTTGTGAATGCTAAAAACGGACTTTTATTAATAGATGAATTTGAAAATGGATTGCATTGGAGCGTTCAACCTAAAATTTGGAATATTATTTTTCAGTTAGCAGAAAGACTGAATGTTCAAGTTTTTGCCACTACCCACAGTCGAGATTGTATAGCTGGCTTTGATGATGCTTGGAATAACTATCCTGAACTAGGAGCATTTTTAAGGCTAGATCTAAAAGATGGAATTGTTAAAGCAACTGAGTATTCCTCGGAAACTCTCACAGATGCGATCGAAATGGATGTTGAAGTGAGATGAGTAAAGATAACATCTGTAAGCAAGATACCGAAAAAATCTTGCTAGTTGAGGGAGTTAATGATTGCCATGTGGTTATGGCGTTGTGTGAAGCTCATCATATCCCTGAAACTTTTGGCATATATGAATGTGGTTCAGATGACAGAGTATTACAACGACTCAATGCTCTAATTAAGCGTTCAGATCGTCCTAGCGTGATTGGTATCATACTAGATACTGATAAACCCAAAGATAATCCTTCGGTTGCGGCTAGATTAGACAGTATAAAAAGTAAGTTAAAAGATTATAGCTATCAATTTCCATCCATACCCAATCCAAACGGAACTATAGTTACTGGCTCTGAGGGCGAACCTAAACTGGGTTTTTGGTTAATGCCTAATAATCAAGACATAGGAATGTTAGAGGACTTTTGCGCCGATCTTGCCGATCTAGAATCCCTTGAGTTTGCCAAAGAGTGTGTGAACCAAGCAGTAGTAAAACAAGTAAGTACATTTAAGAACGCCCACCTTAGTAAGGCAGTTATTCATACTTACCTGGCTTGGTGTGATGAACCTGGATATCCTTTAGGTAAAGCAATTACTGGTCAATCCCTTCGTCCTCATTCAGATATTGCCATACGATTTGCAGAATGGCTTACTCTTTTATTCACTTGAATAGATTCTAAAAATTCTTATTTTAATAAAGCTGATATATCCAAAGATTCCTGAGTTTGGAAGAATTCTAAAAGCCTTTCCGCAATTTGGTTAACTCCACCTTCAAGATTAGATTCAATGTTTAGAGGCATAACAGGATCATGCAAAGATAGACGCAGTAAGAACCAACCATTTTCCTGTTCCGAATTGCAAAAAACTCTAACTCCTTCGTAATTATTGGGGACGACTTGCCAGTTTGATTGCTCAGATGCAAAAACTTGAAGTTGAGCGATCGCTTTATTCCCAACCGCTTTAAAGTCCTCGGCTAAAATCTTGATTCTAAACTCAGAACTTTCCACAGGTTCTTTTAAGTTAGAGATTAAATCAGTTAAAGACTTTCCTACCAGTTTAGATTTAGCTAATTCAATTAATAACTTACTGACTAAATAGGCACCATCATCAAGGAAATAATTTTCTTTAAGTGCGCCATGTCCAGAGGTTTCGATCGCCAGCCAAGACTCTTGCCCAGTTTGATTGAGGCGGATAGCTTCATTAATGACATTTTTATAACCCCGCTTAAAGCGATGGTGAGTTCCTTGTAAATCCTTGGTAATAAATTCTGTTAAGCCATCGGAAGTAATAGAATCGGTAACAACTGTAGAATGTGGGTGTTCTTGTAAAATAATTGCCGCAATTAAAGCAATCAAACGATTACGGTTTAGTTCATTACCAAACTGATCGACGGCGGCACTGCGATCGACATCAGTATCAAAAATAATACCAAAATCCGCTTTATGATTAATCACTGCCTGACAAATAGCTGCCATTGCCGCTTTATCCTCAGGATTCGGTACATGATTAGGGAAATTACCATCAGGTTCTAAAAACTGGCTGCCTGTAGTATCTGCGCCTAGGGGTTCTAAAACTTGGGATGCATAAAATCCCCCCGCCCCATTACCCGCATCTACAATAATTTTTAAGCCGAGTAGGGGTTGCTCGAAATTATGGGGATGGTTAACCTCTGTGCGAATTTTATGGACAAGTTGCTGGGAATAAACAGAAATAAAGTCATGTTTGGTTATATTCTGAGCGATCGCTTCTTTCTCAATCCCAATATTTTCAGCCAGAGCCAGAATATCGGAAATATCTTGCTTTTCGAGACCACCCGCCGCCGTAAAAAACTTCAAGCCATTGCGATTAAAGGGTAAATGACTAGCCGTGAGCATAATCGCCCCATCACAGTTAAATCCCTCCGTAATTGTGCTCATAAACATTGCAGGAGTAGAAGCCATACCAAAGTCATAGACCTGAGAGCCTAGAGATGTAATTCCTGCCATTACTGCTTCAATTAGGACTAGACCCGATAAGCGACTATCTCGACCTACAGAAATAGTTAATTTGGATAAAGGTTTACTAATTTTCTGTGCCAACCACTGCGTAAAAGCTTGCCCCAAAATATTGATAATTTCAGGTGTGAGATTTACTAGTTCACCCTCAACCCCTGCTAAAGATACTCCCCGAATATCGGAGCCATTTTGCAGCTTTTTCCAGCTATAGTTTGACATTTTAAGATTTAGCCTCCACCAACGATTGTCACAATTTCTAAGCGATCGCCTGTTTGTAAATTAGTTTCTTGCCAATGTTGCCGATGTAAAATTTCGCCGTTGTATTCTACTGCTACAAGTCGAGGATTTAAGCCTAGACTTATTAATAAATCAGGCATATTTAAATTAGCGGCACAGGTTTGTTCTTGCCCATTTAGATAAAAACTGATAGTTGATGTGCTCATTTTCCCCATGGTTAATTAAGATCAGGATTTTGGGGTGGGGTTGTATCAATTCTCCCCGGTACAGGTTTGCGGGCAGGTTGCAGCCCTGTTAGCATTCGTGATAATTGCAAAGCATCTAGGGCAGGTTTGGTTTCTCGTACTTTATGCCATACTGATCGCGCCATTAACATGGAGTGGCGTTTGCGAACTGCTTGAATTTGTTCCAGATAGGCTTCCCGTTCGGGTTGATAATCAGCAGAGGAGACTAGAACTCCTGCATATTCTTTTTGCTCTTTGTTATTTTTTTCTTGATTAATTTGCTCTTGGTCAAGAATCCGAGCCATTTGCGCGATTAATTCTTTATATAGCCAAGTGTAGGCAGGATGGACAGTCAACTGACAATGATGGGGTGATTTCGCTGTTTGCAAAACTAAGGAAAAATAACCGATCGCCGCCTTACGCTGAGGTTCATACACATAACCTGTAATGTTCTGCACGGCACTAAACACATTTTGACCATGTTCAATCGCTTTATCCACTAAGCTATAGCGAAAATCATTAATACTCAGATCATAGACTTGGCGAATCTGCGGTGGCATGGCAGCAGTATCTAGTTGATAGAGTAAAAAAGCATCGGCATTACTTACAGGTAAAAGATTAGGTAAGTCAGGTTGCTGATTTTGGGCAATTTCGTGGAGCGATTCAAAGGGAATTTCCCAATGGGTCATTTGGGCTAGGGGTTGAAAGCCATTTTGGCGATAGAGAGCGATCGCATCTTTAGAACTATCATCAGAATTAACATCGACATTTAAAATCCAAGTACGGGCTTCCCAACAAGATTCTAAGCAATGGCGAATTAATTGAGTACCGATATTTTGGCGTTGAATACCTGATATCACACTAATTTGATCGATCTGCCAAGTGGTGCGGCTGTGGTTAACAGGAGATACCCGAATAAAACCTAAAATTTCGCTTCCAACTTGAGCCACATACGCCCGAAATACATTGCGAAAAGGACTAGGAAGCCAGCTCATAAACCTAACTAGCTTAAACCATTGATTAATTTGTTCAGCATTGTCCGATGCCGTTTCCAAGCTATTGTGCATTCCTAAAAGATGAATCGCTTCTAAATCTCGATATTGCACAGGTCGGACTGTTACACTGGGAGGAGAAAAAAGCTGCATAGCGATCGCCTGAATGGTTACATCTAATATAGCAGTCTTCAGGTTTCCTCGGACTATCCCCAATTTTTATGGTTTTTTAATATGGCTAATCCCGAAAAAGTAGGTGGTTTTCCTCAAATTTTTTGGGGTATGGTTGCAATTGCGATCGCTCTAACGGGGGGGGCGATCATTGGGAGTTCGGCATTGCGCTCTTTACGGGCTAGCGATTCTTTAACAATTATTGGTTCTGCTAAGCGTCCTATTCAGTCAGACTATGTGGTATGGCAAAGCTCGGTATCGACCCAACAGCCAACCTTACAACAGGCATACCAAGACCTAAAACGCTACAGTGAACGGGTGATTGCCTATTTGCAGTCCCAGAAAATTAGTAACGATGCTATTTCTCTTAGTGCGATCGCCACAGAAGCAATTCCTGAATACATTAACGGTAATCCTACGGGTAAAACTTTGGCATATAAGCTCACTCAACGCTTTGAGGTCAAATCCAAAGATGTCAATGGCATTGCTAAGGTGGCACAATCTAGTACAGATTTAATCAATGAAGGGATTCCCTTTGTTTCTGATGCACCGCAATATCTCTATACAGAACTAAGTCAACTCCGTGTGGAAATGATTGCTGAAGCTGCAAAAGATGCTAAATCTCGGGCGGATGCGATCGCTTCAGTTACAGGAAGTAGAGTTGGCGTAGTCCGACGAGCAGAAACCGATGCTTTTCAAATCACACCCCGATTTTCCACAGAAGTCAGTGGCGGCGGAGTTTATAATACAACGACCATCGATAAAGACATTACCGCCGTAGTTTCCATTACCTTTGCTGTAGATTAATTAATATTATCGAGATGAACATAAACTGTACGGGAAATTTTACGGATTAATTCATTTGCCCTTTGATCGTTGGTGGGGCGTTTAGCGATCGCCGAAATAAAGTACCTCTTCCCACTAGGCATATCAATCATGCCTGCATCACCCACTGCCGATTGAATATCCCCCGTTTTATGGGCAATTCTGGCTTCAGGTGGAATCCCTTGGGGTAGAAGCGTGTTCGTTTTAGTGCGCCGCATAATATCTATAAGGCGATCGCGGCTACGGGCGGAGAGAATTTTGCCTTGCTCCACTGTTGATAGTAAATTTACTAAATCCTCTGGACTAGTGGTATTAGTACCAGTTAGATCGGGTAATGGGTTACGAATTACGGTAGAGGGTAAACCCCAACTTTGAAACCTTTGATTTGCTACTTTCATGCCGCCGATCCGTTTCATAATCATATTAGTGGCGGTATTATCACTAATAATAATCATCAGAGTTAAGGTTTCGAGGGCGGATATTTTTGTGCCTACAGGTTCGTACTGCAAGCCCCCAGCGTGACCGACAATCACATCCTTACTAATTATTAACTGCTCATCAAGGCGGGCTTTTCCTGCATCTACATCTTCTAAAAATGCCACTAATAGCGGAATTTTAATCATACTTGCCGCCGAGATCGAGCTACTACCTTTGATATTGACATAACCACCACCATCGGAGTCAGTTATAAATACCGCCATACTAATATCTGGTTCGGTTTTAGTGAGGGCGTTAATTTTAGTGGTTAAAGCGGTTAATTCAGTCTTAGTTGTGGGAACTTGAGGTTTCGGCTCAGAGGTTTCAGGAATTGGCAGATCAACTGTGGCGGCGACAGTGGTAGGAATTTGATTTTTATTGAAAAATGCAATGGTTGTCCCTGTAATTACACTTAAGCCCAACCCAAGGATTGCTAAGTGTAGACATACCCCTAAAAATGGATATATAAAAGATTTCTTTGGTGCTTTTTTAGGATTGGGACGAGTTCTATTAGTTACTCTAGTATTTGCAGCCACAGGTTCAGAATTAGGAATCCTACTACTTGTTCTTGTTGGTCGATTTACTGCCACGATTTTTCCTCAATCACACACACTGAAACGTATATTAACTAAATTTGGCGAAAATTCCAACAAGATTAAATTAATTAATTACAATTTACATTGATCCGCATCTGCTCTGTAAAACCTATGCAAATCTAGCAAAAGCTAAATCACTGTTTACTTTCTGCTTCGACTTAGTTGCGCTTTATCTACGTAACGTAGAATGAAGTTATTAATGTTACAAAAGTTTAAAATCTTAAATGGAATTTCAGTTTGATTCAATCCCTGACGCGCTCCATGCCCTCAAGTCGGGTCATTTAATTGTGGTAGTTGATGACGAAAACCGAGAGAACGAAGGAGATTTAATTGGGGCGGCACAGTTTTCGACTCCAGAGATGGTTAACTTTATGGCAGTTCACGCTAGAGGCTTAATTTGTTTGGCTATGCAGGGCGATCGCCTTGATGAGCTAGAACTCCCCCTCATGGTTGATCGCAATACCGACAACAATCAAACCGCATTTACCATAAGTATTGATGCCATGAGTACCTCCACAGGTATTTCCGCAGAGGATCGCTCCAACACCATTCAACTAGCGATCCATCCCCACGCCAAACCCCAAGACTTTAAACGACCTGGACATATTTTCCCCCTGCGATCGCGCACTGGTGGCGTATTAAAACGGGCAGGACATACTGAAGCCGCAGTCGATTTAGCCCAAATTGCAGGTTTATATCCCGCAGGTGTGATCTGTGAAATTCAAAATGATGATGGCTCCATGGCAAGGTTACCTGAACTGGTGGAATATGCCAAAAAACATAACCTCAAGCTTATTAGTATTGCCGATCTAATTAGCTACAGGTTAGCCAATGAACAATTTGTCCACCTCGAATCCATTGCTAATTTACCCACGCAGTTTGGTAATTTTAAGGTTCATGCCTATCGTAATAGTCTTGATAATACCGAACATCTGGCGATCGTTAAAGGCGATAAAAGTCGTTTCCAAGATGAAGAAGTATTAGTGCGAGTTCATTCCGAATGCCTAACAGGTGATGCCTTAGGTTCTCTCCGTTGTGATTGCCGCAGTCAACTGCAAAGCGCCTTAAAAATGATTGAATATGCAGGTTCAGGCATCGTAGTTTATCTCCGTCAAGAGGGGCGAGGCATAGGGCTAATTAATAAAATCAAAGCCTACCATCTTCAAGATACAGGACTAGATACGGTCGAAGCCAATGAAAAACTTGGATTTGCTCCAGATTTGCGTACCTATGGGGTGGGAGCGCAAATTTTACATAATTTAGGAGTAAAAAAAATGCGCCTAGTTACCAACAATCCCCGCAAGATTTCTGGATTAAAGGGCTTTGGCATTGAAATTGTTGGACGATTACCTTTACTAATTGAAACCAATGAGTACAACTCTCGTTACCTAGTGACAAAAGCTGAGAAATTAGGGCATTATATTCCTCACTAAAATCTTGGGCTGGATTTCTTCTAATTGAAAAAATTTAATAAGGTGGATACCAAAACATCCCCTTAATTCCTTCTGGATCGGGGCTAAATCCTAGCTGTTGATAGAAAGTAACTACATGACCATCGGCAAACAAACTAATGTTACTAATATCTTCTTTGCGCAGCAGATGGATTACTTCTCGCATTAACTCCTTACCCAACCCTTTGCCTTGAAACTCTGGATGCACTACTACATCCCATACTGTGGCATTAAAAGCGTGGTCAGAAGTAGCACGAGCAAACCCAATGAGGCGTTTAAACTGCCCTTTTTGGTACCACATGGTGACAACGATAAAACTGTGCTCGATCGCAATCCGCACTTTCCGAATTGGACGACGAGACCAGCCCACGGCATCACATAGCTCTTCTAGTTCATATAAATCTAAATTTCGATCAGTGCTAAAGAGAATTTCGCCATCATAATTAGGTACAGGACGAAACTTGGAGTTTGGATCAAATGCACTGGTGTCAGTACCGCTAAATAAGTTTTTCCAGAAGCCCATTGGTAATTAAATTCAAGCTTAAGCGGCTACGAGTAATTATAGAGATTGTATCACGATCAAAAATTTTACTTAAGTTCTTATTGACTGCCGTGCCTAAAAATCGGAAGCTTCATGCCAATCTCGATCTTGGTCATCGGAAATTTCGACTAAATCGGTAAATGTAATTTCTACTTGTTTTTGTAGTGCTTGCATTTGGGCTTGTTCGCCTTGAATTTTAGTTTGATAATAGTAACCAAGGTCTGGGTTATTTTTTAAATCAATTTTTTCCCATAAGTCTCGCCAATAGCGATATTTTTTTTCGGTCATAATTAGCTGAATCCGCACGATCGCTGCTTTAATAATTGCCGTCGGACGGAGTAAAGCAACTTGGGCATTTTGATCGAGCCACAGCACATGGGAAAGCTGACCAGATAATTCAGGCAATTCTGTACAGGTAATTTGCAGATGGCGGAATAAATTTTCAGCATTTTGGGCAAGGGGGCAATCTATGATCATTTGCCACAATTGACGATGATGGGAAAGACTAAAACAAATATCAGCTTCCTCTAGCATCTCTGTAATTAGAGGGCGGTGCTGGGGGAAATGTAGATAAATCTGTAAAAGTTGGGTTTCGGCAATTTGCAAGGTCGAGGTGGGGGTGTCAACTCGTTTATGGCTATACCAACGTTGTTGGCGTAATTGGCGGCGCAGGTCTTGCTCAAGGCGGGGAATCAGGTAGGAGTTAAGTTGAGCGAGTCGTTGGGCGCAACCGTGAATATAGTGGGTGCGGAGGGAGCCATCGGGAATTTCATTCAGAATTTTAACGAAGGCTTGGGTACATTCTTGAAATTGATCGGCTTGGTTAAGATTTTTCCCAATTAAAGTTTGTTCGATTTGCCAATCTAAAAACAACGGGGCAGTATGAACGAGTTCTTTGACGGTTTCAGGATCGCTATAGATCGAATCTTCAAGTTTTAAAAATCCACCTTCGCTGCGATCAATATTTTGTAATAGGCGTTGATAGGCGGCGGGGGATTTATCTTTAAGAAATTCATCGGCATCTTTCCCTGACGGAATCGTTAAAATTCGCAGTTGCACGGCACCACCATAGACTAAATCCTTGAAGCCCGCGATCGCTCGTTCGGCAGCATTAATTCCCGCCTTATCACCATCAAAGTTCAGGATGATTTTTTTAGAATCGGTATAGCGTAATAATTGTCGAATTTGAACTTGCCCCAAAGCCACACCCATACTGGCAACAACTTGATTGATCCCTGCTTGGTGCAGAGCGATCGCATCAAAATATCCTTCCACGACAATTGCCTGATCGTTTTTACTAATAGCATCACGGGCTTTATCCATGGCAAAGAGGACAGAGCTTTTATTGAATAAAGGAGTTTCAGGTGAATTTAAGTATTTGGGTTCAGAATTATCTAAACATCTACCACCAAAGGCGATCGCTCGACTTCTAGTGTCATGGATGGGAATCATCAGGCGATCGCGAAATCGATCATAATAACCATCGCCAGTTTTACGGGGCATAATCAAACCCGCTTGTTCAACTAATGCAGTAGGAATGCGTTTTTGCTTAACTAAATATCCATAGAGCGTATCCCAACCCGCAGGAGCATAGCCCAATTGAAAGGTTTGGATAGTTTCGAGGGAAAGTTGGCGTTTATGGGTGAGATACTCTAGGGCAGCTTGCCCTTGGGCGGAAAATAAAGCGTGTTGAAAAAAACTGGCGGCTAGCCCTACAATTTCAAATAATTGCTCTTGGGTAGATAATTGCTGTTGTAATGCCTGAGACTTCGCTGGCTCTAGAGTGCGGACAGAAATACTATATTTTTGAGCTAGATCGATCACTACATCATTAAAATTGCGATCGCCAATCTCCATTAAAAACTTAAAGACATTACCACTAGCTCCGCAGGAAAAACAGTGATAGACCTGCTTGCTAGGGTTTACAGTTAAAGCAGATTGGTTAGTGCCTTTGTGAAATGGGCAGGCTCCTCGGTAACTGGTACCACTTTTGCGTAGAACCACGTGTTCAGACACCACTTCCACCAAGTCAACGCGTTGGCTAACTTGATCGATTGTTTCTTGGTGGAGCTTTGGCGTGGACATAGACTCAAGCTAATAATTTGTCCATCATAACTTGAGTTTTTATCTAAAATCTTGCCGATCGCCAACGTCTTTGATAAGCAATATTATCTAAACCCTTATACCCATCCAAGTTATTTTCGATAATGGCTTGATTCAGTGCCACAATCCGATCCTTAACCGCAGGATGAGTATTGAGAAAATCGGGAGCATTACTAGAGTTACGGGCTAGCTTTTGCATAAAGTCGGGCATTGCCTGCACAGCGTAATTGGCATTATAGAGATTTTGGAGACCACGGCGATCAGCGTCAAATTCAGCTTCACGACTATTGGGCAAGCGTAGAGCTAACTCTGTACCGATATTCACAATCTCATTGCGATCGGCACCAATTAAAGACACAATCCCTTGGGTAATTGCCTGTTGTTTAACCTGTTCTAGGACGTGCTTACCCGAAATATGACCCATCTCATGGGCGATCACACTGGCTAACTGCGCTCGATTATCGGCGGCGGAGATCGTACCAGTATTTATATAGACAAATCCGCCCATAGTGGCAAAGGCATTAATATTACGATCTTCTACGACTTGAAATGTATAGGGAATTTGCGGGCGATCGCTCTGAGGGACTAACTCAGCCCCAATACTTTTAACCAGATTATTAGCCCCTCGATTCCTACTTAGACGTACTTGAGTGACAATATTGCGATTTATTTGACTACCCAGCTTCACTTCATCCGCATCAGAAATATTAGAAATCTCCACCACTTGAATTACTGCTGGTACAATACGCAATAAATCTGATAAATCAAAAGAATTAGCTGAGTTAGGAGTTGCTAAAATTGCCAACAATGCCGTAATCACGATCGCTAATATAAATTTATGACATCGTTGCAAGGGATCTAAAATGAGCTGCTTAATATTTTTGATCATAAATTCTTTTACCTTAGGGCATAAAATCAAAGTGCCAGTTATGCAGTTAGACCATTTAAATTTGGTTTAAGTTTCCTAATGGCTGATTTAAGCAACCTCTAATTTGTTGCGGATCTTGATTTTTACGATCTATGCACGGATCCCAAACTACTAATCTAGGTCTGGATGATATACCCTGAAACTTGAGCTTTTATTAGTTCCCGCACTAATCTCTGTGCCTGTAATTTGTAGAGGGGGATGTCAAGGCGACAGGGTAGATTTTCCATCATTAATCTTGCCGTCAGCATCGGACAGTTACAAACCCGCACAATCACATTAGCACCTTCAAATATTGCTTCTTTATTTAAAGGTTGTTCTATATATACATACCAACTTGGCTCTAATAATGCCCTAACCTCAATGGCTTTTAAGCTCTTAATCGTTGCTAGTACCACTAGGCGATCGCCATTACCGAGGCGAATATCGTCAATGGGCATCAACTTAGCTTTACCATGTGGCTCTTGATATAAAATTGGTACAACCCCATAGCCATAGCTAACTTCAGCCAAAATTAAACCTTCAAGGGTATCTCCAGTTTCCACAAAATATTCAGTAACCAAAACCGTTTGATTATTTAGCCGAAATAAACTAATCACATTTTCACCATACGCTGCCGCCGCAAACGCTTCAGCCGAGATCGAGTTCGCACAAAGCACATCAGCATAGGGCAGTAATTGAGCTAGGTTGTTCGTAAGGCTTTGCTCAAAGGTACGAATCACCAATCGACTCTGGGGATTAGCGGCATGGGTCATCATTGCTAATTCTAAATTCAGCATTTCATCATCAGTAACTGCAATTAGACCTTTAGCTTTACCAAGACTAATTTTTTCTAAAGCACTATTGATATTGCCAGAGATTAAAGGAATTTCAGGTAAGAGCGTTGGATCAACTTCCGAGCTAGCGATCGCCACTAAAGGTTGTTTAAATTCTTGCAGCAGTTTGGCAACCCTTTGACCCACTCGACCTAAACCCACTAAAATTACATAATCTTGTTCAGGCACAGGCGGACGGCGGGATAAAAACTGAAATCTGGCACTCAACAGGCTCTCGGTTAATAGCCCATAGAGTAATCCCACAAGGGCGGTTCCTGAAATGGTAAGCATCAAGCCAAAAAAACGTAACCAAGTCGGAGCAGGACTAGTATTAATAATTTCACCAAACAAGTCACCATAACCACTCAACAAAAGGGCGATCGTAGTATAAATCGAGTCTACAAAGCCAATCCCTGGATAATTGAGTCTAAATAGCAACGTACCAACAGCAATTAATCCTATAACCACAATGCCACATACATTTGCCGCCAATCGAGTTCGACTCTCTAGAAGCCAATTACGATAGTCAATCATATTTTTTTGAAGATTTGCCCAAACCATCTGACTTGTAAGCTTACCAATCCCTTGAGTCCAATCCTGCGATTGAGTTTTAGTTGGAGTTGAGCGATTTGAGATCTCTGTATCTGCCAGTTCAATATAGGTTAAAAGATCATGGGGTTTAAGGCGAACATCTGGTTCTAATTGATTAAATAAAGGAGAATCTCTTTCTTGATTTTGACTTCTATGATCTAAAATTCGCCGATTTCGAGTGTTTAACTCATATATCATTCGGACTTCACACCATCTATGAGTCCGATCAATTTCTTGCTGAACAACTCGCATCAACTGACCATCCAACGTGAAAAATCCCATAATTTCATCACTTAATGCCGCTAGAGCAAAGGCAGTAGCAGGAAGTTGGGTAGGTTCAAAGGCAATAAAATTCCCTAACTCCTTTGCTAACAAGTCATTAAGATTTTGCTTGCTAGAGCGAACAATTAGGCGAATCTTAGGATTAAGAGACCTAGCGGCAAAGGCAGTTTCTAAATTTACTCTTTCATTACTAGTAACAAGCAAAATGGCTCGACAATTATGAATTCCCGCATTTACAAGAATATTTGCTTGCCGACAATCTCCAATCACAAGATTTTCTAGAAGCTCTGGTATTTCTGGAATTTCCCAACTTGAAGTCACATTTTGCTCGACCCCACTAACATTCCCCCCAAACTCATCAATAGCAACAATACAACTTTGCCCAAGGCTGCCTAACCCGCATACTATAAACGAATTGGCGGAATTCAAGGGCTGCTTAATTTTCTCTGCTATTGTTTCCGTCATAGACTCAAGTTGTTCTAATTTATGGATAAGTTCAAGCTTTGAGATACATCTGGGGTAATTTGAGGTGATTGATTGGGAAAAAGTGCAAAATCTAACTGATGTTACGCAGAACAATTTGATTTGATCGACGATTTAAGTAGGGTTACACTCAATTAAAGCTTTAAACCTTGTGATATTTGCATCTTTTAGACTACCTTACTGCAAGAACTTAGGACTTCTGCGTAACATGAGAATCTAAGATGGAATATACCAATTTTTCCTGAAACATTTTGGCATATTAATCAAATTTCCATGATTAAAATCCAAAAATCAGGATGAAAAACTAAGTTTAGAGTTAAATCTTAGGGCTAGGTATCCAAAATAGAGACTAAGTGATAACAAATTTTATTTTTGGTGATCATCGTCATCAATAGTTACTTTCAATACTCGTAGACTAAAAATTATAGTTACTCCAAGGCAATTCAGGGCTACAACAAAACACTGTACTATGAATTGATGAGGGGAAAATGAATAGAACTATTGGCAACCTATACCCCCTAATTAGCAGTCATAGCTCACAGTAAATCCATCACAAGTGAGATATTTATATGAATAACCTACTCAAGCAAACTTTATCTATTTCTGTATTATCAATATTTTTTGGATTAGCAGCGATCGCCGCCCCAGCTAAAAAACCCTACGGATTAGGAATCCCAATTTCTAGTGGAACTGGAGGGGCAGTTAGATCAATTGCCAATTCTTTATTGATACCCTTAGCTCCAGAAGACGGAGGTAGAACGGCAACGGAGAGACCTACTTTTTATTGGTATTTACCCAGCAGTAATAATTTCCCTTACAAGGTAATTTTTGAGCTGCGAGATCCCACCGATAACAATGGTACAGTCATTTTTAAGGCTGAAGGTATAGCTACAAATGCTGGTTTATATAAACTGACATTGCCTCAGAATTCGCCAGCCTTAAAACCAGAAAGAGTATATTTATGGCAGTTACGACTAAGGGGCAGTACAGCCAGTAGTAACCTCCAATCAATTGGCTCAATCGTTTTAACAAAAGTAGATGAAGATATGCAAAAAGCGATCGCCAAGGCATCAACAAATAATCAAAAAGCTCAGGTGTTCAGCGATAACGGCTATTGGTTTGATGCCTTGAATATCTATACAAGTCAAATAGATTCAGGATCAAAGGATCAAACAGCTGCTCAAATGAGGGCATCAATGATCAAGGAAGTTTTTAATTCCCCAACTACTGGAAGCCCAGATGAAATAACCAATGTTACAAACTTGATAGAAAAAATTAACTCTGTGAAAGCAACAGAATTATCAGCATATAAGTAGGAGTAGATATCTAAGGGGATAGTATACAAATAAAGATTAATACTAAATATCTGCATCTAGTACCTACTTTTTCTAGGGAACTTCAAAGAAAATAGCTCCTATGGGGCTAAATGCTTTTTTTAGTTCCCCCTCCTTGATTTCTCAGTCTATAGGTAATCCTACCTTTAGTTAAATCATAGGGGGTAAGCTCCACCTTAACTCGATCCCCTGGTAAGATTTTGATATAATTTCGACGAATTTTTCCTGAAATATGCGCTAGAACATTAAAACCGTTATCTAAATCAACCCTAAACATAGCATTAGGCAATGATTCAGTTACCGTACCTTCCATTTCAATTGAATCTTCTTTAGACAAAAAATCTCTCTCCGAATATAAATTTATATTGAGCTTAACTTATCTTGAATATCTTTGGTAACTTCCTCAAGAGTTAGAGTGCCATCAATAACTATAACCTTCTGACCATAAAAATCCAGTAAAGGTTTTGTTTTGGCATAGTACTCTTGAAGTCTATTTTTAATCACATCCTCAGAATCATCGGTACGTCCATCTATTTCTGCCCGAATTTTAAGTCTATCAATTAAAATCTGATCGGGCACTTCCAAATTAATTACATAATCATAGGCTTGAGTTAGTTCTGCTAGTAAGGTATCAAGAGATTCTGCCTGTCCGACAGTCCTTGGAAACCCATCTAAAAGCCAGCCCAATTTGGTATCAGGTTGGCTTAATCGCGATCGCATCATTGCCGTAACAATTTCATCAGGAACTAAAGTGCCAGAATCGCTAAAGGCTTTTACTTGAAGACCTAATTCGGTTTGAGCCTTAATCTCAGTACGAAAAATATCACCTGGGGCAATTCTAGGTATATGCCACAAAGAAGATAGAATTTCGCCTTGTGTACCTTTTCCAGACCCTGGAGGGCCCATTAAAATTACTCGCAATGCTGATTTAGATTCGATCATTGTTTAACCATACCTTCATACTTTTGAGAAATCACGTAGGTTTGGATTTGTTTTGATGTCTCGATCGCCACACCCACTAAGATTAATAACGAAGTAGCGCCAATCCCACTAAAAGTAGCAACACCAGTAGCTCGCTCTACTGCCGTAGGAATAATAGCTACTGTTCCCAGAAAAATTGCCCCTAGAAGAGTTAGGCGATTCAAAACCTTAGTTAAATAAGTCGATGTAGCCGAACCAGGACGAATTCCAGGGACGCTAGAACCCATTTTCTTCAAATTCTGGGACATATCAACAGGATTTACAATCAAAGAAGAATAAAAATAGCTGAAGCCTAAAATTAGGACTAAATACAGAAATACATATCCCCAAGTGTTAGGAGCAAGAAAATTTGTCACTGTGGTTACTAGTTCATTACTAGCAAAGGTCTGACCAATAAAAGAAGGAAGAATCAGCACAGAAGAGGCAAAAATAATCGGCATTACTCCACCTTGATTTAATTTCAAGGGTAAATAGCTGGATTGTTCCCGATATAGCTTACGTCCAACTTGTCTACGAGCAGAAATAATAGGAATTCTTCTTGTTCCCTCCTGCACAAACACAATGGCTACAATCATCACTAAGAAAATTGCTAAAAGTAAAACAACGCCTCCCACTCTTGAGCTATCAGCTTGAGCAAGGGCAATTGTACTGCCTAAGGATTTTGGCAGCCCAGCGACGATACTAACAAAGATTAATAGTGAAGCTCCATTTCCCACGCCCCTCTCTGTTACTAGTTCTCCTGCCCACATTACAAACATAGAACCAGCAGTAAGAGCCAGCATTGTTTCAACTGAGAACCCAAAGCCTGGATCTAAAACTGCACCTGTGCCTTGCACCCAAATCGAAATACCAAAACTTTGGAGTAAAGCCCAGCCTAATGCCACGTATCTAGTATATTGAGAAATTTTTCGACGACCAGCTTCCCCCTCGTTTTTCTGGAGATTTTCTAATGTCGGTAAAGCAGTCGTCATCAATTGCATGATGATAGAAGCATTAATATAAGGAATAATTCCAAGGGCGAATATACCTAAAGCAGATAATCCACCTCCAGAAAAAATATCTAAGAAATTAATTACAGAGTTATTCTTAACTGCTTCTGCAAAAATTGTTCGATCAATACCAGGAAGGGGAAGGAAAATACCTAATCGAACTAAAATTAGCATCCCAATAGTTACAAGCAATCGACCACGTAAGCCACTTGCTTGTGCCATTTGCATAAATGTTTCCTTAGCAGAAGGAGCCTTACCTTTACTAACTACCATTATTTATCGACCTCAATATAAAATATAAAGCTAGTATAAAAATTTAAAATAAAAAGAGTAAATTAATTACTCTCTAATCATACTAGGCTAAAACGCAAGTTCCACCTACGGCTTCAATTTTAGCTTTGGCACTGGCAGAAAAGGCACTGGCATGAACTGTTAAAGGGATGGAGATTTCACCTCTACCTAAAATCTTTAAAACGCCATCATTCTGAGTAACAATTCCCAAAGCCATAAGCGAATCAAGTGATACTTCTGAATTTGGCGGAACTGCAGATAAAGCATCTAAATTAACTAGAGTGTACTCACGTTTATTAATTACCGTAAAATGCTTAAGTTTGGGGATACGTCTATAGAGGGGAATTTGTCCACCTTCAAATCCTGGTCTTGTAGGTCTACCAGAACGAGACTTTTGACCTCTCATCCCAAACCCACAGCTTGCACCCTGACCAGCCGCAATACCTCTCCCAACTCTACGTTTACGATGTTGAGAGCCAACTTGGGGTTTTAAATCCTCTAGTTTCATAACTTCCTAAGTATGTAAGTCTAAGTGTATAAATTTTCTAATGTTAGATCTCTAGCCTTGGCAACTTCGCTAAAAGTACGAAGGGTTGATAAAGCGTTAATAGCAGCTCTAGCATTATTAAGAGGGTTACCAGAACCCAACTGTTTAGCAAGAATATTTTTAACACCCGCCAGTTCAAGTACTGTTCTTACAGCCCCACCAGCAATTACGCCTGTACCTGAAGATGCTGGACGAATCATAACCTTAGCGCCGCCACCAACGCCATGGCTAGGATGGGGAATGGAGTTAGATTTAGTAATTGGGACTTCAATTAAATGCTTTTTGCCATCGGCAACACCTTTTTTAACAGCACCTATAACATCACTGGCTTTACCAACACCAACACCAACTTGCCCTTTTTCATTGCCAACAATAACGATCGCCCTAAAGCTAAGCTTTTTCCCACCTTTAACAACTTTAGTTACTCGGCGAATTTGGACTACACGTTCCTGCCATTCCGATTCTTTTTCGGTACGGTTGCGATCATTAGCTTTTTTAGTCTCGCCCCGTTTACCCTTGCCGCGCTTATCATCACGCCCACTCTCTGGGGTGGCTGCATCACGGGGGCTGCTATTACGACTGTCTTTATTTCTACGTTCTGCCACTTTCTTTTACCAATTATTTACTACCAAATGATTAAGATCGCTAAAATACTAGTCCTGCGGTACGGGCAGCTTCAGCCAATGCTTCTACCCGACCATGATAGAGATTCCCGCCGCGATCAAATACAACCTGAGATATGCCTTTGGCGATCGCCCTCTGGGCAATTAATTCTCCCACTTTGGCTGAAGCTTCACAATTCGCTGTAGAGCTTAAACTAGATTTTAATTCAGCCTCTAAAGATGATGCCGCCACTAAAGTGTGTTGATTAACATCATCAATCACTTGAACTACAATATGGTTATTTGATCGAAAAACTGACAACCGAGGACGTTCAGGGGTGCCTGAGAGTTTGCGCCGTATGCGCTTATGTCTACTTTGAGTAGATTGCTTATGACTTGTTTTCATATAATCAAGATTTTCAAAATTATTATATTAATTTTCTTGGAATGTTTACTTCTTACCAGTTTTACCAGCCTTACGACGCACAACTTCACCTGCGTAACGAATACCTTTGCCTTTATAAACTTCAGGTGGACGAACAGAACGAATTTGAGCAGCAGTGTTACCTACAATCTCCTTATTGATACCAGCAACAATGACATTGGTGGTTCCCTCTACTTTAATCTCTATCCCTGGGGGAGGATTAATTTGGACTGGAATGCTATAGCCAACGTTTAAAATTAAGGTACTACCTTGAACTTGGGCTCGATAGCCAACTCCTTGAATTTCCAGTTTAGTCTGAAATCCTGTTGAAACTCCTTCAATCATATTTGAAACTAAAGTGCGACAAAGTCCATGAAGTTGTCGGGCTGAACGAGAGTCGTCGCGGCGATTTATGGTTAAAGTTTCACCCTCTTGCTTAATCTCTATTTTTGCAGGTAATGTACGGTGCAACTCTCCCTTTGCCCCTTTGACGATTACATCTTGACCAGCGATCGTCACTGTAACTTTGGGATGTATATTGATCGGGCGTTTGCCAATCCTAGACATAAGTGATACTCCTAACTTAACGAATTAAAATTAATAAACAAAGCAGAGTACTTCTCCACCTACACCTTGGCGACGGGCTTCTCTATCAGTCATAATTCCCTTGGACGTAGACACAATAGCGATACCGATGCCCCCTAGTACTTTGGGTAAGTCTTTATGATTTGAGTAAACACGTAGTCCAGGACGACTAACTCTCTTTAGCATAGTAATAATAGGTTGACGATTCTTACCCTTATATTTTAGAGAAACCATCAACCGCCTATCAATACCTTCACCAATTTCTTCAAAATCGGTTATGTAGCCCTCTTGCCTGAGAACATGGGCAATACTTTGAGTCATTTTAGTAGCAGGAATCGCTGTAACTTGATTCTTAGCGCTATTGGCGTTACGAATTCGAGTGAGCATGTCAGAAATAGTATCATTAGTTGCCATCTTTACCTCCTATTGATCCTTTTGATCTCTAAAGGGCATACCCATAGCTTTAAGCAAAGCGCGCCCTTCTTCATCGGTCTTTGCTGTAGTGATAATTGAAATATCCAAGCCTCTGACTTGGTCAATACTGTCGTAGCTAATTTCAGGAAAAATTAGTTGTTCACGAATACCCAAGGTATAGTTGCCTCTACCATCAAAACTTTTAGGACTAACTCCTCTAAAGTCACGAATACGAGGCAATGAAAAGTTAATCAACCGATCCAAAAAAGCATACATACGCTCTCTTCTCAGTGTTACCATCATTCCTACTGGAACACCTTGCCTGACTTTGAAGCCTGCGATCGCTTTTTTGGCTCTTGTTACTACTGGTTTTTGTCCAGCGATCGTCGCAATTTCCACCAACGAAGCTTCTAAAGACTTGGAGTTTTGAGCCGCTTCACCCAAGCCACGATTGATTACTACCTTCTCAAATTTAGGAACTTGATGCACATTTACATACTTGAACTGCTCTACCAACTTTGGCACGGCTTGACTGTAATAACTATCTTTGAATCGATTTGACATTTTCTTAATTAACTAATTTGGTGAGTACCCTGGTCTTAGTCAGGAACTATAAGCTGCTGTGAATTACTAATTAGCTGAGAACTTCCCCAGTTTTTTTCAGCATTCTGACTTTTTTGCCTGCTTCGGTAAAGGTATAACAAATGCGACTAGCAGTTTTTTCCTTTTCCGAATAAAGCATTACTTTGGAACTATGAATTGGGAATTCACGAGTAACAATTTCTCCAGGCTGGGACTCACCTTGAGGTTTTATATGCTTTGTCTTAAGGTTTACCCCTTCGATTAGAACCGTACTAAGTTTTGGGAAAACTGCCAGAACTTTAGCTACTTTGCCTTTATAGCTACCAGATATAACCTGAACAGTGTCTCCCTTCTTTACATGCATTCTAAAAGAAGTAGAATTTCCTTGATACGATGGTGATTTTTGAGACATTTAGAGAACCTCCGGTGCAAGAGATATGATTTTTGTAAAATTTTTGTCCCTCAACTCCCGTGCCACTGGACCAAATACACGAGTACCTCTAGGGTTTCCTTCAGCATTTATAATCACTGCGGCGTTATCGTCAAAACGAATACTCATGCCTGAGTCTCTTCTAATTGTGCTTCTGGTGCGAACAACTACGGCTCTAACCACATCAGATTTTTTTACAGGCATATTAGGAGTTGCGTCTTTAACAGTTGCAATAATTACATCTCCGACAGCCGCAAACTTACGACTTCCCCCAGCCATTACGCGGATACAGAGTAGTTTTTTAGCTCCGCTGTTATCGGCTACATTCAAGTAACTTTCTTGTTGAATCATGATCTTTAATCAAATAGGGCTAGAGTTCAGAGATGGAGTTAAGAACAGTTATAACCTGCCAACGTTTAGTTCGGCTAAGTGGTCGAGTTTCTTGAATACGAACACGATCGCCTTCTTGACAAGCATTAAGCTCGTCGTGGGCTTTAAACCTTTTAGTTTGGACTACAATTTTTCCATATTTGGCATGGGCTGAGCGATTTTCTACAGCGACAACAACGGTTTTATCCATTTTGTTGCTAACAACTAATCCAACTTTTTCTTTGATTGCCATTAATCTTGCCCTCCTGATGCTAAAGCTATTTTACGTTGATTTTCAATAGTCATTAATTGCCCTAAGCGGTGTTTAGCAGAACCAAACTCGCTAGGCTTGAATGGCTGACGAGTAGCTTTTTTCAATCTCAGGTCAAAAAGTTCTCTTTTTACGGCTACGATCGCTATAGATATCTCTGGATCAGACATTTCCCGAATTGCAGTAATTTTGGGGAGTGACATTTATTTACTCCTTTTCACGTTTAATGAATCTAGTTTTGATAGGCATTTTGGCAGCAGCAAGTCGGAAAGCTTCCTTAGCAATTTCTTCAGTTACACCAGCAACTTCAAACATAATGCGACCAGGCTTAACTACACAAACCCAATACTCAGGAGCTCCCTTTCCAGAACCCATCCGAGTGTCAGCAGGACGTTGAGTTATAGACTTATCTGGGAAAATACGTATCCAGATCTTGCCGCCTCTGCGGATATAGCGATTCATGGCTCTCCGCCCAGACTCAATTTGTCTAGATGTGATCCAAGCTGGCTCTAGTGCCTGCATTGCGTAGTCGCCAAAATCAATATCAGTGCCTCTAGTAGCAGGACCTGACATTCTTCCCCGTTGCTGTTTCCGAAATTTAGTACGTTTAGGACTTAACATAGACTTAACCCTCAACTCCTGAGCGATCTTCAAATTGTGTGCGACGACGTTGTTGGCGACGACGAGGTTGTTCTTGCTGTAGAGGAGACTCCTCTCTGCCAGCAATAATTTCTCCCTTAAATACCCAAACTTTAACGCCAATTACTCCATAAATAGTTTGGGCAGTTTTGTAGGAGTAATCGATATCTGCGCGAAGAGTATGTAAGGGCACTCGACCTTCTCTTACCCATTCACTACGAGCAATTTCTGCTCCATTGAGGCGACCACCAATTTGGACTTTAATCCCTTCGATACCCGCTCTTTGCGCTCTTTGAATTGCTTGTCTCACGATGCGGCGGAAGGAAACCCGTTTTTCTAGCTGTTGAGCAATATATTCAGCAATTAAAGGAGCTTCGGAATCAACCTTGCTAACTTCGACTACATTAATGCGGATTTGACTAGTTCCAGACTTTTTTAAACTTCCAGAAGCCGTTAAATTATCAAATAATCCTTTACGCAGTTGATCGATACCAGTTCCCTGTCTACCAACAACTACGCCAGGTCTAGCGGTACGTATTTCAACATCAGCTTGATCGGCTTTGCGTTCAATTAGTATTCTGGAAATTCCAGCACTACTAAGAGTTTTTTCGATATAACGACGAATTTCAAAGTCTTCGGCGGCTAGGGTAGGATAGCGATCGCTGTCTGCAAACCAGTTCGACAAGTGGGGTTGAATAATTCCTAGTCTAAGACCAGTTGGATGAATCTTTTGTCCCATGGTTATGCTTCCTCCATTGGTTTAACTGTAATAGTGATACTACAGGTGGGTTTAAGAATTTGATATGCTCTGCCTTGAGCTCGGGGTCTAAATCGCTTCAGACTACTGCCCATATCTGCGTATGCCTGACTAACTATTAAATTTGATCGATCAAAACCGTTATTATGTTCAGCATTGGCTGCTGCTGAGCGTAATAGTTTTAATATTGGCTCACAGGCTCGATAGGGCATAAATTCAAGAATGATCAATGCCTCTCTATAACTACGCCCACGTATTTGATCAAGTACACGTCTTACCTTGTGGGGAGACATACGGATGAACTTGACAATTGCTGGAATTTCATTTTCAGATAAAATCATATATTTCTATCTCCTTGCTTTTTTGTCACCTTTGGCGTGACCACGAAATGTTCGAGTAAAAGAGAATTCACCCAACTTATGCCCAACCATTTGTTCTGTTACATATACAGGAATATGAATTTTACCGTTATGAACAGCGATCGTATGACCAATCATTTGGGGCAAAATAGTAGAAGCTCTTGACCAAGTTTTGATTACTGTCTTTTCGCCTTTAGCATTAAGATTCTCAATTTTAGTGAGAAGACTATCAGCGACAAATGGTCCTTTTTTTAATGAACGAGACATAAAAATATCCTCACGCTTTGACTAGAACTAATAAATTTGCTAAAACTATTAAGCATTACGTCCTCCCTTACCACGTTTAGAACCTTTACGACGACGGCGGATGATCAGAGAACTGCTTAGCTTCTTTTTCTTACGAGTCTTATAGCCTAAAGTAGGTTTTCCCCATGGGGTTACAGGTCCAGGACGACCGATAGGTGCGCAGCCTTCACCACCACCATGAGGGTGGTCGACTGGATTCATTGCAGATCCACGAACCATAGGACGGCGGTTTTTCCACCGATTACGTCCCGCCTTCCCTAATGTAAAGTTACTTTGGTCAGTATTTCCTACTTGACCAATGGTGGCATAGCATTCTCTTCTGATCATGCGGACTTCACCCGATGAGAGCTTTAAGGTCACAAAGTTGCCTTCTTTAGCCGCAATTTGGGCTGCGCCACCAGCGGCTCGAATCAACTGACCACCCTTTCCAGGAACCATTTCTACATTATGAACAATCGTTCCTAAGGGAATGCAAAATAAAGGAAGAGCATTTCCAACTTCTAAGGGTGAAGATTCACCAGATTGAACTGAGGCTCCTACTGCCAATCCTTTGGGATGTAGAATATATCGCTTTTCGCCGTCAGCGTAGCTAAGTAAAGCAATACGAGCGTTACGATTTGGATCGTATTCGATCGCTATAACTTCAGCGGTCATATTAACTTTATTACGCTTGAAATCAATCATGCGGTAAAGTC
This sequence comes from Synechococcales cyanobacterium PMM_0082, assembly GCA_949127865.1. Lineage (GTDB taxonomy): Bacteria > Cyanobacteriota > Cyanobacteriia > Pseudanabaenales > Pseudanabaenaceae > PCC-7502. Next base: position 31,302 of record CASBQR010000013.1, read on the forward strand.
TTTTATGCCCACCACCACGGCGGCGACTGGTGATTACGCCTCGGTTGTTGCGCCCTTGAGCACGATGGATGTGCTTAGTTAGAGATTTCTCTGGTTCTGATTTAGTAATTTCGCTAAAGTCAGATACGGTCAGTCCTCTAGTACTTGGGGTATAGGGTTTGTATATGCGAATGCCCATTTATTTCTTCCTTATACGTCTGGGAATAAAGTGATTTTGTCGCCTTCAACAAGAGTAACGATCGCTCTTTTGTATTGAGCGCGTTTGCCAGCAAATTTACCAACCCGTCTAGCTTTAGCAGGAGGAGTGTGGGTATTAACACCTTTGACTTTCACTGAGAAGAGGGTTTCGATCGCCGCCTTAATTTCAGTTTTATTAGCATCAGGCATTACGTCAAAGGTATATTGATTATCTTCTAATAAGCGAGTGGCTTTTTCGTTAATCAAAGGACGACGGATTATATCGGGAAGTCTTCTTTCATCAAAGACTTTTTGCAGCTTTCTACCCATTGGTTTCTACCTCTTCTTGTGATTTCTCTGAGACATTGCTTGTATAGACAGAGTTAATCTTGTCTAGGGCAGGAACGGTAACAATCACTTTGTGAGCGTTGACAATATCAAATACGTTCAATTGATCCGCCGTGATTAGAACTAAATTCCTGACATTACGAGCAGATAGCTCAATATTTTCATATTTGCGATCAGTAATGATCAGGGTTTTTTTTCTGGATTCAATTCCCCAACGCGTTAAGGCAGCTACTAGGTCTTTAGTTCTTGGAGTTGCCAACTGACTGTTGAAGTCTTCCACAACGATCATGTCATTTACTCGTCCAGCCAAAGCTGTGGATAGAGCCAGTCTTCTTTCTTTGCGGTTCATTTTGATATCAAAGTCCCTAGGCTTAGGTCCAAAAATGACACCACCACCTCTCCACAAAGGCGATCGGTTTGAACCAGCTCTGGCTCTACCTGTACCTTTTTGCTTCCAAGGCTTGCGACCTCCTCCTCGTACTTCGGCACGAGTTTTGGTGCAGGCATTTCCTTGACGTTGGTTATTTAGCTGCCTGATTACAGCTCTATGTACAATACTATTAGCTGTTGATTCTTTGGCTGTTTTAACGTCTAAGTTAACTTCGCCAGTTTTATTGCCTTCCCAATCTTGTAGTGTAATCATTTCTTATTTCTCCTTGGTCTTGCCTACAATTTTTGCAGGGACGATATTAACTATTGCTCCAGGTTTTCCAGGTAATGCGCCTTTAATTAGGAGAAGGTTATTTTCAGTATCAACTTGAAATAAAATTAACTTTTTAGTTGTAATCTGCTTGCCGCCAAGTCTACCTGCCATACGCTTACCAGGATATACTCTTCCAGGAGTAGTACCTGCTCCAATAGAACCAGGGGAGCGGTGGTTTTTAGAGCCGTGAGCCATAGGACCACGCTTGAAATTATGACGTTTTTGGTAGCCTGCAAATCCTTTACCAATGCTGGTACCAGTTACATCTACTACCTGACCATCTGAAAACTGACTGACATCAAGATCTTGCCCAAGTTGATAGCTAGAAGTATCTGAAACTCTATATTCTTGTAGGTGCTTAACAGGTGAGCATTCGGACTTTTTAAGGTGTCCTAACTCTGGCTTTGAAAGAAGCTTTACTCTGGTTTCTCCATAGCCAATTTGAATGGCACTATAGCCTTCTTTGCTAGGAGTTTTGACTTGTGTAATTTTGCAAGGACCAGCTTGAACGACTGTAATCGGAACAGCGTTGCCATTGCCGTCAAAGACTTGGGTCATACCAAGTTTTGTACCAAGAATACCAACAGACATGAAAATAATCCTCTTACTTCAATGTGAAGATGAATGTAGAACTTTCTGATGTGATGTGCAGGACCTCAATTAAAGAAAAACTTTAATGAAGCCTAGTTTCAGAAACTTATATGTGATGAGGTAGGGATGTGATTTACTACTCACTTGACGGGACTTAAAAGCTTTTGCTTCCAGTATCCTTTTTCGCACGGAAATTAATAGTACCTTAATTAATAGAGTATGTCTAGTACTTATTTTAATTAATTCCCTATGGAAGTTTTAGCTAAATCTATGGCTAGGGCGATCGCTGCTTCTAAGCTTTCTGATTTAGCAATACCTTGACCCGCAATATCAAAGGCGGTGCCGTGGTCGGGGGATGTGCGGATAAATGGTAAGCCAATTGTAGTATTTACAGCTTGATCAAATGCCAGAAGCTTGACAGGGATTAAGCCCTGATCGTGATAGAGAGCGAGATAGGCATCATAGCCAAGGTGGGTTTGAGTTGGATTGTGCCATGCCTGACCAGGGTTAACCCACATCGTATCGGGAGGAATTGCGCCTGTAAGCTGAAAATTGGGATAGAGATCGCACCATGATTGGATTAAAGGATTTAACCATTCTTGTTCTTCGGTTCCAAGCTGTCCTTGTTCGCCACTGTGGGGATTTAGTCCTGCGATCGCTACTTTAGCAGTTGTTAATTTGAAATCTGTAAATAGCGACCGTTTTAGTAATTCAAGTTTTTGCTCTATAAGCTCAGGAGTCAAAACCTTCGTAACCTGTGATAGAGGAATATGTACCGTTGCTAATAGAGTTCTCATGATCCAGTTGGTATAGGGTGATCGAGCAACAAATAACATCCCAAAGTCCTTAGTGCCGCTACGTTCAGCTAAAAGTTCTGTCTGTCCGGGGTAATGATGCCCAGCTAATTTCCATGCGGATTTGGCGATGGGGGCGGTGACAATACCTTGAAATTTTCCTGCTAGGGTCTGGGCGATCGCTGTATCGAGATAATTAAAGCTGGCTGCCCCACTATTTTGATTGCCTTCACCAAGGGTAATTTGTAGTTGGGTATTGGTGTCTAAGATGTCTAGGGAGTCAGGATCGGCAAGGTGAGTGCGAGATTTGAGTTGGTTGTAGGTATTAGTAATAATGGAGCGATCGCCAACTACAGTTAGATGGTTATGAGGAAACTTAGTCAGTGCCTTCAAGATAATTTCGGTGCCAATACCCGCAGGATCGCCGATAGTGATTGCCAGCTTTACCATTTTTTCTTTGGTGGTTAAATTTTTTAGACTTTTTGATTGGAGACTTTTTGATTGGATAAGTGGGCTTGAAAGTATTGTAATCCCTCATCAATTGTTAAAAACAACTCCAAATAATTATCAGGCTTGAGCAAATCTTTAATTTCGATCGCCACTTTATCGTCAAATAGCAGCAGCATCGGTTCGGGTTGATTAATTAAATTTAACTGAAGGGATAGTAGTTTTAGTTGGGCGATCGCTTTGTGATTAATGCCATAGGTGAGATGATCGGCAGTAAGGTATAGGTGCTTGATATTGCTAATTTGGATGCCACGCCAAAATGTCAGAGCAATGGCGATCGCGATGGGGATTACTTGCAACCAATTAAACCCAAAACCAGTAAATAGGTCACTGAAATTTATATAGATTATGCCCTGTGTGCGTTGAATTGTAATTATATTGTCGATAATTCGTCCAAATCTTGCCATAAACTCACTGAGGATCAGCACAAATAGTAAAAATCCCGACTCAATCAGAACTTTGCCCACGGCATACCAAGAATCCCGCAGTGACCAGTGGGTAAAAATATGCCATTTGTGAGGGGTTTGGTTTAGAGCGATCGCTGATCGATTTAATTTATGGTCAATCTGCCAGTTGTGTCTAATTTTCTGATCAATCTGGGTTTGAGCATTTAAAAAGTTAAAGGGAACCTCTAAAGATTGAGCTAAGTCCTTTGCGGTATTTAAAGCTTTAATAGCTTGGTGCTCCTCATGGATTGGGATGTGTTTACCATTTTCTAAAACCAAGATGATCTGCCAAGGTTGGGCGATCGCGACATTAAACGCATGACTGAAAATTTTAACTTTATGGATGCTGATAGCTACTAGCTTAGAATGATGAAATTTGTGGGACTTTAAGGATTCCAGTTGGTAATAATTATCTTTAGTTAAAGTCAGATGTACGGGCAGTTTTTTCGCGTAAATCCGCTTAGAGAGGAGCAAATCCACATACCAGCAACAGCCTAAAAACAGAGTAATAGCAGGATAGTACTGACGGAATTTGGAGCTGAGAAGACAGAATACACAAAAAAGGATAAATGCCATCAGATTAATTAGATCTTGTAGGAGATCTGGCTCTTCTGGAGAATTACCTTGGGTTAGCTCTGACCAAATTAAGTTGTGAATAGATTTGCGAATATAGTCTAAAGCCCGTTTGATTACCGCTATGGGTGCTAGGAGTGCTGCATAAAATGGCGATCGCTGATCAGAAATATAGCCACTAAATTCCATATCAATACTTCTACCCCATTCGTTAAGTTTTATAATATCTCCATGAATACAACTTTTAACATCGAGACATCGGCATATTGGACTTGGCGAGAGCAGAAAATTTATTACGTCCATGCAGGGGATAATCTTACATCTCCACCATTACTTCTAATCCATGGATTTGGGGCATCCACCGATCACTGGGCTAAAAATATTGCAGAACTTAGTCGTGATTTTGAGGTGTGGGCGATTGACTTACTGGGTTTTGGGCGATCGGCTAAACCAGATTGGCAATATGGCGGCGATCTATGGCAGGAACAACTCCATGATTTTATTAAAGAAATTATTAAACGTCCTACGGTTTTAGCGGGGAATTCCATTGGCGGCTATGCTTGTTTAACCGTGGCGGCGGCATATCCCGACTCAGTTGCAGGTGTAATCTTACTCAATTCTGCGGGGGCATTTACGGATACTAATCCCCTTGGGGTAAGAAAAATTAGTCCTTCCCAAAAGTTTCTGCGCGATCAATCGCAAAATTTATTAAAACAATCTTGGGCAGTTAATTTGCTATTTCAATTTGTAAAACAGCGATCGCAAATTCGCAAAACCCTACTCAAGGTCTATGTCAATAAATCCGCCGTTACTGATGAGTTGATCGCTAATATTCAACGCCCTGCCAATGACAAAGGGGCGATCGATGTCTTTCGTTCTGTATTTTCTAGTCCTCAAGGTAAAAAAGTTGATGAATTATTGCAAACTATGAACTCTCCGCTTTTGGCAATTTGGGGCGAAGCCGATCCGTGGATGAGTCCTCAAGTTCGAGGTGCTAAGTTTAGGGAATATTACCCAGCTTTAACGGAATACTATATTAATTCTGGGCATTGCCCCCATGATGACAGCCCAGAACTTGTTAATCCTTTAATTAGAGATTGGGTAAGAGCATTAGGTTAATGAGGAGTTAACTGGCTTTGTTTGAAGATACTAATATAGTCCCAAGATTTTTTGTTAAACACCGAGTTCTTTTGAGCATGAGTCCCCAGCTAGAATATACTTAGTTCTCAAGCGCAGTCATGAACTCACCTTTCGAGTTCTATTTCGAGCAGCTAGCAATCTCAACGTTTACGAAAAGGCTTGGTGTAATGGTTCAAAAAATTGCCTTATTCAACCATAAGGGCGGAGTCAGCAAGACCACAACCACATTTAACTTAGGTTGGATGCTTGCATCTAAAGGAAAAAGAGTAATTCTTGTGGATGGCGATCCGCAATGTAATCTTACAGGTATGGCTTTGGGCGAACAAACTGAGGATGACGAAGCGAGAATTCAAAAAATCTACAATACAACTTCAAATATAAAGACAGGATTAGCACCTGCATTTGAATCACAACCGAGAGCAATTGAGGCTGTTGATTGCATTCCAATACAAGGTCAAGATGGATTGTTTTTACTACCTGGTCACGTTGGTTTCGCTGAGTATGAAGTGGAGCTAGGTATTGCTCAAACATTAAAAACATTAAGTAGCTCGCTTCAAGCGCTGAGAAATCTGCCTGGAGCCATTTACGATTTGCTTGAAAAAACAGCTCTCAAACTTAATGCAGACTATATTTTGATTGATATGAGTCCAAGCTTAAGTTCAATTAATCAGAATTTGCTGATGATTAGCGACTTCTTTTTAGTGCCGACTACTGCTGACTTTTTTTCCGTAATGGCTATCGATTCTTTAACTAAAGTGCTTCCAAGATGGCATGCTTGGGCTAAATCAGCAAACTCACTTCAAATTTTAAAGGATGCCAACTATCCATTCCCCGAAGTTGATGTACGCTTTTTGGGGACAATTGTTCAAAATTATAGGATTATTGGAGGTAAAGAAACTGCTGCATTTCAAACTTGGATTGCAAAAATCGAGCAATCTGTCTCTGAAAATCTAGTTCCGACTTTAACACGTAGCAATATGATGCTACCAAGTCAGGCTTATCGAGATCAGGGACTTCAAAGCAGCTTATCTCTTGCAAAAATCTCTAACTTCAATAGTTTGATTGCACTATCACAGAACCACAGAACACCTGTGTGTGCCTTGACTCCTCAGCAATTAGGACAAAAAGGAATTATTCTGGAAGCTAATCAGCAAAAACAGGAGGAATTTAGAAAAATTTTTTCAGATCTGGCAGACAAAATTATTACACTAACTTCTAGAAGTGTTGCCTATGCAGTCAGCGCTTGACCAGTTTCGCATTAGCATTAGTCGAGTCCGAGACCTAATTGCACTTCATAATTCTATTCAATCTCAAGCTGCTGTTACAAATGATATTTCAGATATGTTACGTGCTGCATTAGTTCTTGCTGTAAGCGCATTGGATTATTATGTGCATGAGGTTGTGACGTTGGGAATACTCGAAATTCATCGAGGACAAAGACCTGAACCATCACCTTCAGCAAACACAAATCAATCCGCCTTCTCCCGATTTCAAGTATCTTTAGGTGGCGCACGTCAAGATAGACTAACATCGCTTGACATTGCTTCTTGGCTTGAAGATGAAATTCAACAATCTCATGATTATGAATTCCTCGAGCAATCCTACAAAGTTTCAGAGCTGATGCCATCTATATCAAATAGCATCATCAATCGTCTGAATAATACATCTTGGTTAGAGAGTGAAATTCGAGAGCGTTTAGGGTATCAGAGCTTTCAACAAGCTGGCAAAATTGCCGATGCAATCAGGTATATTTCAGATAAGAATTTATGGGATGAGGTGGCTATTCTGATGCCTCAGGCGGTAGCAGATACTAGCCATATTAATGCTCAATCAAATTTAAGGGCAGACAAAACCGCACAAGGTATTAAACAAGAATTAAATTCAATAGTTGATCGAAGAAATAAAATTGCTCACGAAGCTGACATAAATCCAGCTTTTGGTATTGCAGAGCGTTGGAACATCGATGACATACTTGTTGGTGATGCAGTTGACTTTATCGAGATTCTCGTTGAAAGCATCCATATGGTCATCAATGCTTAATTTGCGGGAACCAATATTACATATCGTTACATGTAAAGAGTCTAGTCTTCCGTTTTGTTTGAGGCTTTGTAAAAAGACAGCCATAGAGTTTATGTATTTTTAATTGCAATTATATTTAAGCTGAGTTCCATAACCTGATCGGAGCTAATAGGAACTAGTTCTTGGACATAGGGTTTGTAGCTAAATAGTTGATAGCCTTTATTCCTAAGAAACTCCGCAACGGGTAGACTATTGGTCTGTGTCCCTGATAGGTTCTCATACATAATAATTGGGGCAAAGTGGTCAAGAATATATTCTGCACCTTGAAAAACACTAATTTCATGTCCTTCAGCATCAACTTTAGAATATCAACGGTTTGTAGGTTTTCACTTATAACTAAGCTATCTAGGGTAATGGCAGCAACTTCTTCAAAGTTAGTATTTGTGGCTTCTTGATCGGTAATGATCTGATTAAGTTCGCTAGCAGCACTAATTCCCAATTTGATTGTACCTAGGCGATCGCCAAACAAATACAGCCGCAAAAACTAGTCACAGCCCAAAGAATCCCTAGTACTAACCCCTGTAAAAGCATTAATACCCTTAGCCTTAGTGCATAGCCATTTGATCTGCGCTCCATCTAGCATGGCATCAGTAAAATCAGCCCCGTCAATCTTGGCATAATCAAAAGTACTCCGCAGAAGCAAAGTATCAACCAGAATGGCATCTGTTAGATCGGCATTGGCAAAATCCGTTTGGTCTAGCATTCCTGTGGTGAAATTTGCTCTGCTTAAGTTCGCATTCCGCAAAATTGAGGCACTAAAAACGGCTCCGCGTAAATCTGCTCCCGAAAAGTTAGCACTTTCCATATTGGCATTGGCAAATCCTGAACCTCGCAGTTCTTGTCCCGAAAAATCTCGTCCCTTCAGCGCGCCATGACTAAAAGATAGGGGCGTTGCCGAAACACTGAAAGGGAACCATAAAAACAAAGCGATCGCTAATGCCAAGAAAGTTTTCATCAGAAAAATGGGTTTGAAATCCCGTCTTTTAGGACGGCTTTATATTGTTTTGCTTTTACTACCGCCTTGGGGCTACTTTGTTTGGTGTACTTTTGTGTTGTACTTTCAATGGGACAATTACCATCTCAAACATTTTGCCCTGTACGCATAGTGTTTTGCTCTTTCAAGCCTCATACCTTTAGGCTGAGGTTCCTGACTTACACTTCCGAAAAATTAAACAGAGAATCCACTATTTTTAGTATTACCTACATCGTTCAGTTCTACCGTCTCAATATTTTTCGCAGTTGCTAAATACGCCCCTACCAAATTTGCCCCCATTAGTTTAACTCGACAAATATTTGCCCAATTTAGCTTAGCTTCAGTCAAATTAGCCCCACTCAAATTAGCATCTGTTAGATCAGCATCACAGAGATTTGCCCTCGTTAAATCGGCATCAGATAGATTTGCCCCCACTAAACTAGCTCCGCTTAAAATCGCTCCTTGCAAAAAAGCTTTAGTCAAATTTGCTCCACTCAAGTTTGTTTTGGTCAGATTCGCATTAGTCAGAAATGCTTCACTTAAATCGGCATTGACTAAGTTTGCTTCACTCAGGTTTGCTTCAATTAATAAAGCTTCACTCAAATTAGTACCTGATAAAGTCGCTTGATTTAAACTTGCCCCATTTAGATTAACTTGACATAGCTCAGAGCCACTAAGATTGGCATTATTTAAGTTTACTAAGTTTAGTTCTGCGCCAATCAATCGTACTAGCTCCAGATTCGCTGAATCCAGATCTGCTTCGATCAGATTAATCTCATTTAAGCTTGCACCCGTGAGATTAATATCCCTAAGCTGAGAACGGCTAAAGTCTCTTTCTCCAGACTCATAGCTTTCTAATAGTTGATTGGCATCCATAGTTATTAACTCTTTAAATTTTTGATAATGCAAATTTTGATCAATGCTTCTTCAAAATCTGGGCTACCTCTTTGGCAAAATAGGTCAAAATTATGTCTGCGCCTGCTCGTTTCATGCTGGTAAGGGTCTCTAGCATTACCTTTTTCCCATCAATCCAACCTCTCTCGTCAGCAGCTTTAATCATGGCATACTCGCCGCTCACATTGTAGGCAGCAACTGGTAAATCTGTAGCATCTTTAACCTTGGCAATAATATCTAGATAAGCTAAAGCGGGCTTAACCATGATAATATCCGCACCTTCAGCAATATCTAAATAAACCTCTTTCAATGATTCTCTGGTATTGGCAGGATCCATTTGATAGGTCTTCTTATCTCCAGACTTAGGCGCAGATTCTAGGGCATCTCTAAAAGGACCATAATAGGCAGAGGCATATTTAGCAGAATAGGCAAGAATAGCCACATCCTCAAACCCATGGGCATCTAAAGCATCTCGAATTGCGCCAATTCTGCCATCCATCATATCCGAGGGTGCCACCATATCGGCGCCAGCGATCGCTTGGGATAGAGACATTTTGACTAAAACTTCCACCGTTGGATCGTTAACAATAATGCCGTTCTCATCCACCAATCCATCATGTCCGTGGGTCGTAAATGGATCGAGGGCAACATCAGTAATTACTAAAATATCAGGTACTGCTTGCTTAATAGCTCTAACAGTTTGCTGGATCAGTCCTTCGGGGTTATAGCTTTCCGTACCTTTATCATCTTTTTTCGCATTGGGTACAACTGGAAATAGGGCGATCGCATTAATACCAAGGGCATAAACTTCCGCAATTTCGGCTAACAATAAATCTAGAGTGTAACGGTAGCATCCTGGCATAGATGATACTTCGACCCTAGTATTTTCACCTTCCATTACAAACATGGGATAGATTAAATCATCAACGGTCAAAGTAGTTTCACTGACGAGACGGCGCATAGCTGGACTACGGCGGAGGCGACGAGGGCGATTAACTTGCAGCATTAACTTATATTTTAAGATAACTAAGGGGATCGAGAAGATTTCGATTTTTAAGTAATTTATTATACCAAAACCTTTAGTACAGGCTTAAAATTGCAATATAGCTATAGAAATCTCCAATTATTGGGCAATCTAAAGCGAAATTTATTGCCAACCTTGAATGATTAGAAAATGATTAGGAAGTTAGATGACAGAAGGGAATAAAACCATAACCCTAGGCGTTTCAGGGGCTTCAGGTATGATCTATGCCGTGCGATCGCTAAAATTTTTACTTTCAGCAGGCTATACCGTTGAACTTGTCGCCTCAAAGGCAGCGATCGCTGTCTGGAATTCCGAAAATATCTCTGCTGGTGGAATGCCCAGTAATCCCAAACAACAGGAAGAATTTTGGCGATCGCAGTGCCAAGAAACTTCAGGTACCTTAACCTGCCATCCTTGGGGAGATATAGCCGCTAATATTGCCAGTGGTTCATTTCGGACAATTGGCATGGTCATAATTCCCTGTAGTATGGCAACCGTAGGTAAGATTGCCCAAGGGATTAGCTCCGACCTATTGGAACGAGCCGCCGATGTGCACCTAAAAGAAGGACGAAAGCTAATCGTAGTGCCTAGGGAGACCCCGTTAAGCTTAATTCATTTACGCAATTTAACGGCTCTAGCTGAAGCGGGTGCCAGAATTGTTCCTGCTATTCCTGCATGGTATCATCAACCCCAAACCATCAATGATCTGGTGGATTTTGTGGTAGCGAGGGTATTCGATCAGCTTGATATTGACTCTGATTTAATTAAACGTTGGACAGGCAAATGAACGAACAGAAACGCATAATTGGCTTAGTAATATGGGGAGTAGCGATCGCCTGTACTCTGGTTTTTGTGTTTCAAAATTTACAGCCTTTAGTTGTTATCTATTTTTTAGGCAAATTCACAATTCCCATTCCCTTAAGTTTAGGGGTTTTGGCAGCATTTTTGATTGGCGGCATCGGTACTTTTATGATTAACCTCGTATCTTTTTGGCTAAGCGATCGAGATGAGTTTGAAGAGGATATAGAACCTGAAGAAGCTCCAAAACCCCAACCCCAGCAACCAAAGCAAAAGTCTAATTCAAGCTATAAATCAGAGCCTGTCGATGCAAAATATAACTCCGATGAATACGATGATGATGATGACGATATAATTGATATTAAATATTTGGATAGGTGACAGCTAGATTTCCAGAGTGTCTCTATATCTTAAGTCTTATATATTTATGAATTTGCCTTTTCCTCCTTCTCAATTTTTGTTGTATGGCTTAGCGATCGCGGCGGGGTTGGTATATTTTCCCTATATATTTGTGGCATACGCCCGCATCACTAACAATTATGATATGAGTGCGCCAAGGGCAATGTTCGATCGCCTACCAGATTATGCTAAACGGGCAACTTGGGCACATCAAAACTCCTTTGAGGTATTTATCCTATTTACCGCCGCCGCCCTTATGGTTTACGTCACAGGTAATAGTTCTACCTATACAAATCTATTGGTAGTTGGCTTTTTAGGTTCGAGATTTTTGTTTAGTGTGGGTTATATTGCCGATATTCCGATTTTGCGATCGCTAATGTGGGCAGTTAGTATGACAGCGATCGCGAGTTTAATGACCCGTAGCTTTGGGATTTAAACAATTTTCAAATTTTTTAACTTGCTTTTTTAACTTGCTTTTTTAACTAAGAGTTAGCTTTTGTTCACATTTTTTTAGCGCAGTTTCTAGCTCTTTAATCTGAATCGGCTTACTCACATAATCATTCATCCCTACAGCGATACATTCTTCGCGATCGCCCTGCATGGCATTAGCGGTCATCGCAATAATGTAGGGAGATTCAAGTTCTGCATACTTGAGACGGATAGACTTAGTTGCTTCTTTGCCATCCATTTCTGGCATTTGAATATCCATTAATACCAAATCGTAAGGTTGCCGTTCCAAAGCATCTAGTACTTCTAAGCCATTAGCGGCACAATCGGCTTGATAGCCTAGCTTTTTTAAGATATGGATGGCAACTTTTTGGTTGACTTTATTATCTTCAGCTAAAAGGATACGCAGAGATGAGCGTGAAACAGGATCAGGCTTAATTTGAGGACTTTCAGGAGACTGTCCCCTAGTAGAATTGTCGTCACCTACTAATAGATGCTTGCCTGCTAAATGCGATCGAGAAATAAGGCTAGGCTGAGGAGATGGATCGGCTGTGATGGCAATTGTAAAGTAGAAGGTTGAGCCAGTTTTGCTCATTTCAACGGGGATAAAATCATCACTGGGATTGCCGATTTTATTTAAGGTCTCACCATGCCTACTTTCAACCCACATCGAGCCGCCCATTAAATGACATAGCCGTTGGCTAATTGCTAACCCCAAACCAGTTCCGCCATAATTGCGAGTGGTAGAGGCATCAACTTGGCTAAATGCTTTAAATAATCTAGCCATAGCGTCTCGGGGAATGCCAATACCTGTATCTTGAATGGCAAATTGAATTAGGTAAGAAAACTGATTTTGGGGTTCTCTCTCTAAAAAATTCACAACTACCGTTACTGCGCCTGAGGCTGTAAATTTTAGGGCATTACTAATTAAATTAACCAAGATTTGCCGTAGCCGAGTGACATCACCAATAAGTCTAGTTGGGGCTTCAGATTGCATTTGATAGCTAAGTTCTATGCCTTTTGCTGTTGCTATGGTAGCTAAGAGATCAATGGCTTCTTCGATGCAGGTGCGGAGGTTAAAAGGATATAGCTCTAGTTCGAGCTTGCCTGACTCAATTTTAGAGAAATCAAGGATGTCATTAATAATTGTCAGTAAGGAGTCACCACTGGTACGAATTGTGGAGAGGAAGTCATACTGCTGAGGCGTAACATCCATATCTAACAGTAATCCTGTCAGCCCAATTACTGCGTTCATCGGCGTTCTAATTTCATGACTCATGGTGGCGAGAAAGTCACTTTTGGCACGATTTGCACCTTCAGCAGCAGTTCGAGCTTGCTCAAGCGCCGTATTATTAATGGCTAATTTGGTGTTTAGCTTTTTTTCTTGTTGTAAGTGTTCGGCTTGAGCTAGGGCAATACCCACTTGACTGGCAATTGTTTCTAAAAATTGGGCTTCGTTAGGATGCCATTCTCGAACCTGTTGATAGGTATACAGTACAATCAATCCGTTAGGTTCGCATTGATAGGAAGTCCGAACTAAAAGCATTGATTCGGGTTCTATGGCTGAGTGGCGATCGCTTGGGATAAAAGTAAAAGCTTGATCTTGGTTTAAGCTGCTTTGAAAATTAGGGTGATCTTCTAGGGAAATATTGGTATCTAAAATCGAGATTAGACGGGATTTGGGTGCTAGGTATTCGGCGGCAATTTTAATCTGGGATGGAGGTTTATAGCTCAGAATTACACAGCGATCGACTGTAAAAGCTTTGCCAATTTGATCGGCGGCAGTTTGAAAAATATCTTGCGGTTCTAGGCTTTGGCGGATTTTTTCGGTAATTTTTGTCAAAAGCAGCGATCGCTGGAGCTGTTCATTAAGTTCTTCTTTAGCCTGATTACGTTCGATTTCACTGCCGATCCATTGACTCATTAACCGCAGAATGTTGCGATCGCAATTGGTAAAAAGTCCATGATCACTACTTGTTGTAAAACAAATCACGCCATAAATTTCGCCATGGACAAATATGCGGGCAGCAATATAATTATCGGCTTGCACAATATTTTGTTCGGGATGATCTCGCCACATAAATCTATTGACATTAGTAATAGACATAGACTCAATTAAGCTGATTATCCGAGCATAGTTAGAGTCCAGTTCGCAAAATTGAAAAGCCCCAAACCTATACTGATTATCAGGAGTTTCTGCTGCCACAACCTGATAATGATCGCCTACTAATTTAGCAACTATGGCAATGTCAAGCTCGAAGTAATCTCGCCCTAGGGTTAGAATCTGAGCCAAGCGATCGCTAAAACTTAATTTTGGATCAGCAGTAATATCATAAAGATTACGGATAACTTGATCCCGTGCTTGCAGTTCTCGTTCAAATTTTAGGCGATCGCTAATATTAATGAGGTTGCAGTTAATGGCGACCAACTTACTATCATTTCGAATAAATGCAGCATTAATTGCAGCTTCAAAAATTTCGCCATTTTGTTTGAGAATTTGCAGATCTAAATCATGAATTTCTCCTAAATTAATATGGTCTACCAAAGCCAAAGTAAAGGAATTTTGGCTTGTGGGTGTAAGAATATCTAAAAATCGTACTTTGCCGATTAGTTGCTTGCGGTCGTAACCCAACATCAATAATTCGGTGTCATTGACATCTATAAATACTAAGTCTGAGTTAAGGGAGTGATAACCGCAGGGTGCTTGGTTATAGAGTTGTTGATATTTAGCGGCAGTTTGTTGAATTTCCTGTTCGATCAGGTATTGATATTGGCGATCGCTTAAAAATCTCTTTACAGCAAAGGCTATGAGCATAACCAGAACTGCGTATAGTGCCAACAGGGAATAACCTAGTTGCTCAGTGCGATCGGTAATACTGCTAATTGGATCTCTTGATATCAGCTTCCAAGCTTGACAATTTTGGGGATTAGATGGATCGGGACAAATGGTATTAAAGGTAAAAATCCCATCGGCAGTTTGGAACTGACCAGCAGCACGGTTTGAAATTTGTTGCCATGCTTCGGGAAATATATTACCAAATTTTTGATCTTGGCGATCGCTCAGCACATTACCCCACTCTTGCTCTTCAACTTCCCCCTGCAACCAAAATCCATTGGCATCGACCAAAGAGCATTGAATATTGATCCGTTGCAATGTGGATAAGCAGTTTTGCTTAATAATGTTAGTAATACTTGAACCCAATAAATCTATAGTTAAGAGTCCTAGTTTTTGATTTTGTCTAAATATATTTGTCGTAAAGGGAATAATTGGAGTCAGGTTATTGGCAACTATGCCATTGTCGCGCCATGGTTGCCACGGAGATACAAGTACCTGATTTTTGCCTATATCTAGCATCAACTCAGGCTTATTCACTAATTTGAGAGGCTGAGATACTAATGGATTACCGTAAAAGAAGTTGATTTTGATTAATTCCCGCTCAAAAGGAAGAATCCATCTAACTTGATCATAGTTAGGTTGCCGTTTGAGAAATTCTAAAAATCTGGCTACAACTTTTTGCTTGTAATCTTGGGATAACTCAGGTTTGGAACCAACTAATCGTGACAAGGTAAATAGATCAGACCTAGTATCTATTAAAACTTTGGTAATCAGTTTTGATTGCTGTTCTATCCTGATTGATTCCCTTGCTTCAATTTGGGTTGTGATAACAGTATATTGTCCCCAATAGACTGCCGCAAATAATCCGCCTACGAGTCCAGAGATTGGTAGAAAAATTTTTAAGAATTGCGATCGCTTAGCCAATTTCATCGAGGTATTATCAATATCTGGTCGAAATTAAAAGTGTAACAACTCCCAATACCGACACTTTACGCATACAGTGCAGGTTTCTCAGCAACACCAACTACTACTTCAGTTACACCAGTTCGCTTTAATCACTCCACGCCAATATTTTAATATTAATCGCAGTATTCAGATCAGGATTCAATTCTAAATCACAAACATAGAACTTACGCAGCTTGATATCAAGAGGAGGTCGCACCCTTTGCAATTCTGGATTCTGAATTATCTGCTTGATCGGCAGCAATTAGATACGTAACTGCTAAGTTATTCTAATCGTGGGACGATTTAGGGTTAAGCCAATTAGTACGGTTAATTATGGCTTCTACAGAGCTTAGAATGTTGGCATCTATGTCTGGAGCAATGTCAACAAGATATTCACATTGAGCGATCGCCGAAGTTCTCAGATAATTCCATAAGCAAGCAAATTTGGTTATCTGCGTCATATCATTGATAGAGCATACTAGCTATCTGTAAATCATCTACAAATTCAGTGAACGAAACTATTAAGAGATTTTCTAGGCTCACGCCTGTGGTGATTGCATTGTGTTATTGCCTCTACGGTTGGGGCTTAACTATAATCAGTGCGCCATTTCTATACTGGGCGATCGCTTTGGGTATAGGCGCATTTTTAAGTATGACAGTTACCTATTCCTTCATAGTGTCTTTACCAACCACCTTACTGGCTTCAATTTTTGTAGTGACCCCGTTAGCCCTTAATGTCGTCATAATTCGAGGTAATGATTTCTTGGTAGAGTTTGCCAATCGGTTTAGCAATATATTTTTATTTGGAATTCTTGCGACCGTAATTGCGATGTTGTGGTTTTCGTCGTTGTTTTGGTCGCATCGAGTTCTAAACAAGACTGATTTGAGTACCAGACAAATTATTGGAATTTTAACTGGTTGTAGTTGGCTAGGCTTAGGATTAGGACGGTTGCTGGGAATATGGTATTAACCGTAATTGGCTCTGGAGCATGGGGACAGGCTTTAGCGAAATTAGCAAAGGCAAATGGGCATGAAGTATTGATCTGGTCTAGGCGTAGTGAGTTTAGTTTAGAAAATGCGATCGCTCAAAGTGAAATTATTGTCTCTGCTGTATCTATGCAAGGAGTTAGTGGCATTGCTGGACAAGTGGGAGCATTATCTATAAATCCAAACCTAATTTTAGTCACGGCAACTAAAGGGCTAGAACCTCAAACTGGAGCTACTCCTTCGCAAATTTGGCAAAATGCCCTGCCTAATCAGGCGATCGTGGTTTTATCGGGACCCAATTTATCTAAGGAAATTAGTTTGGGTTTACCTGCGGCAACTGTGGCAGCGAGTTTAGATTTGGCGGCGGCTGTATCTGTACAAAATCTACTTGCTTCTAAAAATTTTCGAGTCTATACCAACTCTGATCCCATAGGCGTAGAACTGGGGGGAACTCTAAAAAATGTGGTGGCGATCGCTGTGGGTGTATGTGATGGGCTGAAACTAGGAACTAATGCTAAGGCGGCTTTGATTACGCGATCGCTTCCAGAAATTATGCAAGTAGGTAAATATTTTGGGGCAAAACCAGAAACTTTTTGGGGCTTATCTGGACTTGGAGATTTACTGGCAACCTGTAGTAGTAACCTCAGTCGCAATTATCAAGTGGGCTATGGCTTGGGCGAGGGCAAAACCTTAGAACAAATTCTGGAAAACTTAGAAGGCACGGCGGAAGGTGTAAATACGGCTAGGGTTCTGCATGATTTGAGCGATCGCCTAGGGATTACTTTACCAATTTGCAACTATGTTTACCGCTTGCTAAACCATGAAATTACGCCAATCCAAGCTGTAGAAGGTCTAATGGAGCGGGATTTGAAATCGGAGTTATAAACCTAATCAGTAGCCCAAGCAGGAATTATCTGCCATACCTCACGCAATTGTGGATCAAGAACCTGATAATTTGGCTCAAACTTTTTCACTAGTTGCCAGAATTTACCAGAGTGATTCATGTGCATCGTATGACAGAGTTCATGGATCAATACATACCTAGCAAGGGCTGGGGGCAGAAATAGCAGTTTATAATTTAGGCTAATATTTTTAGCTTGGGAGCAACTTCCCCAGAGCGTCTTTTGCTGTCTGATCGTAACTTTGCTGAAGGGTAAACCAATCTCAAGGCTAATCTTTTTTAACTCTTTGGCTAAATAGCGATCGCCCATATTCAAAAGCCAATGACGTAATACTTGATGACAGAGATCGGGAGAGTTTGTATTTAAAACTAGCTTCAGGTTTGGGTTTTCACTGTATGTGCCAAATTTGGGAGCAATTTTAGGCTCGGTATAGACTACTTCCCAAGTTTGGGCGATCGCCTGCAAATTAATCTGACTGGGCAGTAGGGGTTGGGATTTATGAAACTCAGTTCGGGCTTGGGCTTTACCTAAATTTTTAGTGATCCATGCTTGCTTTGCCAGTAAAAGCGGTTCAATCCGAGCTTGATCGTAGTCCTTGGGGACAATTACCTCTAAGCCATACTCACTGGAAATCCTTAGTCTTAAATATTTAGCGCGATCGCTAATCTGAATTGTGTAGGTTGGTAATAGTGATTTAGCCATGGAAATATTTTCTACCTATCTTAAAATTAATTCAATAAATACTACTGCCGCTTAGTTAAGATATATGTAGACAATTAAAATTATGGTTTTAGCTCTAAGAAATAGTAGGTTATATGTTTGACGTTTTAATAATCGGTGGTGGTATGGTAGGAGCCACTCTTGCCAGTGCTTTACACTCAAATCCACGGTTAAAAGTTGGCATCATTGAAACCAAAGCCGAACTATTACAGGGGGAATTTAGTGCTGATGGACGTGCCAGTGCTGTAGCTCTTGGTTCCAGTCAGATTTGGCAAAAAATTGGAGTGTGGGGCGGAATGCTCAAACGGGGCGTAACTCCCATGCATTGCATTCAAGTTTCCGATGGCAACTATAGTCAAAAAGTTTCTTTACTTCGAGAAGATATAAACGAAGAAGCTTTGGGCTATGTGATCGAAAATCAAGTTACTCAAGCTGCTCTGTGGGAATTTATTAAGGAATGTCCAAATATTGAGCTAATTTGTCCTGCCAAAATTGTGGATATTGTCCGTGAGTCTAACGAATACCTGACCGTTCAGGTTGATTCAGGTAACCAAATTATTAATCTCAAAACAAAACTCTTAGTTGGTGCCGATGGTGGGCGATCGCTCGTCAGAAACCTAGCCGAAATCTCCATATCCGAAAAACTCTACGATCAAACCTGCATTGTGGTGACGGTTAAAACCGAGTTTCCCCATGAAAATATTGCCTACGAGAGATTTCAACCCAGTGGTCCCTTTGCTTTGTTACCTTTACCGAAAGAGAATCGCTTTTGTATTGTGTGGACAGCTAAAAATTCTGAGGCTGGCGAGATTTTAGGATTGGAAGATGAAAAGTTTATGCAGGAACTCAGATCTCGACTTGGTACGGAATTATTAGAAAAATTGGGCACTATTTCCCTTGAGAGTAAAACCCGTGCTAGTTACAACCCACGCTGGATGCATAGTCAGACCTACATTCAACCCAGATTGGCACTAATTGGTGATGCGGCACATACGACCCATCCTGTGGCAGGTCAAGGTATGAATTTAGGAATTAGAGATGCTGGAGCGATCGCCGAGATTATTTTAACTGCCTTTACCCAAGGTGAAGATATTGGCTCTATGGCTGTGTTAAAGCGTTACCAAGGCTGGCGACGATGGGATAACTGGGCGGTGATCACAGTTACGGATATTACTAATCGTTTATTTTCTAATCAGTTTTGGCTATTTCAACTAATTCGGCGGATTGGCTTAGCGATCGCATCATTTCTGCCATTCAAAAAGATTCTGATGTATTTCATGATGGGATTAGTAGGTCGGCAACCGAATTTATCTCAAAAAACCAGATCTCAAAAAACCAGATCTCAAAATCTAGAAACATATCCAGAGATCGCTACAATAAGCACGATCACACCCAAAGCTCTACGAAAATAATTAACCCCTTGATATATTTCTTCCCAAGCCCAAGTAAACAACAATCCAAAGGCGATCGCATCCAACTGCATCCCGATTTTACCCGTTGTAAAAATTAGCTTGAGTAAGGTGATGACAATCCAGCAAATAAGCGGCAGGTTTGGGGTTTGAGCTAGTACGATTTCACCATTGCGATCGCGGAAAATTTTGTCGAATAACGTATTTCCAATATTTTCAGCTTTTTGGCTAGAGGTATCTGATTCTGGTTCCGAACTCATGGTAATTACCTCTCAATATTCATATTCTGAGCCTAGCATAGCTAATTTTCTTTTATCTCTACCCTTAGATTTATAAAGATAGATCCAGAGAATCACAAGATCACAGAATTAGGAGAAGAAGTATTAAAGGTTTGATCGGAGCTTAAATAGCCATCCACCATTTTGATCATGCGATCGGCAACATCTAAAATCCGATTGTCGTGAGTGACCATCAAAATCGTTAACCCATCTTCCTTTGCTAGCTTTTGCATCAGCGTCACCACATCTCGTCCCGATTGCTTATCAAGGGCGGCAGTTGGTTCATCAGCTAGGATTAATTGGGGTTTATTTACTAAAGCCCGTGCGATCGCTACCCTTTGTTTTTGTCCCCCTGAAAGCGCAGAAGGACGATAATCTACTCGATCTGCCAAACCTAACTTACTGAGAATCTCCACAGATTTTTGAGTGGGACTGTAGTTGGAATCGTAGGGCATTAAATCAGCAGACATTTGTACATTTTGTCTAGCCGTTAACGAATGAAATAAATTATGTGCCTGAAAGATAAAACCAATATTTTTTCTGATTTCTACTAACTGCGATTTACCCATACCAATAATTTGACGATTTAGAACTTCTAATCTCCCTTCATGGGCAGTGCGTAATGCGCCAATCAAAGTCAGCAGAGTTGTTTTGCCAGAGCCAGAAGGTCCCGTCATAATCACAATTTCACCTCGATATAACTCTAGGTTGATATCAAAAAGTGCCTGTTTTTTTAAGTCACCTTCACCAAAATAAAAATTTAGTCCAGATATTTTGACAGAAGGGGTTAATACGGGAGTTAAAATTTGGTTCTGAGAAATTGGTACTAATGATTCAATCATGAAATATCTGTAGGGTTATGGGAGAGTTTACAATACAAATTAATTCTACAATCTACAAATATTATTATTAATTGGCTGTTAGAGGTCTGGAGAGAATATGGCGGACGAACAAATCAGTTTATTTAATTTCGACCAAGATCAAGCTTTGGATCAAACTATCAAGTCAAATCCTCCTCAAAATGCCATCAAATCCAAAAAAACAGCCCCAATAATTTCAATAACAACTTTAGATAAAGTATACGCGGATTTAGATGAGCTTAAAACTGAGGCGATCGCTTGCCAAAAGTGCAATTTAGCGAAAACTCGGACTAATGTAGTGGTGGAAAGGGGCAATCGTACTGCCATGATTATGATTATTGGCGAAGCTCCTGGTGAAAGTGAAGATCAAACAGGACTACCATTTGTAGGGCGATCGGGGCAGCTTTTAGATAAAATTTTGGCATCTGCAAACTTCGAGCCCGCCCAAGATGTGTATATTTGTAATATTAATAAATGCCGCCCACCTGAAAACCGTGTACCCACTAAAGACGAAGTATCAGCTTGTAAACCCTACCTTCTAGAACAAATTCGCCTAGTTAATCCTAAAATTATTTTACTCACTGGGGCGACTGCCGTTAAGGCAATTACAGGTGATAAAGGCAAGATGACTGAAATTCGAGGACAATGGAGTCAATGGGAGGGACGTTGGGTAATGCCAATTTTCCATCCAGCCTATCTATTACGCAATGCTAGCCGTGAAGAGGGAAGCCCTAAATGGTTGATGTGGCAAGACATTAAGGAAGTAAAAGCCAAGTATCTAGAATTTAAAAGTGCCGAAGAAAATTTCTAACCTCACTGCATTATTTAGTAGTGCTAGATCTTAAGCAATAATTATATATAAATTCGATTAAATAACGTCCTATGAGCAACTCAGATGATTTAGAAGAAAGATTTCGCCAACTAGAGCGAGAAGTTAATAACAAATTTGAAACTCCGATGAAGAGTGCTAATCCATTTAAATCTGAATTTAATCAAGCTTCAGAAAATACGGTAGAAACAGCTAAAACTAGCCTATCTGGACTGGTAAATTGGATTAATAGTTTGACGGGTGTAACTAAAATTATAGCGATCGCCGTAGTTGGGATTCTCACCTTTGCCATTGTCAAATTTTTAGTGAATATAGTAGCAGCAGCAGTTTCTTTAGCTTTTATGCTAGCGATCGCCTATCTACTTTACAAGGTATTCTTTGAAACACCATCATCACCGAAATCATGAGCCATTCCCTCCAGCAATTAGATCAGATCATCAATGATTTAGATCAAGCTGTTCTCAATATGAACCCTCATAATTTTTCTGAGTATATGCAATTTTTAGAAAAACCCGAAGTCCTAATGCAGAAGCTAATCAAAGCCCACGATCGCCAAATTATTATAGCTATAATTCACCACGATCAAAAAATAAGTAAAAAAAATTGATAACCAAGGTAATTTCCTACCCAGTTGTAGAAATTTTTCATTCTATCCAAGGCGAAGGTACATGGGCAGGTACTAACGCTGTTTTTATCCGCCTCGGTGGTTGTGATGTCCACTGCGGATTTTGTGATACCAAAGAATCATGGAATGCTAATTTACATCCTCTCCAAACCGTTGATGATATTGCCAAAGTTGTGGGTAAGCTGAAGCCAGCGATCGCCGTAATAACTGGAGGTGAACCATTAATGCATAATCTCGATCCCCTAACCGATGCTATAAAAAAATGGCAAATCCCTATACATCTTGAGACCTCTGGGGCGCATCCCAAAAGTGGCACATTTGATTGGGTTACACTTTCACCCAAGACTTTTAAGCCCCCGCATCCCAGTGTTTATAGCCAAGTTCAAGAATTAAAAGTAGTCATATCTAGTCCCAGCGATCTTCAGTGGGCAGAGGAGCAAGCAACCTTGGTAAGTTCTGATACCCTTAAGTATTTGCAACCAGAATGGGGTAATTCCTCATCACAGGAGCTAATCCTTAACTATGTGTTGGCACATCCTAAGTGGCGCATGAGCTTGCAAACCCATAAATATCTTGGGGTAAGGTAATGAAAGCAGTAGTATTACTTTCAGGTGGCATTGATTCCGCAACGGCAGCAGCCCAAGCGATCGCCGATGGATATGAACTGATCGCCCTATCTTTTCGGTATGGACAACGCCATGAACGGGAATTGCGGGCAGCCCGAAATATTGTCAAGCATTTAGGGATTAAAGAGCATTTTATTCTGGATGTAAGACTGCACCAGTGGGGTGGATCTGCCCTTACCGATGAAACTATTGCTATTCCTACCGATGGGGTGCAAGATGATACTATTCCTTCAACCTATGTACCAGGCAGAAATACAGTTTTTATTGCGATCGCCATGTCATTGGCAGAGGCAAAGTCAGCAGAGGCAATTTATTTGGGAATTAATGCCGTAGATTATTCAGGCTACCCCGATTGTCGCCCAGAGTATTTAGCAGCATTTCAAAATCTAGCCGCCCTATCTTCCAAAAGTGCCATTGAGGGGAAAATTACTCAGCTTGTAGCGCCTTTAGTCCAAGATTCTAAGCTAGATATTATTAAACGCGCTATTAAGCTAAATGTCCCGATCGCCCTTACTTGGTCATGCTATTCAGGCGATGTTGAACCCTGTGGACTTTGTGATTCCTGTCGAATTCGCGATCGCGCCCTCATTGAAGCAGGTGTACCCGAACTAGCAACTGCGGTAGGACGAGATTTATACAAGTCCTAAAAAACTCCTAGATAGGATCAGGATCAATCCCCAGTTGGCGCAATCTCTCCTCTAATTTGGCAACTTTTTGCTGTTCTAGTGACATTTCATACTCTGCCTGTTGTCTAGCTTGTTCTGCCTGTTGTTTACCTTTTTCTGCTTCTTGTCTGGCTTGGTCATTTTCCAGTGGACTGTTTAGCTTTTTACCAGTATTGGGATTATAAAATCGCATTTCCCCATTATCAAAACGCTGTAGCTCCAAGCCTAAAACTTGTGAGAATACTGATAATTTACCATCTTCAGTTTGGCTAGGAATTTGCAGGTAATTTCCTTCAATTAACCGAAACCCTTGTAAAGGTGGTTGGAGATAGTCGGAGGTTGGGTCATATTGAAAGTATTCTTTAACGCCTAAATAAGCATATAGTCCTCTTTTTGTGCCACAGTCCTCACTAGCAGTGCTTTTAGATGTCACCTCTAGGACAAAATCTGGAACCTTGTTATGTTCTTGCCATAACTTATAGGATGGTCGCTTTTTTTTCTCGACCCCAAACACCACAAAAACATCGGGAGCCACTACTGCTTTAGGATTGCCTTGTTCGTAATAGATAAATAAATTACCAGAAATATAAACATCAGAATGATCTTGAAAATGGCTAGTTAATGCCTCAACTCCATAAATCAAATAATCTCGGGTTGCATCACTTTCAGCCATGGGTAAACCGTCACTTTCTGGGTAATCAATATCAAAAATTGAGTATAAAAAGGAAGTTGTCATTATCTAAAATCCTTAAATTACTATAGTAAGAACTTTTTTGATCATACATCTTCGTCCACTAAGCGCCAAAAATAGCCCGAAGATTGAGGCTCCGAGCTTAAAGAAATTTTTAATTTTATAGTTAGTTTTATGCGGGTATGAACCTAGAGTCTATATAGAGAGTTGTTATATCTTTCACGATTAAGAGAGTTATCAGGCTGAAACAAAGTAAATTTATCAGCATTATCTTTAATTTTTTGCTGTTGAGCTTCGGTTAATCCTGCGATATTGAGAACATCATCTAAGGAACTGTAAGGAGCATTTTGAATTAAAATTCTGCCTAAAGTTGGATAAAATCCGCTAATTTTTTTGAAGGCATTAATATTAGAGTTATTAAGATCGATCGTGCTGGAGTCTATTTTAATAACATTAGTCTTGGGTAATTCATTGGCATTTACTGCATTTACAGGAAACCCAAAGGTGCAAAGGATGGTGATCGCACATAGGGCGATAATTGAAAAGCGAACTACTGCTTTCATTGGCTTGTATCTCTTAATTAATTCTAAAAGTAATTTTCCTAGACATTAGCAGAAAAGATTAACATTTATCACTAATGGTAAAGACTATTCATAATTGGGAACTTTCAGAGCTGTGGTAGATTAAGGGTTTAATCTTCATTACAAATCATCTAAATTTTTAAGTTATGAATTCTGAGAATTCTGACCATGTCGCCATTACTACGCCTCTTTACTATGTCAATGGGTTGCCTCACATTGGTAGTGCCTATCCTACGATCGCTGCTGATGCCTTAGCAAGGTTTTATCGACTACGGGGGCAACCAACTTTATTTATTACTGGTACCGATGAGCATGGTCAGAAAATTCAACGGACGGCTGAGGAGTTGCATATTCCGCCCCAAGAGCATTGCGATCGCATAGTTACAGAATTTCAAGATCTCTGGCAGCAGTTAAATATTAAATATGATCGGTTTTCACGAACCACAGATCTAAGGCATCAGGCGATCGTCAATGAATTTTTTCAGTTGGTATTTAAAACTGGAGATATATACCTAAGTCAACAACAGGGCTGGTACTGTGTCGCCTGCGAAGAATTTAAAGAGGAACGGGAATTATTAGCCGATCACCATTGCCCCACCCATACCAATGTGACCTGCGAGTGGAGAGATGAGGCAAATTATTTTTTTAGATTATCTAAATATCAAGCCAAATTAGAGCAACTCTATCGCGATCGCCCTAAATTTATTCAACCCGAATCCCGCCGTAATGAAGTTCTAGGTTTTGTGGCACAAGGACTTACGGATTTTTCCATCTCTCGCATTAATTTAAGTTGGGGATTTCCTGTACCGACCGATCCGCAGCATACAATCTATGTGTGGTTTGATGCGCTTTTAGGATATATCACAGCTTTACTAAATCCCGATGACGAACCCACCTTGGCTAATGCCCTCAAAACTTGGTATCCGATTAAAGTCCATATTATTGGCAAAGATATTCTGCGCTTTCATGCTGTTTATTTTCCCGCCATGCTAATGTCCGCAGGCTTAGAAATCCCTGAGCGTATTTTTGGACATGGATTACTCACCAAAGACGGGGTAAAAATGGGTAAAACCCTTGGAAATGTTATTGATCCCTATGCATTAGTCAAAAAATATGGAGCTGATCCTATTCGCTATTACTTTTTAAGGGAAATTGAATTTGGCAAAGATGGGGATTTTAGTGAAGACAGATTTATTTCCAGTGTCAATGCTGATTTGGCTAATAGTTTAGGCAATTTATTAAATCGTAGCTTGGGGATGGTTGCTAAATACTGCGATCGCACAATTCCCCCATCAGACTCAGCCAATATTGATCCCCATATTTTAAGTCTAATTGAACCTGTTAAATCTAAAGCGATTAATCTAGGCGATCGGGTCAGTGAGTCCTATAAAGATCTCGCCTTTCGGTCTGCCTGTGAGCAAATTTTAGAACTAATTTGGGACTGTAATAAACTAATTGATGATGCCACACCATGGAAACTATTTAAGGCGGGAAAAACTGCCGAGGTAAATCAGCTTTTATATAGCATTTTAGAATCTGTACGGATTGCGGCATACCTCTTGTCACCTATCATTCCTCAGATCAGTCAAGAGATTTATCGCCAATTATGCCTAGACTTTACAGAATTAGAGCCGCCGTTATGGGAACACACTAAGTGGGGAATAATCAAATCAGGTACAATATTAGCGGACTTCAAACCTGTTTTTCAGCGCCTTGAAATCGCTAGTTAGTAAGCAATTAGATGTATTCATTTGCCTTTAATTACTATTAGTAAAAATTCATTTAGGTATTTGATTAACTTATAGTTATTGACTAAGTTTTGTGCCTAATTCTGTTTGTAATTATTAAATATTTATAAAATTAACTCACAATCAATTCTGAGCATATATACTTATTGGTGTGAATTATATAATTTGCGTCTTTTAGTACTTATTTTTCGCAGGGTTAGCACATTTATTTTTCCGCTTTCCCTTTTTAATTAATTTATAGGAAACCAAATGTTAAATTTTGAAAATGACCCCGCCTTCACGCCTGAACAGGTGATGGAAAATCGTGGGAGGGTTGCCATTTTTATAGATGGGTCAAACTTGTTTTATGCCGCCTTGCAGTTAGGCATTGAAATTGACTATACCAAGCTATTATCTAGACTGACTGAAGGTTCTAGATTGCTAAGGGCATTCTTTTATACTGGGGTTGATCGCACCAATGAAAAACAACAAGGATTTTTACTATGGATGCGTCGCAATGGCTATCGAGTCATTTCTAAGGAATTAATTCAGCTCCCTGATGGTTCCAAAAAAGCTAACCTTGATGTGGAAATTGCCGTAGACATGATGGCACTGGCTGGTTCCTATGACACGGCGATCTTAGTCAGTGGTGATGGCGATCTTGCCTATGCCGTTGATGCTGCTAGTTATAGAGGTGTAAGGGTTGAAGTTGTCAGCCTACGCTCTATGACCAGCGATCATTTAATTAACGTTGCCGATCGCTATGTTGATCTAGAAGTAATTAAAGAAGATATTCAAAAAATTTCCAGAACTACAGGCTATAGCTATCGACCAATGTCTGGGGTTGGTTCGGTGATGGGCATAGAGGATTAGAACAATGGATAGAGTAAGTGGTGTGTGATATATTAATCAGCTCCTGCAAGTAGTGGGAGCTTTAGATTTTATAGAACTAGAAAAATGATCAGGCAAAGATTGGTTTTACAGCCGCAGCAAGTAGAACAACTTCAGAATTTTTCTAGAATCAACCTTAATCTAGAGCAGCAAAATTACTTATATAAAGTACTGAGATTAAGAGCAGGGGCGGAATTTATTGCCTTAGATGGTCAGGGCAGTTGGTGGCGGGCAGTATTAACTGAGGATGTCGAAAAAGTAGAGATTTTAGAAAAAATTCCCACTAACCCAGACTTACAAGTTGATATAACTCTAGCGATCGCTATGCCTAAAGCTAATGGCATGGAAGCCGTAATTCGCCAAGCTACAGAATTGGGAGTTAGGAGAATTTTGCCACTGTGGAGCGATCGCACAGTCATTAGACCACAAACTAATATCGGCGCAGCTAAGCAAGAACGGTGGTTGAAAATTGCTCAAGAAATCTCGGAACAAGCCCATCGTAGCTACGTTCCCCAGATCCATGAACCCCAAACTTTGAAGGAAGTAATTTGCAAATTTACTGATGCCCAGAAGTATATTTGTGTTACCTCCAAATTTACACCCCATTTACTAAATACTCTCCTTAATCTTGAGCAGCTACCAAGCAAAATTGTGATTTTAACTGGCACCGAGGGCGGTTGGACAGAATCAGAGACTAACTTAGCGATCGCCCATAATTTTCAGCCCATTAGTCTAGGCGATCGAATTCTTGCCGCAGTTACAGCTCCAGTGGTAGCATTGTCCATAATCGCTGCTGTAATTGAGTCTAATCAATGCTAGTTACAAATCATAGTCAAATTAATAGTCAAATTATTCTTGATATTCCTACCAGTGGTAAGACCCTACACAATATTACAGACCAAGTTCAAACTGTAGTCAGCACCGCTAAGGTTCAGATCGGAATTTGCCATTTATTTCTACGTCATTCTTCAGCCAGTTTAATTATTCAAGAAAATGCTGATTCAGACGTACTTTTAGATTTAGAAAATTTTTTTGCTAGATTAGTACCAGAAAACCATAAATCCTATCGCCATTGTAGTGAAGGTGATGATGATATGCCCGCCCATATTCGGACTGCGTTAACCAGTACTTCTGAGGCTATTCCGATCGCCAATGGTAAATTAATGCTTGGCACTTGGCAGGGCATATATGTATGGGAACATCGCAGTTTAGGACGTACGCGTGAAGTGGTGGTAAATATCTGTGGCAATTAGATCGGCAATAGTCAAAAAATCTATGTCAAAATCTGCTCGAAAGCGATCGCGCACTCGCCCTATTACCAATGTCAAAGTTAGAGCTAAAAAAAGTACATGGTTTAAGTGGTTGCAACCAGGTTTACTCGTAAAACGGTGGCTGTTTTTAAGCCTAATTGGTGGAGTTTTAATTGTTTTAGGTTTAGCAATTTCCATCCAACTCCGCCCTGTACTATTTATTAGCCGCATAGTTAAAAACTTAACGGAGAGCCTAGTTAGTCTTTTACCTAGCTATATTAGTGGTCCTTTAGCGATTTTAATTGGACTAGGATTGCTATGGATGGGGCATAAACAGGTTTTAGCATCAATTACCCAAGTTCTCATGCCTGATGATGATCAAAAGTTGGTAGATAAACTGCTCAACCATCATAAACTCCATCGCGGTGCCAAAATAGTAGCGATCGGCGGCGGCACAGGGCTATCCAATTTGTTGAGAGGCTTAAAAAGATATAGTGCCAACATTACGGCGATCGTGACTGTGGCGGATGATGGTGGATCTTCGGGCAGATTGCGCCGTGAACATGGAGTTTTGCCACCGGGGGATATTCGCAACTGTTTAGCAGCGTTGGCGGATGAAGAAAAATTAGTGACAGAACTATTTCAATATCGCTTTCAAGCAGGCGAGGGTCTCTCTGGTCATAGTTTTGGCAACTTATTCTTAACGGCGATGAGTGAAATTACTGGGGATTTAGAAAAAGCAATTACTGCTAGTTCTAGTGTCTTAGCTGTACGAGGTCGAGTTCTACCCGCTACTTTAGAGGATGTTGTCCTGTGGGCAGTGCTGGAAGATGGACAGTATATAGAGGGTGAATCGGCAATTTCCGAGGCAAATGGGGTAATTAGGCAATTTGGTTGTAAACCAGACCACCCAAAGGCTGTCCCCCAAGCTGTTAAAGCTATTGCTGAAGCTGATTGTATTATTATTAGTCCTGGTAGCCTTTATACAAGCATTATTCCCAATCTTTTAGTTCCCGAAATTTTAGAAGCGATCGCTAAGCGGCAAGTCCCCTGTATTTATATTTGCAACATTATGAGCCAGATGGGAGAAACCCAAGACTATACCGTCGCCGATCATGTGGATGCCCTAGATACAATTGCGGGAACTCGGCTATTTGATGCCGTATTAGTCCAAAAAACTCCCCCTTCCTCCCAATCCCTTGCGAAGTATGCCGACCAAGGCTCGCACTTTATTGAAGTTGATCGAGATCACTTAGTAGAGCTAAATTGTCCGATATTATTAGCAGATGTGATGAAAGAAAGTCCTAACGGCTCAGTTAGTCATGACTCAGATAAGTTATCAGGGGTACTGATGCGTTGGTACAATCGAAGTTAATTTCTAAAATACTGGATCACTTACTCATATTGATTGATCGCAAAAAGGTATGACCGAGAAACACTCACTGCGAGTTAAGACTGACATATACGAGCTGACCATTATTCAAAAGTGGTTTCAGGAATTTTTTGGTCATCCTGAAATTAAAGTCCCAGAGCGCACCCTTCAACAGATGAATTTATTATTGGCAGAGGGATTTGCTAATGTTATTTATCATGCCCATGAGCATCTGTCCCCTGAAGTTCCTGTTGATATTGAAGTAATTTTTTATGCAAGTGCGATCGAAATCAGAGTTTGGGACTTTGGTAAACCTTTTGATCTTTTAAAAAAGTTAGATGAAATTCAAGACCAAGAAATTGATCTTACGGATATTGATAACTTACCGACTGGGGGCAGAGGCTTGATGATTACACAGGCGATCTCTGATCGGTTTAGTTACGAGCGATTTAATAACCGCAATTGTTTAGTTATCTATAAAAGCTTTAATTAACTCTTAACCACTTAGTTATGTAGGATAGCTCAAAGCTATAGGATAATTGCTATTAGAGTCCTCAAGCTGTTGAAAGTAGCAAAAGTATATGAACCCAGCCCAAGAAATTAACCGATTAGCCGACCTCCTCCCCGCATCTTGGCGCATGGCGAGCAAAATCAGAAACTTACCCGATCAACCAGAGGTAATTGCTAGCACCCCAATTCTGCCTTGGGCATCGGTAAGTGAAATTACCATTAATTTTAAGCTGTGGTCACAACTAGCTCCTAATTATCAAGATTTACTGTTAATTCGGGAAGTGGCATGGCGACAACAGGAAAAATGGGTTGCAGTCGGTACTTATCAGTTTGCGGCTCTTGGTGCCAGTGTGGGCGTAATTGTGCAGTTGTGGCAGTCTGATCCTGTGGGTATAGTTGCTAGTGGTGGGCTTTTAGCGATCGCTATTAGGCAACTTTGGCAAAAAAATCGCAGTAGTGAAACCCAATTACAAGCGGATACCGAGGCTTTAAAGATGGCAGTCAAAAAGGGCTACGAGGAAACTAGTGCGGCGAAAACTTTGCTTGAGGCAATTCAAACCGTGGCAAGACTAGAAAGCAGAAATGCCCCAGAGTTTATGGAATTATTGCGTTGTCAAAATTTACGGGCGATCGCTGGACTGACAAATATAATTATACCCGCCGAACTCAGGTCAAGATAAGGGATATATATCATATTTACTAGTTGACGTAGCTGCTGCCACCGCCGTTATTTCTGGATTAACATTGGAGTGGAGAAGCAAATCATCCAAAGATTATTAAGGAGCCAGATTATGAAAGAATCCGTAATTTATCAAGAACTCCTACTAGAAGGCAAAGCTGAAGGTAAGGCTGAAGAAAAAACTCAAATTGCCTTAAATTTGTTGCATTCAGGTATTGATCTAGACTTGATTGCCAAATTCACAGAACTAACTCTTGAACAAATCCAGAAACTGCAACAGGATTTTAAATAGTGTGAGGATATCAAGTGTGAGGATATCATGGCTTCCAAAGCAATTTACTAAGTAGCTAAGCTAGAAGTGCATCGGGTGGCAAAATATCTCTGGTGAGAGTTTTAATTGATGCCAATATTGTCCTAGATTTCTTGTGGCAGCGATCGCCATTTGCTCAAGATACAGAGATGATTTTCTAAGCGATCGCTTCTGATCATATTTATATAGTTGACATCTGCCCTTATTAGGTTAATATTCTGTGGATATTTAACAAAAGATAAGCGATCGCAAACTATATGCCAACTTGGGAGTTCTTACTGCAAAAAAAGGGTGATAAATCATGGCTGCCTTTAGAGTCACCTACTTTAGAAATTTTAGAAGGTGAATACCGTTTAGCTGCCAAGAGTAGTGTAGGTAATATCCCCGCCCATATTCAGGTTGATTATTTACCCAGTGCTGAACAAAGCGATCGCCAACTAAATCGCCCGCTACATCGCCAACTAAATCGTGACATCAACGCTCAAGGATTATTATTAATCGTGCCTTTCTTGAGTTTTAACGTCGGCAGTTGGGAAATTAAATGCACTGTTGATGATTTTGAGACTAAATCCTTAAAAATCGAAGTTTTAGAGGCGATCGCTTCGGATTGGGACTTTTTCGATCAAATTACTGAACCAGTTATTCCAGCCCTTCAATCTGAAATATCGATAACCGATCCTTTAACTCAAATTGAGCTGGCTGAATTGGAATTAGTATTAATTGCCAATGCAAAACCCTTATCCAAAGCCCCATTCCTTCCTTCCCAATTAATCACCTTAGAACAAACTGAATTTACAGTTAAAGGTGAAGCCACAATTGAGATTACAGGCGAGTCATATCTGTCGGGCGAAATAGACATTATTCTCAAAGATGCTCATACTAAGATTGCCCATAATCAATATACCCACAATGTTGCCGATAGTGACTTCTTTAGTTACTCCATCACCATTCCCGAACAATTAGAAACTCAAATACTCTCAGGGGAAGTTCGTATTCGCCCCCATCAACATATTGAACAAAATAAACATATAGTCAGCCAATCTGTTTCGATCAATTATCAAGCCATAGTTGATCCATTCCGCAAATTCCCGATTCTGCCTTTTGAAAAGCTGCCCACCCACGTCCCGATCCAACGAAATATTAAATTCCCTGAGCTCCCAGAATTTTTAACCCTAGGGAGAAGGAATAAATCTAAAGCGGTATTAGCAAAGCCTAAAAAGCCAATCCCTAACTGGGACATTGCCACCCCCTACAAAATTCCCAATTATGGAAATAGTAACGATTTACGCTTTGAATTTGAATAACCAAAAAGCTATATAAAATCAACATGACCATTAAAAAAATCATCTCCATTGGCTTCTTGATATTTATCCCCATTTCCTTTGCTGCGGAATTTCTACACTGGGGAGCGATCGCAGTTTTTGTCACCTGTTGTTTAGCAATTATCCCCTTAGCCAGTTGGTTAAGCACTGCCACCGAAGAAATTGCCGTAGTTTTAGGACCTTCCTGGGGTGGATTAATGAATGCCACCTTTGGTAATGTAACTGAGTTAATTATCGGCTTAGTGGCACTAAAAGCGGGCTTAGTAGATGTGGTTAAAGCTAGTATTACAGGCTCAATTTTGGGGAATTTATTGTTAGTTTTAGGTTTAGCAATGTTTTTAGGGGGATTACGGTACAAAGAGCAAGAATTTCAACCCATGCTTGCCCGTACCAATGCTTCGGTTATGAATTTAGCTGTAATTTCCCTTCTGATTCCCACCGCAGTTAACTATACCTCCACAGGAATTGAAGAAAGCGTCCTGCAACAACTGTCGATCGCCATATCCATTGTTTTAATTTTAGTCTATGGTGCCACTCTACTCTTTTCCATGAAAACTCATTCCTATCTCTATGATGTGGGAGTAACCGAGATTGAAAGTGAAGGTGGAGATCCAGAGAAGGTAAACTTGGCATTGTGGATTAGCGTATTACTAGGGGCAACAGCTTTAGTGGCGATCGAATCTGAGTTTTTAGTAGCTAGCTTAGAATCAGCAACTGCCACTTTAGGATTAACAGCTTTGTTTACGGGCGTAATTGTGCTACCGATTATTGGCAACGCTGCCGAGCATACGACCGCCGTTACTGTGGCTCTGAAAAATAAGATGGATTTATCGGTTTCAGTATCCGTTGGTTCTAGTATGCAAATCGCCTTATTTGTAGCACCTGCTCTAGTCTTAGCTGGTTACTTTTTAGGGCAGCCCATGGATTTAAATTTTAATCCCTTTGAACTAGTAGCCGTAGCTGTGGCTGTATTAATTGTGAATTCTATTAGTTCCGATGGACGTTCTAACTGGCTCGAAGGAACTTTGTTATTAGCAACTTATATTATTTTAGGAATTGCTTTTTACGCCCATCCCGTTACCTAGTCTTGATCGCAATCCCTCCAAATTTTTCTTCATCCGCCCAGTTCCAAAATAATATCTGCCCACAGAACAGCTTCATTGGTTAAAGGCATCTCTGCTCCTCGATCTAGTCCTGCTGAATCTACTTCTAAGCCCTTATATTCTGCAAATACTGCTTCGGCTGTGGGGCTGCGTAGTCGGTTCTTACTGCAAATAAGCGGTTTTGGGCAATCCGTAAACATGATAAATTAGAAATATACCCCACACTTAACCTTGATTCAATGCATATTTCTCTAAACTGGCTGCAAGAATTAGTAAGCTTTTCCCTATCACCGCAAGAAGTTGCAGACGCTTTGACTATGGCAGGATTTGAGGTAGAGGGCATTGAAGATCGTCGCACTTGGGCAGATGGTGTGGTTGTGGGTAAAATTTTGAATGCCGATCGCCATCCCCAAGCTGATCGCCTACAGGTTTGCACTGTGGATATTGGCGCACCTGAAACCTTAAATATTGTCTGTGGGGCGGCTAATGCGAGAACTGGGTTGTATGTACCTGTGGCTACTATTGGCACTTATTTACCTAAGGTTGATCTAAAGCTGCGTCCAACGAATTTGCGGGGCGTGCGATCAGAGGGCATGATTTGTTCCTTGGCAGAATTGGGATTAGCAAAGGAATCAAGCGGAATTCATGAATTTGCAGAGGACGCAGTTATCGGTGCCGATGTTCGACCTCTATTGGGTTTGGATGATGTGATTTTAGATGTGAGTTCTACAGCAAATCGGGCTGATGCCTTGAGTATGGTAGGCATGGCACGGGAATTGGGAGCATTAATTGGGCAAAAGGTTAATCTCCCGATCGCTAAATCTATACAAGAAGCTAAAATGGAAAATTGGGTGTCTGTAAGTGAGGCTAAAGCTTGCTCTGCCTATATTGGCACTTTAATTCATGGCGTGAAGGTTGCTGATTCCCCCGAATGGTTGCAACGTCGTCTGCAAGCTGCGGGAATGCGTCCGATTAATAATATTGTCGATATTACTAACTATATTTTGCTGGAATGGGGGCAACCTCTCCACGGTTTTGATGCGGATACTTTATTCCCCGATTTAGATCCCGCTTCGCTTTATCTAACTATAGGCGTGCGGTTTGCGCGGGAGCAAGAAACTCTAATTACCCTTGATGGACAAACTCGGAATTTAAGTACGCAAAATTTACTAATTACGGCAAATGATAGACCTGTGGCGATCGCAGGCGTGATGGGTGGCAAAGAAACGGAAGTGAGCGATCGCACGGTGAATTTAGTTTTAGAAGCGGCATTATTCGATCAAACCATAGTCCGAAAATCGGCAAGGGCACAGGGTCTACGCACAGAAGCTTCGGCTCGCTACGAACGAGGAGTTAATCATGCGGCATTGGAAACGGCAACAGCAAGGGCATTGGAGTTAATTCTGGAACTGGCGGGTGGAGAAATCATTAATCAAAGTCAGAGCGATCGCCGCACTACAGATATTAGAAAAATTACCCTTAGACTTGATCGGGTTCAGGAAATTCTAGGTTCGATTGAGGCAGAAAATGGGGACAGTCTCGATCTGTCGGCGGAAATTGTGACTGCGGTGTTGACAGCTTTATCCTTTGAACTAACTGCAACGGAACCCGATACTTGGGAAGTGACGGTGCCAACCTATCGCTACTCTGATATTGAACGGGAGATCGATCTAATTGAAGAAATTGCCCGCATCTATGGCTATGATAAATTTCAAGAAACCCTACCCCCTCGCACCGAATTGGGATATTTAGGCACTGATGAATTACTCAAACGCCAAATTAGAGAATGCTTTAGGGGTGTTGGCTTAACCGAGCTTACCCATAGCTCTTTATGTAGTCCTACAAAATCGGAGCAAGTCAAAATTATCAATCCTGTGGCTCTGGAATATAGCGCTTTACGCCTAGATTTACTATCGGGATTAATCGAGGCGGTTGCCTATAATTTGAATCAAGGGAATGGCTGCCTGTGGGGATTTGAGATTGGGAGAGTGTTTTGGCAAGACGAAGAAGGGAGTACGGAAGCTGATCATGTCGGTGGTATTTTTGGCGGCGATCCCACAATTGGTACTTGGCAGCGCAATACTCAACCCTTAGATTGGTATGCCGCAAAAGGAGTCTTGGAAACCGTATTTCAGCGTTTGGGGGTAAATGTCGAATATCAACCCGATCAACAAAATCCGCGCTTGCATTCAGGTAGAACCGCTTCACTTTGGATTTCGGGCGAACGGCTAGGCACCTTTGGGCAATTGCATCCTCAAGTTTGCCAAACCTATGACTTGCCCACAGAA
>CASBQR010000014.1 GCA_949127865.1 Synechococcales cyanobacterium PMM_0082
AGCAAATTTATAGTCAAATTTTCTCTAATCAACCTTGTTTAGTTGGAGGATCAATGATTTTAAAATTTCTTCTAAACTACTTACTGATAGTTTTAACTACCTTGCGATCGCTAGATCTAGTTAGAAAGTTTTTAGATATTATAGATAAGCTAAAAACTAGTCACCAATAATGATCCCCATCTTGCTAACATATCTATAAGTATTTATATCACCCATAGCTATGACCAACTCACTCCAAGTCACTCCAAATCGAATCTCTACATCCTTGTCAGACAGAGAACTTCAGGTAATTGAACTAGTGGCTTCGGGATTAACCAATCAAGATATAGCGACAGAGTTGGAAATCAGTAAACGTACGGTAGATAATCATATTAGTAATATTCTGACTAAAACCAGTACAGATAACCGAGTTGCTTTAGTACGATGGGCTTTGCAGTGGGGGAAAGTCTGTATTGATCAAGTAAATTGTTGCATTATTTCTAAACCTATATCCCCAAAATCTCAAGATGAGTTGCAGAGTGCATAAAATTAGCTTTTCACCACCTCTATCCTTAGCTATGTATACAGAATTGGCAACTCATCTGAATCAGGTAGCTTCAGTAAATACTGAGTTGCATACCCAAACCGCTAAGGATTTTAACTATGATGCCAGCCAAATAGCGGCAATCAGTATTAGCTATGGTGATGAGACAGATGGTAATGAAATAGACCAAATATTATTGCGGAAAATATTAGACTACTACGGTAATTGGCAACAGGAAGTTGAGACTCTAAACCCCAACTTGTTATTTCAGCGCTAAGTAACTAATGTGGAGCTAATCAATCTTGATCAATAGTCTCTGGCTCTGGGCGATCGCTCTAATTGTGGGGTTTCCCCTAACTGTAGTTCTACTGGGCGAAATTATTCATAGGCTCCAAAAAAGTCGCAAACCACTAGCTACTACCCTCCAAATTATTAGGAATTTGGTTTTACCTGTCCTGATTTTTTTGCTATTTACTCGCTATGTCCTGCAACTACCGCCGAGTGATGAGCGGGTTCGTGGGATTCAGACCCTACTATGGATTTTTGTGATCCATGCAGCTTTATCCCTATTAAATACGGTTTTATTTGAACAAGCAAAGGCAAATACTTGGCAGGCAAAAGTTCCTAAATTACTAATAGATTTGTCTCGGTTGTTTTTAGTACTCTTGGGAACGGCGATCGTTTTAGCAACGGTCTGGAATGCTGACCTAGCAGGCTTAGTAACGGCATTAGGGGTAAGCTCAATTGTAATTGGTTTAGCATTGCAAGATACCCTTGGCAGTGTGATGTCGGGTATTGCTTTACTATTTGAACAGCCTTTTTCTGTTGGTGACTGGTTACAAGTTGGTGACTTAGTGGGGCAGGTCATCGATATTAACTGGAGATCAGTTCGATTAATTACACTGGAACGAGAGATGGTGATAATTCCGCATAAATTAATTTCCTCAGAAGTAATTCGGAATTTCAGCCGTCCCCAACCCATTCATGCCGAACGGATTCAAATTGGGTTTTCCTACAAAGATCCACCTAATTTAGCGAAGTATGTATTAAGAACTACGGCTTTAGAAACCCAAGGAATTTTGTCTGATCCTGAGCCATATATTTTTACCCTTGGCTATGATGACTCCGCCATTACCTATGAGGTCAAGTTTTTTATAGAAGACTATGCTGATTTAGAAGAAATCCGCGATCGCTTTATGACGAGGGTTTGGTATGCTGCCCAGCGTAATAACCTCAATATTCCCTTCCCAATTCGCACTCTGTATCATTTTCATGGTCCTACGTCTCGGGCAGAAGGAAGTAAGAAATTTGCAGAAAGTTTAGACTCCATTCCTGATTTTGTCCCTTTAGAGCGAGATCAAAAAAACTTAAAAACTTTATCCCCAGAGATTAACCTTAAGCACTTTGGAGCAGGAGAATGCGTAATTCAACAGGGTTGCCCAAACAATGCTTTATACATTGTCATTGTGGGGGAAGCGACTATGACAGTAATTGATCAGAATGGCTATGAACAAGAGGTTCTCCAGATCAAAACGGGCGAATTTTTTGGGGAAATGACTTTATTTTCGGGAGAGGCTAGTATGATTTCGGTGATTGCTACTCAAGATTTAGAATTAATGATGATCTCTGCTAATGAGGTCGATAAGATGATTGATCGCCAACCTAATTTTTCCCGTGAAATTAGCCAAGTTCTGGAAATTCGCCGACGCGCTGTATATAACGCCCTGCAAGCTAATCAGCCTAAAGCTAAAGTTAATAGGTAGTTAATTACAAGTCTAAAGATAAGCATAATTCACGAAAGCGATCGCCCCGTTGTTCAAAATTAGCAAATTGGTCAAAACTAGCGCAGGCGGGAGAAAATAAAACATGATTTACCTTTAACTTTAATGCCAAATCTAAAGCTCTAGGTATTGCAGCCTCTAGGGTTTCAACTATCTCATAATTAGGATAATTCACGCTCTTCAATAGTTCTGCGAATTCAGGGGCAGCTTTGCCAATTAGTAACACTGCTGCGGCTTTTTGCTTAATCAATTCTAGCCATACTTGGGGTTCTCCTATTTTGGGTTCTCCACCAGCAATCAAAATAGCAGACCCGTCTATTGCTTGCAGCCCCATAAATGCAGCGTCATAGTTAGTGGCTTTACTATCGTTGATAAATTTAACACCTTGGCGATCGCATATATATTCCAGACGATGGAGAACTCCTTTAAACTCCTCTACAGCCCGAGCAATACAGTCAAAATTAATTCCTGCCAAGTTTGCCGCAGTTATAGCCATTAAGAGATTTTGGCGATTGTGATTTCCGATCAGCTTGAATTTATCGAGGGATACGATCTTCCTATTGCCAATTTTTACTAATCCTGACTCAATATAAGCGCCATTGGTCGAATTTAAGCAAGATGTCCAAATGGCATCAGAGAATAAAGAATTACCATTCTCCGCTAAATAACGATCGTCACCATTTAAGATAACTTGCTGCGATCGCTTTATCAGGCTGTATTTAATGTTTTGATAAGCCGCAACGGTATGGTGACGGTTAAGATGATCGGGTGTAAAAGTTGTCCATACCCCAATCCTAGGCTTGATACTAGGAGCGGATTCAATTTGATAACTACTAATTTCCGCAATAATCCAATCAGGTGGATCAGAACTCAAGGCAATTTCACATATTGGAACACCAATATTTCCGCAGGCAGGGGCATTTAAGGAAGCTGCTTGAAAAATTGCCGCTAACAGCGATGTGGTTGTAGTTTTACCATTGGTACCAGTAATGGCTAACCAAGGGATGTGATTAAGATATTTCCACCCTAGTTCTACTTCGCCAATAGTCTCAATACCAAGTATTCTGGCATTTTCTAAAATTAAAGAATCCCATGGAATCCCTGGACTGACTACTATTAATTGGGGTAATTGCGCTTCCAAATTTGCCCAGATTGGACTATGGTTTAGTTTTACGGCAATACCTTCAGCTTCTAAATGCTCTTGTTGATCTATTAGAATTGGGTTTAGTCCTTGATCGCTTGCCTCAACTTGCCACCCCTTAGACTTTAATAAACGTGCCGCCGCAACCCCAGATTTTCCCAGTCCTAGTATGTGAGCAATAGGCATTTTTAATTCTTTGTCTAGATATTGATATTAAATTTTTGAATTTATTGTTAAATTAATGTCTGAATTTTAAACATTTATGTTCATAGCCCAGCTTAAATATGGCACGGTTGTAAACTTTTAGCGCCGTTGTTCTAATTTAGTATAGACACTATCCAAACTGACGTGATGATGTGCCATGGCTACGAGGGTATGATACAAAAGATCTGCAACTTCCGAAGCGATCGCATCAAGATCATTATCCTTACAAGCCATTACTACTTCTACAGATTCTTCGCCAATTTTTTTGAGAATTTTATTATCGCCACCTGCAAATAACTGACAGGTATAGGAGTTGGGTTTAGGATGTTCACGGCGATCGCAGATTACTAAAAATAATTCTGATAGAGGATCGTTCATAGAAAACTTAAAAATTACTTAAAAAATTACCATAGAGACACCATAGCATCCCTACAGTAATCTTATAGATTCTTACTTGATAGAAACAGTTGCTCCAGCATCTTCTAGTTGCTTTTTAGCAGTTTCAGCATCAGCTTTAGTCATACCTTCTTTCACGGTTTTCGGTGCAGCTTCTACCAAATCTTTTGCATCTTTCAAACCTAATCCAGTGATTTCACGGACAACCTTGAGAATAGCAATTTTCTTATCCGCAGGTACAGCATCAAGTACAACATCAAAAGCAGTTTTTTCTTCTACTTCTTCGACAGGAGCAGCGCCTGCACCAGCAGCCATCATCATCATGCCACCAGCAGGGGCAGCAGCAGATACACCAAAAGTTTCTTCAATAGCTTTAACTAATTCAGAAGCTTCTAGTAGAGTTAGAGATTTTAGTTTTTCAATGATTTCTTCAGTTACAGCAGACATAGAATTTCTCCTTAGGTTTAATGATTTAGTTGTTGATTCAATTAAGCAGTTGTTTAGGCAGCTTCTTTTTCTTCATGAATGGCTTTGATTGCTCTTGCCAAAGATTGAGGTACCTCTTTGATCCCAAATGCCAGCTTGGTAGCAACACCGTTGATCGCTCCAGCAATTTGTGCCAATAACACTTCCTTAGATGGCAGATCGGCGATCGCCTTGAGTTGATCAGGGGTTAAAGCCCGACCATCAAATACGCCACCCCGTAGTTCGGTTTTTTTAGTTTCCTTCAAGAATCCTTGATATGCCTTAAATGCAGCACCAATATCATCTTTAACCACCAAACAAACTGAAGTTCCCTTTAAAAAGGTTTCTAAAGGTTGCCACTCAGGTTTCTCAGAAATCGCCTTCTTCATCAAAGTATTTTTAGTTACTTTGCATACAGTGCCAGAGGGCTTCATCTGGCGACGCAGCTTAGTAATTTCAGCTACAGTTAATGTGGTAAAGTCAAGCACCATAATCATTTGCGCCTCAGCAATTTCTGCCTCTAGCTTGCCGACTACATTTTGCTTTTGTTCTAACGTTTTTCCCATATTTCTCACCTCCTTAACGGTAATTAATAAAAATAAAAGCCCCGACTTACAACAAGACGAGGCGGTAGAGATTAACTCTATCAACTTCACCTCGGCAGGAAATTAAGCATTTGCGCCTGCTGTCTGCGGTTAAAATATGCAGTTGTTGTAATCTCAATAGGCAATTATTTCTAAATTTAATATTTAATATAAACTAGGTAGTCTCGCCAAATTTCAGGTCACGTAGAGAACTAATATCGACTTCGATCGCTGGGCCCATAGTGGATGAGACATACAAAGATATCCAGTAACGTCCCTTAGCGCCAGAAGGACGATTACGATCAACTACTTCTTGTAAAGACTTTAGGTTTGCTAGTAAATCTTCGACAGAGAAGTTAACTTTACCGAACAAAATATGCACAATACCAGTACGATCAGCACGGAATTCAATTTTCCCACCCTTAAACTCAGCAATCGCTGTTGCCAAATCAAAAGTTACCGTACCACCTTTAGGCGAAGGCATAAGCCCTCTTGGCCCTAAAAGTTTACCCAACTTAGCAACTTGAGGCATCATGTCTGGAGTGGCAATTAATAAATCAAAATCAAGCATTCCTTTGCTGATTTCGTCAATTAATTCCTCAGAACCAGAAATATCCGCACCTGCTGCTGCTGCTTCTGCGACTTTTTCACCCCTAGCGATCACTGCGACCTTTACGGTCATCCCAGTACCCTTAGGCAGCGCCACTGTGGTTCGTAACTGCTGATCGGCATATTTAGGATCAATACCAAGACGAACATGAGCCTCAGCCGATTCTATAAACTTAGCAGTAGCCGTTTCTTTTAATAAACTTAAAGCCTCACTAGGACTATAAGCTTTTAGTTCAACCTTGCTCTGTGCCAAACGTAAACGCTTGGAAACTTTTTTTGCCATTTTGCCTCTTGGGGTTTTATCGAAGTTTTCAACCTCTCCCCCGATAGTTTTGAATAATTTATTAGGAATTCAACAATAGCTTATACCGATTAAAGTAGTCAACTAGTTTTAGTTTAGTCTTTAATTGTGACGCCCATATTTTTAGCAGTACCTTCAATGATATTCATTGCCGCATCAATATCATTGGCGTTTAAGTCAGGTAGTTTGATTTGAGCAATCTCTCGTAATTGGTTTAAGGTAATTGATCCAACTTTTGTACGATTCGGCTCACCTGATCCTTTGTCTACCCCAGCAGCTTTTTGAATTAAAATAGAAGCTGGAGGAGTTTTGAGGATAAAACTGAAACTCCGATCTTCAAATACAGATATCTCTACAGGGATCACTGTACCTACTTGATCGGCAGTACGAGCGTTGTACTCTTTACAGAACATCATGATATTCACACCATGTTGTCCTAATGCTGGACCTACGGGAGGAGCAGGATTTGCTTTACCTGCATTTAGTGCCAACTTGATGATTGCAGTAACTTTCTTTGCCATTGATTTGTGCTAACAACTTAATACTATTTGACTTAAAACTGAATTAAAACTATAGATAAAAGGTGAGGTAAAACTTTTAACTGTTCTTTTGAACTTGATTAAACTCCAACTCTACAGGTGTATCCCTACCAAAAATAGATAGTAATGCCTTGAGTTTACTGCGTTCAGGAGTTACTTCAACCACTTCGCCGTCGAAATCTTTGAATGGGCCAGACAAAACTTTAATCTTATCGCCAACTGCCATATTAATTTTGATAATCGGCTCTTGCTCTTCAGCAATTCTAAAAATTCGCTCTGCTTCACTGCGACCAAATGGACGAGGAGTAACGTGACCTCTACCCCTACCATAGTGGCGTTTTTGTTCGGTGCCAACGAAGTTAATTACATGGGGAGTATTTTTTACTACCTGCCAAGCATCATCACTCATAAACATTTTGATGAGGACATAGCCAGGAAAAACTTTTTCTTCAGAACTAAGACGAGAACCGTCCTTGCGCACCTTGACAATTGGAGTTTGAGGGATCTCAATTTGTACAATCTTCTCTTGAACATCAAGCATTTCGATTCTTTGCTCAAGGCTCATCTTGACTCTTTTTTCACAGCCCGAAGCAACCTGAACGGCATACCAGTGGCATACGTTTGGGTCTGTAGCTGGAGATATATCTTGATTTTCAACAAACATTACAGAAAAATCCGACTAGAAATCCATGCAAATATCTTATCAACTAGAAATACCAAACTTGCTGAAACCACAACCATTAAAATCACAGCTGCGGATTCACTAATCAATTGTTGCCGAGAGGGCCAGACAATCCTATCAAGTTCGGACTTAGTGCTCTTA
>CASBQR010000015.1 GCA_949127865.1 Synechococcales cyanobacterium PMM_0082
AGTATTAATAGTTCTAACGGTACTAGGGGTGGCAGCATTAGCTTTAATAGTTCAGGAAACATTACAACTTCCACTCTCAACTCTACCTCGGCAGT
Source organism: Synechococcales cyanobacterium PMM_0082 (assembly GCA_949127865.1). Taxonomy (GTDB): domain Bacteria; phylum Cyanobacteriota; class Cyanobacteriia; order Pseudanabaenales; family Pseudanabaenaceae; genus PCC-7502. The sequence continues at coordinate 96 of CASBQR010000015.1, forward strand.
GAGTTCAGGTAACGCAGGGAATGGGGGTGCGATCGCTATCAACGGTACGAATATAATTGTAGGTTCCATCAGTTCATACTCGGCAACAAATAGTGGCAATGCAGGGAATGGCGGAAGTATCAACCTCACAGCGATTAATAACCTGAATGTGTCTAGTATCAACAACTTCACCACAGGAATCGTTAAATATGGGAACATCACGCTCACAGGAAATGAGATTAATCTGACAAGCGGTACGAACTCAGTCCGAGGTAACAATAGCAATCTAGTTCTGCGATCATCAACAGCCAGTCAAGCTATACAGATTGGTAGTACTGATAGTGGGAACACTTCGATTTTGGATATAACTTCTACAGATTTAAGTGCGATCGCTAATGGATTTAATCAAATCACAATTGGCAGAGCAAACAGTACAGGCAGCCTCAGTATTACAAGTAATCTCAATTTTAGTGATCCTGTTTTATTAAGCTCCAGCAACATTAATATCAATGCCACGGTTTCATTCATTGATAATGGTAGCCTGAACTTTACTAGCTTTGCTAAAGTTAATACCCTTGGGGCAATTAGTCTTTCTAATAACGAACAAATAGTTAGCACCGCCGATATTGACCTGAATGGTGGCAGACTCAGATTAAATGGCTTTAATGAAACCCTAGACCAACTAAAACTGAGTGCAAACTCCGTTATAGACTTTGGTAGTAGCAGCAGTGATATCACCTTTGGCGCAAGTAATACCCAAGCTTGGACAGGGCTTTTAACTATTGATAACTGGTCAGCGATCGCTAATGAAACTCTGAAATTCGGTACAACTAATACAGGTTTAACCGCAACTCAACTAAATAACATCCAATTCACAGGTTTTAATGTCGGAGCAGATATCTCGAGTACAGGCATAGTAACACCCAAGGCAATTAGAGGAGTCAGTACAGTTAGTAATACCCTTAACGGAACCAATCTCAACGATGTAATAATCGGCAATATCGGAGTTGATACGATTTCTGGTTTAGGTGGGAATGATATTCTCACGGGAGGATTGGGAGCGGATTCCTTAACTGGCGGAACTGGAGGAGATTTATTTGTCTATAACGGTTTAACGGATTCCTTAGTGGCTAATCCTGATACATTAATTGGGTTTAATCAAGTTGAGGGCGATCGCTTCCGCATTCTATCAGGCAATCCCACAGCTTTAGTGGAGAGGGGAACTGTGGCAGGGGCAAACCTAACGGCGGCGGCGACTACGGCGTTTGCGGGAATTGGGGCGGGGGCTGCGGGCTTCTTTACTTGGAATAGTGGGCGGTATTTGGGCATTAATAATGGCACGGCGGCGTTTAGTGCTGCTGCGGATTTGGTGGCAAATATAACAGGGCTGACTCCTGCGCCTGTGCTTTCTGTGGGTAATTATTTTGTGTAATGAGAACAGATACGCTATTTTACAAACTGTTTGCCACATATCAATCTCTACTATTTGAATTAATAGAGCGACCATATTCGGCAGGATATCGGTTTACATCAGCAGAGATAAAAGAAAAAGCCTTTCGGTTTGATGGTATTTTCCGCTCAGAAGATATAGATCAGCCCATTATGTTTATGGAAGTGCAGTTTCAACCGAAATCAGACTTTTACTGGGAATTTGTAGCAGAGATATTTTTGTATCTGAATCAATATCGTCCTATTCAAGACTGGCAAGCAGTAGCAATATTTGCTAAGCGCAGTGTGGAGCCAGAACTATCAACTCATTTTCGAGAATTGATAAATAGTGAAAGGATAATTCGGGTGTATTTAGAGGATTGGATAGATAGGGAAACTGATTCGATTGGCATAGCGATCATGCAGTTAATCTTGTCCCCAGAGACAAAAGCCCCACAACTAGCTAAAGCATTGGTAACTAGGGCAACACCAGAAGTAGTAGAATTCATAGAGACGGTATTAGTTTATAAGTTTCCTAAATTAAGTCGCAGGGAGATAGAGGCAATGTTTACATTAGATGATTTGAAGCAAACTCGTTTTTATCAAGAAGCTTTTGAAGAAGGCGGACAGAGAACTTTGAAACGACTACTAAATCGTAAATTTGGGCAGATTAGTTTTGAGTTAGAGGAGCAGATTAATGGGTTATCGGTGGATCAGTTGGATGATTTAGCTGAGGCAATTTTAGATTTTGGTAGTGTGCATGATCTGGAGTCTTGGCTGCAAGGTTAGGGTTATTGTAAGCAATCATTATTAAAATGGTTGGTCTTATCAATTAGAAGTTTCTCTCACTATGACATATTGCAATCTAGGCTAAGTAATTTTTATCATGCGTCCTATTCCTCTAAATATCCAATCCCTATGTCAAAGATATAAGGTTTCTACCCGTGGTGTAATTCATGTTGGTGCCCATGAAGGACAAGAATTAAACCAATATCTAGAAATGGGAGCAGAACAAGTTATCCTAATTGAAGCAAATCCGCAGATATTTACGAAGTTACAAGAATCAGTAAAAAAATTCTCTAATGTAATTCCTTTGAATTATGCGGTGTGCGATCGCTCAGGTGAAATTAAGTTACGCCTAAATGCCTACGACTACAGCATCAGTATCCTTCCACTCAAGCATCACAGAGACATCTATCCCAATATGTTGGAAGTGGGGGAAGTATCTGTTGAGGGGATAACTTTAGATGGTTTACTCTTAGAACAAAATCTTGATTCCAATAAATTTAATATTCTGGCATTAGATATTCAAGGAGCCGAACTTTTAGCTTTATCTGGCTCCACAGCAACTTTAAAAACCGTAGATGCGATTTATACCGAAGTCAATCTGCAAGAACTGTATGAAGGATGTGCCTTAATTGGACAAATAGATGAATTTTTAGAGGGTTTTAATTTCCAACGAGTAGCCTTAAGAACTCCATTTCATCCTACCTACGGAGATGCGTTTTATGTAAAAAGAGATATTTTAGCTAAATCTCAAACAACTATACTTACCAGCATTGCTCCCCATAATCACGATAATCAGAAATTAGCCATATCAAGCTGGCGATCGCATGGTTTAAATGTAATCTCCCTTAATAATAAAGCGGAAGTTAGGGAACTAGAATCAATTTATCCTGAAGTTACTTTTTATGCAGTCAACCGTGATGCTGGGGCAGAAGTAGGAAGACCTCTAATTTATTTTGATGATATTTGGGCATATATTCAGAATCAAGAAAGTACTGGTAATGGTATTTTTGGCATTATCAATTCTGATATTCACTTAAAAGCGGATTTTGATTGTTTGCAGGTGATTGAAAGAGAAGCTCAAGATGGATTAGTTGTATGTTCTAGGGTAGAGATAGAAAATTCTGCTCAAACTGCTGGACAAATCTATACTAGAGGTTTTGATGCTTTCTTTTTTCATGAAAATCTATCGCAAAAACTACCAAAATCTAATTTCTGTTTAGGAATGCCTTGGTGGGATTTCTGGCTGCCTTTAATTGCTCAACGCCAAGGAGTACCATTAAAATATCTAACTACGGCGATCGCCTATCACATTCAACATCCCATCAACTATAGAAATGACCTGTGGGAAAAATTTGGAATTAAATTCACCCAATTATTCAAACCTGAATTAGTTCCCATCTTTCAGAAATTACAAGATCAAAATTCATCGGAATTACGCCCTAAATTAATTGGTATTATTGATGCATTCTTGCAGTCTTTCCATGCCCACGCCCACCGAATCAGTCAATCTATGCCAATAACCACACTCAAAACTGAAAATATCAATCATGAAGCTGCGGAACTTCATTTAGAGACTGGAGATATTTATCGGGAACAAGGTAAATTAGCAGAGGCGATCGCTTCCTATCAAAAGGCATTAACTCAAGACCCCAACTTTGCTGCAATTTTTCTAGGTATGGCAAAAATCTATCTATCTCAAGGGATGCTAGAGCCAGCAATAGAGGCAATTACGAATATTCAAGCATTAGAACCTGAACTTCTAAATGGAGAACTTTATATCCAGTTAGGAACGATTTCTGCTCTTAAGGGTAAATTTGAAGATGCAGTTCAATATTTACAGCAGGGCATAGATTTAGTCGGTGCTGATCAGAATTCTGATGATTTACGATTAGATGGATATCTAAATCTCGCTGAAATATTTTCAAATCAAGGCAATTGGGATCGGGCAGTTCATATCTACCAACAGGCGATCGCTCTGTCGCCAAAATCCGTAAAAGCCCACTGGCAACTAGCGCAGGTCTTACAACTCCAATCCTTAGCCCATCAACAGGAGGCTCTTGATCTAGAACCAACTTTAATGGACGTTTCCCAACATTTTGACCTAGGAATCAACTTTAGCAATCAAGGCAGACTGGATTGGGCAATCAGGGCATATCAACGGGCAATTCGCTTAAAACCAGATTGGGCAGAGGCACATTGTAATCTTGGCAATGCTTTATCCTCTGTGGGCAGATTAGAAGAAGCGGCAAAAAGTTTAAAAAAAGCGATCGCTCTTAACCCAGATCTCATTGAAGCATTTTCCAACCTTGGTAATGTTTTAGTCAGCAATGGCGATATCGATGGAGGCATTTCCTATCATCAAAAAGCAATTCAGTTAAAACCCGATTGGGCAGAACTATATTTCAACTTAGCAGATGCTTTACTTAAACAGAACAGAATAGAAGAGACTTTTACCGCTTTACAAACTGCCATTAGACTTAAACCTAATCTCGCCGAGGCACAGAGATTAATTGGCAATGTGTTAATGATTCAAGGCAATTTTAGCGAAGCCGTTCCCCATCTCCAAATTGCCACTCAACTCAAACCCGACTGGTCAGATGCCCACCATAATCTAGGTAAAGCTTTAGCTGCTAATGGTCAACTCCAAGAAGCGATCGCTGAGTATCAACAAGCCATCGCCTTAACTCCTGCATGGGCGTTGGCATACTGGGATTTAGGCATAGCCCATTGGTTAATGGAACAAACTCCTGAAACTATCGCCTGCTTCCAAAAAACTGTAGAACTACAACCAAATCTAGCGGATGTCCACCAAGGCTTATGTACATTACTACGGATTGGGGGAAATTTCCCTGCGTGTAGACAAGCAGTAGAACGCTATGCCCAAACCTGCCAAGATATTGATGCCATAAGAGTTTTAGTTACTCTGGTTAAGTGCTATTTAGAATCTGGTTTATACGATATTGCCCAAAACCACTTCCAACAACTAGAATCAAAACTGCTGCAACCGAATGTGACCCTCCAAGATTCAGAAGTCCGATTAATCTACGAAGATTTAGTATTCAGCTTGCCCTATCTGCGCGATCGCATTGATTTGAACGGACACCTAAATAAGCTCATGGGCGGCGCCTATACCCAACTATGTTTACCTATAGTTTCAGAAAAGGAAAAACCTAAATCCACTAAGAAAAAAGCGAAGTCAGCAGAACCTCTTCGCATCGGCATTATTTCTAAACATCTGCGCCGTCATTCTGTTGGTTGGTGTAGTCGGGGCATTATTAAGGAATGGTCTAAACTTACACCCCATCTCTATCTTTATGTCACAGGGCGAGGCGGATCTGATGATTTGACCGCAGAATTTAAAGAAATGACCGCCAACTTCTTTGACTTCTCGCAAAAATCTAATACCGAACTTCTGGAAAAACTGCAATCCGATCGCCTAGATGTATTAATTGATATGGACTCAGTGATGAATCCCAGTCATGCTCTGATTTTGCATAATTCTCCCGCCCAAATAGTCTGCTCGTGGCTCGGTTGTGAAGCTCCCTATATTTCTGAAAAGAATTACTATCTATCCGATCGCCATACCCATCCCGAATCCGTTCAACCCTACTACCGAGAGCAGTTAATCAGAATGCCTGATTTTGCCGTAGCGATCGCCGATTTCCCTAGTAAATCCATAGACCGTGAAGCTCTTAGACAAAATCTAGGTATCACTTCAGACATGGTGGTATATCTTTCCGTGGCAACTGGACATAAAGTCAATCCCGACTCGGTGCGATCGCATATCAGCATTCTCCAGCAAGTTCCCCAAAGTATATTGTTGCATAAGGGTTTTTGTGATGTCGAAATTGTGCGATCGCTCTATCAACAGGAATGTCAAAAAGCTGGTATTGATGCTGAAAGATGTCGGTTTATTACCCGTCAACCAATGGAAGAAGACCATCGCAGTTTTTATCAAATTGCTGATATTGCCCTAGATACCTATCCCTACAACGGTGGCACTCATAATTTGGAATCTCTGTGGTTCGATCTTCCCATAGTTACCCTATGTGGTGAACAGGCTCCCTCCCGCATGGGTTATTCTTTTCTCAAGGCTGTGGGCATTAGCGAAGGAGTAGCTAAAACTTGGGAAGAGTATATTGATTGGGCAGTTAAAATTGGCAGCGATCGCCACTTAAAAATGGATTTACAAGCCCGCATCAAGCAATCTAAACAACCAGAAACCCTATCACCGATTTGGAATCCCCAAAAATTTGCGAAAGATGCCCTAGCTCTTTTTCAATCTCTATTAAAAGCTACCTAAAATTAATAGGTTCAGGCAAAAGGCATAAAAAACAGCTTAAACTTTGGATATTACTCCTAACAAGTCATTAAGTTTCCCGCTCCGAAATCCATCTAGGTCTAGGGTTACAGTCTGAAAACCGAACTCCCTAAAGGATATTGTTAATTGAGAAAGATTAATGACTTGGAGAAAATTAGGAATTAAATCTACCCGAATTTCAATCTGAGCAGTATCACTAATAGAGCGAACTCGCAAATCAACTTCACTTCCCATTAAGCTACGCAGATACTGTTCCGCTTTTCCTACTCTTTGCAGTTTTTCTATAGTAATACTCTCTCCATAGGGAAATCTAGAACTCAAGCAGGGTTGGGAAGGTTTATTCCACCAAGGAAGCTGCAAATATTTAGATAACATTCGTACTTCCATTTTACTAATCCCTACTTCCGCTAGGGGCGATCGCACACCTCTTTCTTTAGCAGCAGCAATACCTGGACGATAATCTTTAAGATCATCAGCATTTAAGCCATCAATTACATATTCATAACCTAAATTTTTTGCCATGGGTCGGAGCTGATCGTGCAGTTCACTCTTGCAAAAATAGCAGCGATTAACAGGATTAGAGGTGTAATTTGGATTATCCATTTCCGCAGTTGTAATCACTTTATGGGCTATGCCAATTTCTAGAGCTTGGGCTATGGCTCCTTCTAAATCAGCAGGTAAAAGTGAAGGAGAATTTGCCGTAACAGCGATCGCCCTATCCCCCAAAATATCAAAGGCAATTTTTGCCACTAAAGTACTATCAATGCCTCCTGAATAGGCAACTAAAACTCGCTGAGAATCTTGAAATATTTGATATAGATCGCTTAGCTTATCTGTTAATTGAGAATCCAACATATTTTATCAAGATATTATGAAGAGAAAAATTAATTCAAAAGACTATATTGATATTTTACAAAATCTAGGCTTAGTTAAAATAGTTATCCATGATGCAAATTTTTTTTATTGATCCATAATAATATCCTAAGTTAAGTAAGCGCAGAAAGAATGAATGCAACCGAACAAGCTAAAAGTATAGAAGTAGCTACCAAGATCGCTGCGATCGCCTCACTATTTAAGCGGCAATTTCCCGTTGTTAAAGTCGATCTTAGCCCTTGGGCAAATGATGCCTGTACCCGCGAACTTGTTGATCCTAATTCGATCGATATCAGCTTTAACTTTCCTGGGGTAAATAAAAATATTACTAGCCGCTGTATCCTTTTGCAAATTAGATTCCATGAAGATAAATTAATTGGAATTGAGTCGTCGGGATTTGGCTACCAAGGTAAACAATGGACGCTTTCTACTATTGATAATTGGGAATTTAGCGGTGACTTTCCACCTAGTGATCTATTTGCAGTTAAGCTTAAACAAATTTATAG
>CASBQR010000016.1 GCA_949127865.1 Synechococcales cyanobacterium PMM_0082
CGTAAAAACGGCGTTATGGTTGATGCGGTTGATATCTATATGGGCGGAGAAGTAGGTAAAGGAGCGCACTTAGGTAAGTGTGTTATGGAGAAAATCCCCTGCGAAGACCTCAAAGAGGTAGTTTATGCGCTACTTGTCAAGCACTTTGGGGCAGTTCCTAAAGGTTCTAATCAAGTATATGGCAGTAAGCAGCTCATGGCTGTGGGCTAGTTAAAATTCCTAATCCCTCAATATGAAAACACGCCTAGGCAATCAAAATAATCTAATCAACACAAAAAGGTAACCAAAAACTAACATGACTCAGTTTTCAAGAAATATTTCAAGACGTACATTTATCCTTTCTGCTGGAGCCACTGCTCTCGGTACGATCGCTGCTAATGCGGCGCTGGGACAAACCAAAATCAAACCTGAAACTACTAAGGCTAAATTAGGCTTTATTGCCTTAACTGATGCTGCTCCACTGATTATTGCCAAGGAAAAAGGCTATTTTGCTAAACATGGCATGGCAAATGTAGACGTGATCAAGCAAGCATCTTGGGGTGCTACCCGTGACAATATTGTTTCTGGTTCTGTCGGTGGTGGTATTGATGGCGCTCACATTCTTTCGCCTATGCCCTATTTAATATCTGAAGGGATTGTCACAAATGGTAAAAAAGTACCAATGTTTATTCTGGCTCGCTTAAATCTTAATGGTCAGGGGATTTCGGTCTCTAATGAGTTTAAGGGTTTAAAGTTGGGCGTAAAAAGTCAAGGTTTCAAACAAGCTCTTGCTAAAGCCAAAGCTGGTGGTAAAGAATTAAAAGTTGCTGTAACTTTCCCTGGTGGCACCCACGATCTATGGATGCGCTATTGGTTGGCGGCAGGCGGTATTAATCCAGACACAGATCTCTCTACCATCACAATTCCACCTCCTCAAATGGTAGCAAATATGAAGAGTGGAACAATGGAAGCATTTTGTGTGGGTGAACCATGGAATGCTCGACTTATAGCGCAAAAAGCAGGCTACTCAGCTTTAGTGACTGGGGAGTTATGGAAGAATCATCCTGAGAAAGCGTTTGCGATGAGGGCGGACTGGGTAAATAAGAATCCTAAAGCGGCACAGGCTTTGACTATGGCGGTTATGGAAGCGCAAATCTGGTGTGATAATCCTGCTAACCACGAAGAAATGTGTAAGATTATCGGTGCTGATAAGTGGTTAAAGGTACCTGCAGCCGAAATTTTGGGACGGATTCAAGGCGTAATTGATTATGGTAATGGTCGCAAAGCAACTAATCCTGATATTTCCATGAAGTTCTGGCGTAACTCCGCTTCCTATCCTTTCAAGAGCCATGATATTTGGTTTGTGACCGAAGATATGCGTTGGGGTTATTTCCCTCCTAGCACTAATGCCAAAAAATTAGTGGATAAGGTTAATCGTGAGGATATTTGGCGGGCAGCAGCAAAAGCGATCGGGCAATCGGCAGCTATACCAAAATCTACTTCCCGTGGGGTGGAAACCTTCTTTGATGGGGTCAAATTTGATCCTGCTAATCCTGCTGCTTATCTCAAGAGACTTAAGATCAAGAAGGTATAAATAAATTCTCTATCGATCTCCTAATTTCTCTCATACTTTCTTCTTAGTTTAAGGATTGCTGATATTAGGCAAGAAAGTATATAAGTTGGGAGGTCGAGATTTAATCAAGGTTGAACAGTGTGAGTTCGGAAACGGATGTTTATTCTACCTTAAACGCAGCTTTGCACTTTTACTTTCCCTTTCATAATGAGATATCTAAACCATGACTTCAAATAATTTACTCAAGCAGTCTTCGCCAAATGTAGTTTTTGAATGGCTACAAGGGCAATTTAAATTTATAGTGCCACCTGTCTTGGCATTGGGTTCTTTGCTCTTTATTTGGCAACTTTTGTGTGGAGGAGAAACTCCGCCTTTGCCACCCCCAACTAAGGTCGTAACTGAGGCTTGGAAGTTCATTGTCGATCCGTTTTTCGATAATGGTGGTACTGATAAAGGGTTGGGTCGCCATATTTTTGAAAGCTTGAAACGGGTGGGTATTGGTTACAGTGGTTCGGTTGTCATCGGTATTTCTTTGGGAATTTTGATTGGCACCAATGTGCTGATGTATCGAGCCTTTGACCCAATTTTTCAGGTTTTGCGAACAGTTCCACCTTTAGCTTGGCTGCCTATATCTTCAGCGGTTTTTGAGTCTTTTAAAGAAAGCGAAGTTTTAAGAATGCTAGGAACAGACGCTGTTGAACTTTCCGCAGTTTTTGTAATTTTTATTACCTCAGTTTGGCCAGTTCTTATGAACACAGCCGTAGGAGTACAGCAGGTTCCTCAGGATTACCGTAATGTGGCTAAGGTATTAAGACTTTCTCGGTTTGAGTACTTTACAAAGATTCTCGTCCCTTCGGCAGCTCCTTATATTTTTACAGGATTACGGATCGCGATTGGATTATCTTGGTTGGCGATCGTCGCGGCAGAAATGCTTAAAGGTGGCGTGGGAATTGGCTTCTTTATTTGGGATAGCTATAACAGCGGTAAGTACAGTGAGATGATCGTGGCTTTATTCTATGTGGGGATTGTGGGACTGCTTCTGGACAAGGTGGTGTTTTACATCAGTAAGTTCTTGGTACAAACTGACAGTTAGGTTCCTCTTCTTTTCTTTTTTAATACATAGGCTCAGAAGGTAAAATATGCAAATAGTTGCTTCAAATACTACGAATAGTTCTGCCCAAGACCTTTCAGACAAGCGTAACGAAAACCCATTTCTAGTGATAGATAATGTATCTAAGGTATATCCCACTCGGCAGGGGAGTTTTACGGTTTTAGAGAACATTAATCTAACTGTCTATGAAGGGGAGTTCGTCTGTGTGATTGGGCATTCTGGTTGTGGCAAGTCTACCCTTCTCAATATGGTGGCTGGATTTAATAAGCCAACAACGGGAGAGATTCGCCTTCAGAATAAGCTGATTACTAAACCAGGTCCCGATCGCATGGTGGTGTTTCAGAATTACTCTTTACTCCCTTGGTTAACGGCATTTGACAATGTGATGTTGGCAGTTAAGAATGTCTATCCCCAAAATTCTAAAGCTCAGAATAGGGAAATTGTGAAAGAGCATTTAGAGATGGTGGGGTTAACTGCGGGGGCAAATAAAAAGCCTAATCAATTATCAGGGGGAATGCGCCAACGGGTTTCGATCGCCCGAGCTTTAGCAATTCGTCCACAGGTTTTAATTCTTGATGAACCCTTTGGAGCTTTAGATATACTAACCCGTGAAGAGCTGCAAGAAGAACTTTTGAAAATTTGGCAAGAACATCAAGTTACAGTTTTAATGATTACCCATGATATTGATGAGGCTGTACTTTTAAGCGATCGCATTGTGATGATGACCAATGGACCAAAAGCCACGATTGGTGAGATCTTAGAAGTACCTTTCCCCCGTCCCCGCGATCGCGCGCTCATTGCCGAAGACCCTAGATACTACGGCTTAAGGAATCAAGCCCTTGACTTCCTATTCAATCGCTTTGCCCTCTCTGATGATGCCTATTAAGTCCACTTTAAGTTAAATACTTACTTTACCTTCTTAAATCCATGACCTACGATAGTTGCGCTTTGCAAAATGAATTACCATTTTTAGAGATCGATCATGTTGATCGCATTTTTCCAACCAAAGAAGGAGACTATATTGCCGTTGAGGATGTTGACCTAAAAGTTAATAAAGGTGAATTTGTCACTTTGATTGGGCATTCAGGTTGCGGTAAATCTACTCTCCTCAATATAATCGCAGGATTGGATCGAGCCACTAACGGCGGGATTATCTTAGAAGGGAAAGAAGTAAAAAGCCCTGGCCCAGATCGAATGATGGTATTCCAAAATCATTCCCTTTTACCCTGGCTAACTGTAAAACAGAATATTGCCCTAGCTGTGAATCGTGTCTTTAAGCACAAATCCAAAAAAGAACGCAACCAAATTGTGGAGGAGCATATCGATCTAGTAAGTTTGCGTCCTGCCGCCGATAAGTTTCCACGAGAAATTTCAGGGGGAATGAAGCAACGGGTGGGAATTGCTAGAGCATTATCAATCCGTCCTAAATTATTACTACTAGATGAACCCTTTGGGGCTTTGGATGCTCTGACTAGAGGAAGATTACAAGAACAGTTAATGAAAATCTGTGAAGATCATGCGCTTTCGGTGGTGATGATTACCCATGATGTGGATGAGGCTTTATTATTGAGCGATCGCATTGTGATGTTAACCAACGGACCTTCCGCTCATATCGGTCAGATTTTAGATGTAGATCTACCTCGACCTCGACACCGCATGGAAATAGTCAATAACCCTAGTTATTACCGTATGCGTGGGGAATTAATCGAATTCCTGAACCGTCAGAAGAAAGATAAGGTACAAAAAGCGAAACGGAATGTGGAAGCTGTAGTCAGTCGCGGCAAGATTGAGAAGGTAAATCTGAATATTGGGTTTATCCCTTTAACAGACTGCGCACCTTTAGTGATCGCCCAAGAAAAAGGATTATTCGCTAAGTATGGCTTGGAAGTAACTCTATCTCGTGAGAAAAGCTGGGGAGCGATCGCTGATGGCGTGAGAGAAGGTCGATTAGATGCAGCCCAGATGGTAACGGGAATGCCCTTAGCAATTACCTTAGGTATGGAAAAAAAAGAACCTGTTGCCATAGTTACATCCCTGACCCTGAGTCGCAATGGTAATGCGATTACGATCGCTAAATCAGTTTGGGATGCGGGAGTTCGGGATTTAGTAAGTCTTAAAACATACATTCAAGCCCAAGATCATCGTCCAACTTTTGGGATGGTACATCCAGCCTCCATGCACAACCTGCTCTTACGTCACTGGTTAGCTAATGCAGGTATAGATTCTCAAACCGAAGTAGATGTGGTAGTAATTCCTCCTGCCCAGATGGTATCTAATTTAATTTCTAGTAATATTATCGGTTTTTCCGTAGGTGAACCTTGGAACTCTCGTTCAGTTCATGAAGGTTTGGGATATATTATTGCTACGGATTTAGATATATGGAATGGTCATCCTGAAAAGGTATTAGGGGTGAGAGCTGATTGGGCAAAGGAATATCCCAACACTCACCTAGCATTAACCAAGGCGTTACTAGAAGCCTGCGCCTACTGCCAACCTGAGCAAAACCGTGAAGAAATCCTAGGAATTATTTGCCAGCCCGCCTATCTCAATGCCCAATCAATTTATGTGCGTTGTGGATTTAATAGCCCTTATCGGAAGGGATCTGGGGAAAATCTGTATTTGAAAGACTTTAATATTTTCCTTGGTGATAACTCGCCTAATCGCTCTGAACATCTCTGGGTAATGGCTCAGATGGCAAGGTGGAACCTGATTCCCTTTCCTAGTAATTACGATCAAATTTTGGACAGGATGCTCGATCCCAAAACCTATATTCGGGCATCAGAAGATTTGAATTTACCTGTAGCCCCCGTATCCCTTGCGCCAATTGTCCTAGCTGATGGTGAGATCTTTGATCCTTCTGCTCCCATGGCTGGGCTTCCTAATAGCACGGAGATTAGAGAATTTGTGGGCGATCGCCAATTGGTATAATCTCTGAAAATATGTCCACTATCACCAAAACTCTTTGTCCTTATTGCGGTGTCGGCTGCGGTTTAGAAGTTGTGCATTTAGACCAAAAGGATTTGGCTCAAGAAGATATTGCGCCGTTGGTTGATCTCGTGAAAGTACGGGGCGATCGCACCCATCCATCTAGTCAGGGCATGGTCTGTGTCAAAGGCGCAACTATTGCTGAATCTATTGATAAAGATCGATTGGCATATCCAATGATGCGTGGTTCTTTGCATGAAGATTTTCAGCAGGTGAGTTGGGAAGTTGCCTTATCCGCAATTTGCGATCGCATTTCTGAAGTAATTAAAACCCAAGGTGTCGATGGGCTATGTATGTATGGTTCAGGGCAGTTTCAAACCGAAGATTACTATATTGCCCAAAAATTATTCAAAGGCTGCTTAGGTACTAATAATTTTGATGCCAATTCAAGGCTCTGTATGTCTTCGGCAGTATCGGGCTATGTTAAAAGTTTTGGAGCCGATGGACCTCCCTGTTGCTATGAAGATTTAGACCTCACTGACTGTGCATTTATTATTGGTAGTAATACCGCAGAATGTCATCCCATTATTTTCAATCGCCTGCGGAAGCATCATAAACAGAATCCCCACGTTAAACTCATCGTTGTTGATCCCCGTCGCACCCAAACGGCTGAAGTCGCCGATCTGCATTTAGCAATTCGCCCCGGCACAGACATAGATTTATTAAATGGTATTGCCTATCTATTGTGTGAGGGTGGTTTCCAAAGTGAAGAGTTTATTCGCAATCACACCAATGGTTACACCGAATTTAGGGAACTGATTAAACACTATCCCCCCGAAGTCGTGTCTGAGAGATGTGGAGTATCCATTCAGGATTTAGAAACTGCCACTAGGTTTTGGGCAGAGTCTCAACGTGTTTTATCTATGTGGTCAATGGGGGTGAATCAATCCACCGAAGGCACTGCGAAAGTTCAATCTATTATCAATTTACATTTACTTACAGGACAAATTGGTAAACCTGGGGCAGGGGCATTTTCTCTAACAGGTCAACCCAATGCCATGGGAGGAAGAGAGGCAGGGGGATTAAGTCATCTTCTTCCTGGTTATCGCTTTGTGGCAAATTCTCAACATCGGGCGGAATTAGAAAAACATTGGTATTTACCATCTGGACAAATCTCGGCTCAAGCTGGCAGAACTGCATGGGATATAATCCGTGGTTTGGAGACTGGTGATGTCGGATTTCTCTGGATAGCCGCCACCAATCCCGCCGTTAGCTTTCCCGACTTGGAACGGACAAAAAAAGCTCTCCTGCGATCGCCCTTCACAGTCTATCAAGATGCCTACTATCCCATTGAAACTTCAGCTTTTGCCCATTTACTTTTACCTGCGACTCAATGGAGTGAAAAAACGGGAACGATGACGAACTCCGAGCGGAGGATCACGCTATGCGAAGCTTTTCATCAACCCCTAGGCGAAGCCAGAGACGATTGGCAGATTTTTGCTGAAGTCGGACGTAGGTTGGGATTTACTGAACATTTTAACTTTAAAGATTCTGCGGAAGTTTTTGCCGAATTTGCGGCTATTACTCGCGATCGCCCCTGTGATATTACGGAAATTTCCCACGATCGCCTCAAATTAGGAGCAATCCAATGGGGAGGAACTCGACTATATACCGACCATAAATTTCATACACCCAATGGTAAAGCCAACTTCTCTCCTTATCATTCTAAAGGCTTAGCTGAACCGCCCGATCAGAACTATCCTTTTGTCCTCACGATCGGTAGAGTCTATGGGCATTGGCACACCATGACCCGCACTGGGAGGATCAAAAAAATCAACCAAATGCATCCCCATCCTTTTTTGGAAATGCATCCCAAAGATGCTAAGAACCTTAATCTTAGTCAAGGTGAAATGGTCGAAGTCAAATCCCGCCGAGGTAGTGCCAGATTTCCTGTTTTGATTACAGAGGCGATCGCTCCATCCGTGTTGTTTGCGCCTATGCATTGGGGTTCGCTTTGGGCAGACAATGCCGAGGCTAATAATCTTACCCACCCTGAAGTCGATCCCTATTCTTTTCAACCAGAATTAAAAGCCTGTGCCGTGCAAGTTACTAAAATCGGTTTATCTACTTACAAATAAGCACTAATAGACTCAATCTGTAACTGAAAACTTCCTGCTGTAAACCGAGGATTCAAAGCACCATCATACTCAAACTTACTCAACATAATCTGAAAAGCATAAATTTGGGCAGTATTTAAAATTGCGCCCATAACAGTTTTAGAACGAAATATCGGTTTAAGTTGCGTAAACGGAATCCGCAGAGTTGCCCATACTTCAAGCTCTGTATCGATAGAAGTACTGAATGCCACCCCATCCCATTGCGATTCACCCCGCACTAAAAATTTGTAGCGTTGCCCATCGCCCTTAAGTCGCAGTTCAATCCCTGTATATTCAGAAAGATTAAGCGGCGGCTCAAAGTTGCGAGTCCGAACTGAAGCAAAGCCACCAGAATTAGCCGTAGATACGATGCCAGAAAATAAGGCACCACTACTTGTCACCATAAGATTACTCTGACTCACACCTCCCATCACCACATCATCGATCGCTCCCCATGCAGGTTGCCAATTTTGTTCAGGATCTCGAAAATTAAATAAAATCTGATTTGTTGACAATGTTTTGATCTCAGAACTGGGTTTAACTTGTTTATCTAATATTTTACTATCTAGTTTATGGTTAGCTGGATTACCCATAATTTCTTGAAACCAATTGTGATCGCTTAAAATGGGAATCACCCCAAAATAGGCTAAGGTTTTGATAAATCGTCCTACATTCCATTGCTCTTTTTTCATGCGATCGCTTGAGTTCAAATAGCTTAATTTACATACCTTAGAACTCTCTAATTTTAACTTGGGTAAACCTAAAAATAGATAGATAGATAGGAGGAGAGTTTCAATCAAAAGCAGCAATGAAACTAAACCCTAAAGTGTTTCAATAATTTATTTTTTCTCCAGATTAATAAAAATCCCAAGGGCATTATGGATTGGTGCCACATTACCAAGGGAACGATTAAGTACAGTTCCTCCCAAGTAGAGAGTTGTAGAACTACCACCATCAAGATTTAAAGCATTTACTGCCCCTATTTTTTTAAGAATATCGGCAGTTTGTCTAAGACTAGGTAATATCCCTTCAGGGGTGGCTTGAATAGTGGTAAGTAAAACTTGTCCTGATTCTTTGGTGGTAGCGATCGCACTACGGGAAGCGCCACGGGTATCAAAGGGTGGTAAAAATCTTTCTATAGCTGCGTCAAGAACGGTGACACCATTTTTAACTAGGAGCGGACCTGCACCTACAATATTAGGGAAATCAGTAAAAGTTTCAGGCTTGATATTGGTAATACCCTTAATTTGCTCACCTATAGCCAACTTTGTTATGATCTCAGGCACTTTACGCGCAACTAAAATATAGCCATTATTAGGAATATTGACTGGCACTTCTCCAACCGCTTTACCTTGAATTTGAGCAGTAATGCGATCGCCGTTAATGACAAAAATCACTTCATTATTAGTTAAGGGAGTATAACTAGTTCCCCAATTTGGTGTATATCTTGCCAAACCATTTTGCACAAATCCGCTATTAAGATGGGTTAGGGCAAAAGTCCCCCTACTAGTAACAATTTCTTCGCTAAAGGCTAGGCGATCCATAAATACATTGCCCTCTGGATTCCATGCTACGGCTCCACGGGTTAGAACTCCACCCGTCATCCAGCGTTTGCTTTCCCTAATTGCCCCTACAGGCATCTTTCGATTGCGATTAAAAAACCCAGCATTAATTGCCCCTGCTACCTGCCAAACTTCAGCGATCGCT
This sequence comes from Synechococcales cyanobacterium PMM_0082, assembly GCA_949127865.1. Classification (GTDB taxonomy): domain Bacteria; phylum Cyanobacteriota; class Cyanobacteriia; order Pseudanabaenales; family Pseudanabaenaceae; genus PCC-7502. The sequence goes on from CASBQR010000016.1 coordinate 9,452, forward strand.
CGCAAAGATGAAGTACCGACCATACTATCTGGATTGCTCCAAATCGGTTTCATCGTGATACTTGGTTCTTTTAAGTCCACAATTAAGGAATTTACGGAAAATTTTAAGGATTTATTAGACTCTTTCAAAATAACGGTTTGCTGTTGACGAATTAAGCCTTTTGCCCAGACAATTTTTAGGTCTGGGGGCGTATATGTGGGCTGAATATCGATAATGAGTCGGCTAGGATCACTTAGGGTTTGAATTACAGGTGTAACTGGCTTGATAGTTTCAATTTTGAGGATTGTCTGCTTACTCTGGGTTTGGAGCTCAATGGTTTTAACTAAATTTCCCGCAGTTTTATTCAGAGTTTTATCGATAGTTGGAGCCAAGTCCGCAGCGATCGTTAGACTAATCACATTTTTTTCTCTTTGTACCTGCCACGGCGTAGGTCGATCTAAGTCAATGACAATGCGATCTCCTAGATTTTTTTTGGAGCGCCGAATTGAACCTAAAACTACATTTGGGGTAGAGATGCGTAATATTTGCCCCACCACTTCTGTTTGCCATTGCTGAGAAATATCTTTAATATCTAAAAACCGTCGTTGCACAGGCTGATCGTAGGTCACAGGGGCAAAAATTGGTACGGAAAACCATCGAAATTTTTGTTGTTCGGGGCGATCGCTATCCATCAGTTCAATCCCCAAAGCTCCCGTCATCCAATCATCTTGGAGGTAAATAGTTCCATTATTTTTAATCCATCGTCCAATCGATGGCTGTCCATTAAGCTGAATTGTTTTTCCTTGCTCAGCATAGCTGGGATGGCTTAGGGTTAATTGGGTGCCAAAAGCGATCGCTACAACGGAAAAAGTAAATCTACGAGCATTTAGCATTGAGGTTATTAGTGGATAGCGGAGTTATTCTACCAAACTCTAAACTACCAGATAACTTCTAGTTAAATTTTAGAAAGCCTAGAATCTTAAACCCCAAATTTAATAATTGAATATTACCAACCTGTGAAAAAATACCTTAAACTAAACATTAAGAAACCAACTTGTTGTTTTAGTCCATTTTTTCCCCATACCTCACCCTATAAAAATCCAGATAAAAATTATGACCGCAACCTTACAGGCATTAGTCAATCAACCTTACAAGTATGGATTCGTCACCTCCATTGAGTCAGATACTATTCCCAGAGGGTTAAGCGAAGAAGTCGTCAGAATGATTTCCGCTAAGAAAAATGAGCCAGAATTCATGCTGGAGTTTCGACTAAGGGCTTATCGGCAGTGGTTAAAAATGACTCCACCTGAGTGGGCTAATGTGGATTTTCCAACTATTAACTATCAAGACATCATTTACTACTCTGCGCCGAAGCAATCGAAGAAAAAATTAAGCCTTGATGAAGTAGATCCAGAACTTCTAGACACTTTTGAAAAGTTGGGTATCCCGATCTCTGAGCAAAAAAGACTCTCGAATGTGGCTGTAGATGCCATTTTTGATAGTGTTTCCATTGCCACCACTTTCAGGAAAGATCTTGCTAAGGTTGGTGTAATTTTCTGTTCGATCTCCGAGGCAATGCATGATTACCCCGAATTAATTAAAAAGTACATGGGTAGTGTGATTCCCATTGCTGATAATTACTATGCAGCACTGAATTCTGCTGTATTTACCGATGGCTCCTTCTGCTACATTCCCAAGGGTGTGCGCTGCCCTATGGATTTATCCACCTATTTTCGGATTAATAATGGTGATTCTGGACAATTTGAACGTACTCTAATCGTGGCAGAGGAAGGTAGCTACGTCAGTTATTTAGAAGGTTGTACAGCCCCCGCTTTTGATACCAATCAACTCCATGCGGCGGTGGTAGAACTGGTGGCGATGGATAATGCTGAAATTAAATACTCCACAGTCCAAAACTGGTATGCAGGCGATAAAGAAGGCAAAGGCGGGATTTATAATTTCGTGACCAAGCGGGGCTTATGCCAAGGGGTAAATTCTAAGATTTCTTGGACTCAAGTAGAAACTGGTTCCGCTATTACTTGGAAATATCCCAGCTGTGTTTTAGTTGGCGATAACTCCGTGGGTGAATTTTACTCTGTCGCCCTCACTAATAATAAGCAACAGGCAGATACAGGCACAAAAATGGTGCATATCGGTAAAAATACCCGCAGCAAGATTATTTCTAAGGGTATCTCTGCGGGAAATTCCCAAAATAGTTACCGTGGTTTAGTAAAGATTAGCCCTAAGGCGACGGGTGCTAGAAACTATTCTCAGTGTGATTCCATGCTAATTGGTAATAGTTCACAGGCAAATACTTTTCCCTATATTGAAGTCCAAAATCATACTGCCAAAGTTGAGCATGAGGCTTCTACTTCCAAAATTGGTGAAGAACAACTATTTTACTTTGCCCAACGGGGAATTAATGCCGAAGATGCTGTATCAATGATTATCAGCGGATTTTGCAAAGATGTGTTTAATTCATTACCAATGGAGTTTGCGGTGGAAGCAGATAAATTATTAGCACTAAAATTGGAAGGTAGTGTGGGCTAAGCGTTTATTATGGAAGTATCAAAAACTTTACCATCAGTGGCGATCGCTTGAATTTAAAGTTTTTGATTACTGACTTGAACCGCTATAAAACTTAATCTAGCTTCGGAATATGCGGTAAAGTCTGATTTTAGATATTGTTATTTGCAAGTTACGCTATGTCTAGATTATTGGTTACTCAATACCAATCAGATGTTGAAAAAATTATTTGCTATGGTGGTTTTAAGAAGGAAACCAGCATTCGGAATGCTTTTGAGCGCTTGTTGAATGACTATTGCCAGCCGCGTAATTATTTATTAATCCCAGAATTAGACTTTAAGACTAAATTTAATACTACGGTTTTTCCTGATGGCACGATTAAAGATGCAATTAGGTTGGAGCATGGGTGGTGGGAGAGTAAAGACCAGTACGATCGCCTTGATGTTGAGATTGAGAAAAAGTTTGCGAAGGGCTATCCCGATGAAAATATTTTGTTTGAGGATTCGCAAAGCGCGGTTTTAATCCAGAATAGCCGCGAGATTGGGCGCGTGTCGATGTTGGATGCGGATGCGCTCGATCGCTTGTTAAATGTATTTGTAGATTATGAACGTCCTGAGGTGCGAGACTTTCGGGCGGCGATTACTAAATTTAAGGAAGATATTCCCAGTATTCTCGAAAAGTTGCGCGAGACAATTCAGATTGCGGAGAAGGAAAATTAACAATTTCGCGATCGCAGGAATGCGTTTTTAGCGGTATGTCGGCAGTCGATTAATCCTGAGATTGAGATTTTTGATGTGCATGAGATGTTGATTCAGCACATTCTCACTGAAGATATTTTTACCAATATTTTCCATGAGTCGCAGTTCCATCGTGAAAATAATATTGCGCGTGAACTGTCGGCGATGATCGATACGTTTTTTACAGGAACAACTCGCCGTAATACGCTCAAGAGTATTGAATATTACTATGTGGTGATTCACCGTAGTTCGGAAAATATTGCTAATCACCATGAGAAGCAGAAGTTCTTAAAGGCGCTCTATGAGAATTTCTACAAAGCATATAACCCAAAGGCGGTGGATCGGTTGGGAATTGTGTATACGCCGAATGAGATTGTGAAGTTTATGATCGAAAGTGCCGATCATTTGGTACATAAGCATTTTGGGAAGTTGTTATCGGATGAGGGTGTGGAAATTCTCGATCCTTGTACGGGGACGGGAACTTATGTGACGGAGTTGATTGAGTATTTGCCAGCGCATAAGTTGGAGCAGAAGTATAAGCATGAGATCCATTGTAATGAGATGGCGATTCTGCCCTATTACATTGCGAATTTGAATATTGAGTTTACCTATGCTCAGAAGATGGGGAAGTATGAGGAGTTTAAGAATATTTGTCTGGTGGATACGCTGGATCATTGTGGGTTTGAGGGTAAGCAGTTTGATATGTTTGCGATGAGTGTGCAGAATACGACACGGATTCAGAATCAGAACGATCGCAAGATTTCGGTAATTATTGGCAATCCACCGTATAACGCATGGCAATCAAATTTTAATCAGGATAATGCGAATAAGGTTTATGGACAAATTGATAAACAGATTAAGGCGACCTATATCAAGCAGGGAACGGCGCAAAATCAAATTGCAGTTTACGATATGTATACGCGGTTCTATCGGTGGGCAAGCGATCGCTTAGGTGAGAATGGGTTAGTGGCTTTTATTACGAATCGTTCTTTTATTGATGGCAAGACTTTTGATGGGTTTAGAAAGACGATTTCGCAAGAGTTTGATTATGTTTATATTGTGGATTTAGGCGGTGATATTCGTAGTGGTGATGTGACTGGTAATGTGTTTGATATCAAAACTGGTGTGGCTATAATGTTCTTAGTGAAATCACAAAAAGATGAGAATAAGCGAAAATGAAACCTCTTGAGGAAATACAAAAACAATTACACTCAGGAGATTTTCAATTAACGAGACACGCATTAAAACGCCAAGTTGAGCGAAATATTAGTAACAATGACATTAAGGAAACAGGTGAAAATATAGCAATGATTGAAGATTATCCAGATGATAAATATTCTCCAAGTTGTCTTTTATTAGGGTTTACTAAAATAAATAAGCCGTTACATATACAAGTTTCGAGAGTTCAATTAGATGTTACTAAAATTATCACTTTATACGAGCCGAATCTAGACGAATGAATTGATTATAAAATTAGGAGAAGTTAACTGATGTTTAAATGTCATGTTTGTGGATCGGCTGAATCTCATACTGAATTTGTCAGTGAGGTTTTTGAAATTGGCAATAAGTTTTATCTTGTCGAAAACATTCCTGCTATTGTTTGTTCTCGCTGTATTGAAGAGGTTTTTAGTGGTGAAACGTCTGAGGCTATTAGAGTTATGCTACATGGCGAATCTAAACCAGTTAAGTCAGTTGTTTTAGATGTTTTTAATTATAAGCAAGAAGTAAAAGCATCTTGAAATAAGTTGTAACAGATAGTAAAGGAATATAAGTAATTATGTTAGAAGAGTTAAAACCTAAAAATCTGACTTCTACGGATTCTTTGTCGAAGAAGGATGTTGTCGAAGAAATTGATTTAGATTCAAACGTTACTGATAGTGAAAAAGATACTCAATCAACGAAAAAGAGGAGTTTAGTTGGTTCTATGAAGGGAACTTTCATTTTACCTTTGCCTGATGATTTCAATGAACCTTTAGAAGAATTTGAGGAGTATATGTAGTGATGGATAAAGAGAAAGAAAAAGCTAAGATTTCTTATTTTTCGCTATCTAGTTTGCAGGGGAAGGAGGCTAAGCTGGATTGGATTGCGGGGGTAAGTTTTAAGGAAATTGAGTTTGATCATATTCAGCCTGATGGTAAGGGAAATTGGATTAATCAAACTGATAATGATTTTGATGATTTATTGCCTTTGGTTGATAAGGAGGTAAAGGCAGGGAGATCTGAGGAGGCTATTTTTAAACTTTTTTCGTCAGGTGTTCAAACCAAGCGCGATGAATGGGCATATAGTTTTTCAAAACTAGAACTTACTCAGAAAATAATATATTTCATCAAAGCGTATCAAGATTATTTAGAACATGGAAAAACAACAAATCTTGATGTCAAATGGGATCATGATTTAATAAGATATTTAGAGCGTAAAATATCTAAAACATTTCAAGATTCTCAAATAGTTGAAAGCCTATACCGACCTTACACCAAACAGTTTCTCTATCTTGATAGACACCTTAATGCAAGAACTTTTCAAATGTTTCGTGTTTTTCCTAGTAAAGAAGCTGATAATAAGCTAATAGGATTTATGGCACAATCTACAGATAAGCCATTTGCCACGATTGCAAGCAAATTAATTCCCGATCTAAATTGTATTAGTGCAGCTTCTGGGGGGACTCATTGTCTTCCTCTTTATCGTTACGATGAAAATGGCGATCGCGTTGAGAATATTACTGACTGGGCTTTGGAGAAGTTCCGCAAGCATTATCTGCCCTCACCCCCAGCCCCTCTCCCGCAGGAGAAGGGAGCAAGACGGGGAGATGAGGGAGATAAAAATAATGATTTGGTTCGTGTGGCGGGGGCTAGACGGGAGATTCCTGAAGTGCTTTTGCAAAAGGCTAAGGAACTTCGTCAGAAGCAAACTCCAGCAGAAGAGTTATTGTGGCAATGCTTGAGAGCAAATCAGCTACATAGTGCAAAATTTCGCAGACAACACAACATCGGTCAGTACATCGTTGATTTTTACTGTCATGCTGCCAAACTCGTCATTGAGCTAGACGGCGGTATTCATGAACTACAAAAAGACCAAGACGGCGATCGCGACACATGGCTAACATCGCAAGGCTTACAAGTCCTCCGCTTCAAAAACGAAGAACTAACCCAAAACCTCCCCAAAATCCTCGAAACCATCTCCCAACATCTCTTCTCCCCTTCTCCTACTCCCATCTTGTCCCCTTCTCCTGCGGGAGAGAGGCTAGGGGTGAGGGTGATTTCCAAACTCGACATCTTCCATTACACCTACGCCGTTCTCCACTATCCCGTATACCGTACCAAATACGAACTCAACCTCAAACGTGAATTTCCCCGACTACCCTTTTACGAAGACTTCCATCAATGGGCAGCATGGGGCAAATCCTTAATGGACTTACATCTCAACTATGAAACCATCCAACCCTACGGACTGCAACAAATAGAAATAGACAGCAAAGCAAATCCAAAAGCCAAACTCAAAGCCGACAAAACTAACGGTGTGATTATTTTAGATGAGAATACACAGTTGATTGGGGTTAAGGCGATCGCATGGGAATACAAACTCGGCAACCGTTCGGCGCTGGAATGGATACTCGACCAATACAAAGAAAAGAAACCCAAAGATCCCACGATCGCCAAACTTTTCAACACCTATAAATTTGCTGACTATAAAACTCAAGTTATCGACCTACTGCAAAGAGTCTGCACCGTCAGCGTCGAAACTATGGCGATCATCGAACAAATGTCTACAGAGTAAGCATAGACTGAGTTTCATCGGCAAGAAAATCCATTTATACTTATTTAGTAATGACATCATGGTTGCCAAGAACCGCATGAAATTTTACGCCCTGTTGTAATAGTTCGGCGTAGGGTTGCTCAAATACCTCTTGAACTCTGGCAATTTCACCAGTCCCGTAAATATTATCTCCTGCTAAAAGGACTGTGGAGTAGGAACGCTGTTTGTAATAATTGCTCATGGCATTGGTAACGGCATACTGTCCAGCATCGCCCATGCCTGTGTCGGCAACTCCGACAAATTCCCAGTTTTCAGGTTGGGCAACTAGATTTAATCCTATACCTGCTAAAAGTCCTGCACTACCCATGCCAAATAAAACCTGACGGCGACTAAATGTCATACATACCTCAAAATCAAGATTAGAACTAGCATTGAACTTCTTGCTTACTATAGGATAGATTCAAAATATATGTGAGTACATCAGTTTGATTTAAATTTGATTTTTTAACTAAATTGGAGAATAGTGATGACCTTGAGTACAGATAAAGCGGCGATCGTATTGGAAACGATAGAGCATCCTTGGATTTGCGGCTCATGGGAAGAATATTTGGTTTTGAGCGATCGCGATCCCAAAGCGAAGGCAAATTATTTTAGAGGGAGTTATCAACTTATTATGGGTATAGGCGCAGATCATGGCATAGTAAACACCACTATTGCTATGTTAGTAATGCTTTTTTGTACGATCAAAGGAATTCCCCATCGGGGCTTAATAAATACCAGTTATCGTAAGGAAGGAGTTCGGGAATGTCAGCCTGATATTTCCTACTATATTCAAGAATCAGTAAACCTTTGCCCAAAAGGGAGTTCCGTGGTCGATCTAGATGAATATGCCCCGCCCAACTTGATGATTGAAATTTCTAACTCTTCGCTCTCTAATGATATTGGCATAAAGCGGATGCTATACGAAGAAATGCGAGTCCAAGAGTATTGGGTGATAGATGTGCAAAGATTAGAAATAGTTGCCTTTACAATCCATGATAACCTTGGCAGTCAAAGAATTAGCGAATCACGGGTTCTAACTGGACTAGCTTTTCCCTTGATAGAACAAGCATTACAAAAGAGTCAAGAGGAAGACAATTCTCAAATTGGACAGTGGTTTATGGGGCAGATCAAATCTTGAGGATTATAAATCTTCCTAAAACTTGGTAGTAGCGATTAAGTGGGCGCAGGCAAATCCTGAAAAGGCTACGGCATTTAACCCCTGAGCAGGAAAAGTGCTATCACCTACACAATATAAATTTGCGATCGCCGTGCTATTAAAAGGCATTCCTAATAATCCCATCAGTTTGCGGGTCGGAATTGCGCCATAGGTTCCGTCCATTCTGCCTAAAAATCTTCTGTGGCTCTTAGGAGTTCCTACTTCCATATAGTCTAAGTGTTGGTTGAGATGGGGGAATATTTGCTCTAGGCGGGCGATCAGCTTAAATGCTTCTTCTTCTTTTTTTTGTTCATATTCACTCTTGGAAAGATTCTGCCAATCCTCAATCCAACTAGGCGTAAAGGCGTGGACGATATGATGTCCTTCAGGAGCCAGACTAGGATCAAGTAGGGTGGGAATCGAGACAAAGATTGTGCCGTGGGGTTTTTCCATAGCTTGCCAATCTTCTAAGAGGATATGATGACAGGCGGATTTGGGATCAATCGCTTCGGCTTTAACGCCTAAATGCAAACTTAAAAAGCTAGGAGATTTCTGATAACGCGATCGCCACCTTTCTTCAGATTTAGGAAGACTTTCCTGCTTAAGTAAATGATCAAAGGTATCCCAACGAGTAGCATTGGAAACTACAGATTTGGCGGTGAGAATAGTTCCATCATTCAGTTTTACGCCGATCTTGCCATCTTCGGTTTTGGGAATAATTTCCGTCACCCTAACTCCGTATCTAATTTCACTGCCGAACTTCTCTAATCCTTCTGCCAAGACTTCGCCAATTCTCCCCACCCCACCTTTGGGATAATTAATGCCTCCGTAGTGGCGATCGCTAAATACCATCCCAGCATTAATCATCGGAGTTTTATCTGCTGGCATCACTGACCAGATATAGCATTCCATATCAATGAATTTTAATAATTCTGGATCACGAATATATCGCTTGGCAACATCTCCAACATTTTGGGGCAGATATTTAACTAAACCTAGACAAGCTAGGGGATTTTGGAAGAATACCCGCAGCAGATATTTATATTCCTCTAAGGATAAAAGTTCAATAGAATTCAAGCAATTAAACACTTCCCAGCAGGCATCATAGAATTTACGAATCCCTACTCGTTCCTCTGGAAAGCGATCGCCAAGTGCTTGGATAAATGTTTCATAGTGGCGATCGACCTTAATATCCAAACCCTTGGGGAGATGGTAATGCACTTGGGAGTCATCGGGAATTGTCTCTATTTTCATGCCCACCGCTGCCAAGGCACGGGTTAAAAGATTAGTAGTTCCATTTTCCCCAAAGCCAAAAATCATCGAGGCTCCCACATCAAACCGATAGCCATTGCGCTCGAAATAGCCTGCACTACCACCAGGAATCAGATATTTTTCTAAAACTAAAACCTTAATTCCCTTAACTGCAAGTTGAGTGGCAGTGACTAATCCACCAATCCCAGAGCCAATCACAATTACATCCGCATCAAGCATCAATTACCTTCTCAAAAAATCTAAATATGATTATTTACAAACTGAATTACTGAGTTTAAACCCACTTGAGTCTTGAGATTAGTAAAGACAAAAGGTTTATCTCCTCGCATTTTTTTGGCATCTCGTTCCATTATGCCTAAGTCCGCACCCACATAAGGTGCAAGATCAATTTTATTAATTACCAATAAATCCGACTTAGTGATACCAGGTCCACCTTTGCGCGGAATTTTATCGCCTGCGGCTACATCAATTACATAGATTGTCAGATCTACTAACTCAGGGCTAAAGGTTGAAGCCAAATTATCTCCACCACTTTCTACAAATACTAAGTTTAAATCTTGAAAGGTATGCTCTAATTGGGCGATCGCTGCTAAATTCATTGAGGCATCTTCCCGAATGGCAGTATGGGGACAACCACCAGTTTCCACACCAACTATGCGATCGCTCGCTAAAGCTTGACTGCGTACTAAAAACTGAGCATCCTCTTGGGTATAAATATCATTGGTAACTACGGCAATTTGATAATGCGATCGCAAAGCCTTACACAAACAGTCAACCAAGGCAGTTTTTCCCGAACCCACGGGACCTGCGACCCCAACTCGAAATGCATTCATAGTTACTTCCTAATAGTTAATTGATATTGAAGATAGCTTAGAGATCATAAGTATTCATACTTACTAACTTTCGAGATTTCAGTAATGTTTTAGTACAGTTTTAGCATATCCAAACCTGCAAAATCCTATTGTGCAATGTTCAAATTATTCTAAAAAAGGGTTTTTCTTGAATTCTTACAGCAATTTGGTTTCAAGTCCGCCCAAAAAGGGTCACAGGAGGAATCTCCGTATTGAACATTCTCTAACCTGTTAAGTTTTAGGTGCGGCTGCTCTGTAAAATCCTACAAATTTAGAAGCGATCGCCCAAACATTCCTCTGGAGAGACGCTTAGCTTAAATTGGGCGAAAACTTGAAGATGCTAGAAAATAAGTTTCTTACTTAGCTAGAATAGTTTGCGTGTATCAATTACAAAAGTTAAAGGAGATTGGATAAATGTACAGTATTAAACTGCGATCGCACATTGGCAACGATAGACTTTTGTAAATCCAACTACCTGAAGGAATTGAGAATACTGAACTAGATATTGTACTGGTCTATCAATCTGTCCAAGAATCAAAGCAAGATGTTTTAAGTCAAAAAAGTAAGTCTATTTGGCAACTATCTGAAGATTTTGTTAAAGATATTCCCATTGAAGAACTCAATCAACTTCCTAGTGATGGTGCTGATCAACACGACCACTATATTTATGGAATTCCTAAGAAAGAAGTATGAGAACTGTTTTTGCTGGATTTCATTTTTTAATTCTAATGATGTTTGGTACAAGCAAGTGAGAAATGTCACCAAGTCCCTTGAACCCTTGTATATTGTGACAACTGAAGATGTTTTATCAGAA
>CASBQR010000017.1 GCA_949127865.1 Synechococcales cyanobacterium PMM_0082
AAAACTAAGCGTAAAGTAGCAGTTTGCACAGTCAGAAATATACTAAATAGAATTAAGCCGCCAGCGATCACCCAAAATTTCAAAAACCACAAAGGTATGCCTACAACTGCTAATACAGAAGGAATAGCATAACTTGGGCGTAGTTCTGTTATTGTTAAACTATTGTCTGAGTTATTCATAATTTATAGTTATAGGTAGTTGAGATCAGAAGATGATAATATACATAAAATTATCTCTGAGCTACAACAAAAATGGTTTAGATCAAATAGTAAAGTAGTTAACCTAAAATTAGGTAAACCAAAGGAAAACCAGAGGAAAACTAAATATGAATCTGACATCACAACAAGACACAAAAAATTGGGATAATCTGAAGCAGGTAATTGCTGATAGTACAGGTTTTGAGAAATGGAAGCGTTCAAGATTAGTAGAAACTCAAAATGATCAAAGTTCTGATCAAAAACTCATCGACCAAAAACTTATAGATGAGCTAGTAACTAGCTATTTACGTGAAACCTTAGAGACCTTAGCCTACTAATTAATTATCTAATGACTGATATTGAATCACTTAAAGTTCAACTCCAATCTCCAGAATATGGTGAACGGATGCACGCTTTAACCCAAAGTAGAAGTTTATCTGAATCTGATCGGTTTGAGTTTGTCACTATTGCTTCAAGTGATCAAAATGCACGGATGCGATACAATGCCGTCAGCCAATTAGCGACCGTTGGTAATTTTGACTTGGAAAAATCCTTAGAAATTTTGTGCGATCGCCTAGTTAACGATCCAGAAATGGATGTGAAGGCAGCAGCAGCAGATGCCATTGGCGCACTAAAACTAACTTCTGCCTTTGAACATTTAGCAAATGCCTACAAATATACTAACGATTGGTTAATGCAATTCAGTGTGATTGCGGCATTAGGAGAGTTAGGAGATCAACGGGGCTTTGACCTTTTAGCTGACGCTCTTATGAATAACCCTAACGATTTAGTCAGAATTGGGGCGATTGGGGCGTTGGGAGAGCTAAATGATCCGCGTTGTTTAGGTTTATTATTGCCCCTTGCTGATAATCCTGATTGGCAAGTTCGCCATCGGTTAGCACAGGCTTTTGCCAATATTGGTTCTGATCAGGCGATCGCTGCACTCAAACAATTAGCTGATGACCCAACACCACAGGTCGCTGAAATTGCCAAAATATTACTTAATCCTGATTAAACCTTAGTATTTTGGCGTTGATAACAATCCTGTGCGGTTATCCCAAGGGAAAAAGCGAAATATAGCTCGCCCGATAATATTCTCTTGGGGCAAAAATCCCCAAATATGGGAATCGTTACTATTATTACGATTGTCCCCCATCATCCAATAGGTGTGATCAGGTACTCTAATTGCCGAGTTTACGGGGTTGTTAGGAAGAAAATAGTTAATCGGTTCCAGAATATACGGCTCTGTTAAGGGTTGTCCATTTACAAAGACCTGACCATCATGGATAGAAATCAGATCACCTGGTAGCCCGATTATTCTCTTAATATAAGCTTTGGTATTATCTTCAATTTGTGGCGATTCAGGCGGATAAAATACTAAAATTTCTCCCCGTTGTGGCGATCGCGTGAAATTACTGATTTTTTCCACAATAATGCGGTCTTCTACTTGCAAAGACGGTACCATTGACTCAGAGGGAATATATCGGGGCTCGATGACAAAAGTTCTAAGAAAAAATGCCAACACTATAGCAATTAGTACTGTGCGAATATTTTCTTTTTGTCCCGATAGCCAAGTTGTAGTATTTTTTTGGTCTTCCAATTTATTCTATTAATTAAGTAAATTTCTAGGTCTAAAACCCTTTGCCAAAAATTGTACTAGCTTCTTGATGACAAATGACTGATGTATTAATTATTGGTGGTGGGGTGATTGGTCTAGCGATCGCTTTGGAATTATCGCTATTAGGCATAAAAGTTACAGTCCTAGAACGGAATGCCTGTGCGCAGGGGGCAACGTGGGCGGCGGCGGGAATGTTAGCACCGCAAGCAGAAAGGTTATCAGGGGATTTATTGGATTTGGCGCTACGCAGTCGATCGCTTTATCCACATTGGATTGATCAACTCCAAGGTATAACAGGGATGGAATGTGGCTATTGGCAATGTGGAATTTTGGTGCCATACCTCAATGAAGTTTTAGTGTGGAAGTTAAATTTACATACTTTGCCTGAATATTGCGATCGCGCTCACACCAAGACTATTCAAACAGGGCTAAATCATAATGTGGCAGGTGGACTATGGTTTAAGGATGATGCCCAAGTTGATAATCGCTATTTATCTAAAGCTTTAATTGCAGCTCTGAGACTGCGTTCTGTCAAAATTTTGGAAGGGGTCAGTGTTTATAGTATCGAAACTGATCAAAATCAAGTTACACATCTGGTCACAAGTCACGGTAATTTACAAAGCGATCGCTATATTTTGGCAACAGGCGCATGGACAAAGGAATTAATGCCATTGCCCATAAGTCCACGCAAAGGACAGATGTTGGAAGTATTTGATCCCAACCACAGCCTCAAAACCGTTCTATTTTCCGAGGATGTTTATATTGTTCCCCGTCAAGATGGCAGGATTATTATTGGGGCAACAGTAGAAAATGTCGGTTTTACCATTGGTAATACAGCCCAAGGTGTTTCGACGTTACTAAATAATGCCATTCGGCTTTATCCTGCGATCGCTGCCATGACTATTCAATCTACATGGTGGGGTTTTCGTCCCCATGCCCCCGCAGAAATCCCAATTTTAGAGGTTAGCCCTACCTACGAAAACTTAGTTTTAGCAACTGGACATTACCGTAATGGTATTTTACTTGCCCCCGTCACCGCCAAAGTTATCGCTGATTTGATTAATTAGAAGGGGATTTTACGGACTCACGACAACGGGATATTGATATAATCTATGCCAATTCAGCATTTGTAGGTAAAGATTTGAAAGTTTTAATCGTAGGTGGGGGTGGTCGAGAACACGCCCTAGCATGGAAATTCGCTCAATCTGAGAAAGTTACACATATTCTCTGTATTCCTGGTAATGCTGGAACTGCAACTATGCCCAAATGTCAGAATCTATCCTTTGCTGTTAGTGATTTTGAAGGTATTCGTCGTTTTGCTTTGGTTCAGGGAGTGGCGTTAACCGTGATTGGACCAGAGTTACCCCTAGCTATGGGGATTGTTGATTATTTCCATGCTGCTAATTTACCTGTATTTGGTCCAACCCAAGCTGCGGCTCAAATTGAATCTAGTAAAACTTGGGCAAAGGAATTAATGATTAGGGCTGGGATTCCTACCGCTACTAGTGCTACGTTTACAGATCCAGAATTGGCTAAAGCCTATGTGCGATCGCAAAGTATTCCGATCGTGATCAAAGCAGATGGATTAGCCAGTGGTAAAGGCGTAACCGTTGCTACAAGTTTAGAACAAGCCCTAAGCGCCATTGATCAGATGTTCACAGGGCAATTTGGCAGTGCAGGAGAAAAGGTATTAATTGAAGAATATTTAGAGGGGAAAGAAGTATCAATCCTTGCGGTTACTGATGGCATCACCATTCGCCCCCTGATCCCTGCTCAAGACTATAAACGCCTCAAAGAAGGTAATCTTGGTCCGAATACTGGTGGTATGGGAGCCTACGCCCCTAGTGTTTTAGCAAATCCGCAGTTAATGGCAGAGATTCAATCGACGATTTTAGAACCAACTATTGCGGCTTTACGCGATCGCGGGATTGATTACTGTGGTTGTCTATATGCAGGTTTGATGATCACTCCTACAGGTAAGCCCAAGGTAATTGAATTTAATGCTAGATTTGGCGACCCTGAAACTCAAGTAGTTTTACCCTTATTAAATTCGCCCCTCGAAGACCTGTTATTAGCCTGCGTAGAAAGAAGGTTAGGGCAGATTTTACCCATAAGTTGGAAACCCGGTGGATCGGTTTGTGTGGTCATGGCAAGTGGGGGCTATCCTGAAACGCCTGAAAGTGGAAAATTAATTTCAGGAATTAAAAAAGCTGAAGAAAACGGAGCGATCGTATTTCATGCTGGGACTAAGATTAAAGATAAAAGTCTAGTTAGCAATGGTGGCAGAGTTTTAGGCGTAAGTGCGATCGGCAAAGACTTAAAAGAAGCAATTTCCATCGCCTATAAAGCCGTAAGCCATATTAGCTATGATGGAGCCACCTATCGCCGTGATATTGGCTCTCTTCATATTTAGATCATATATTTAGATCATATATTTGAGCCGCCGATTCTAAAAAATCTCTATGAATGACAATGCATCCTATATCCTAAAACGCCTGAGCCAAGCTGGTTTGGTCATATTTCTAGTATCAGTTTTGAGCTTTATGATGCTGAAGCTATCACCTGGAGATTGTTTTACCGATGTCAAACTAAATCCTTCCACTTCAAAGGAATTTATAGACTCAGAAAAAGCCCGCCTAGGTTATGACAAACCAGTTTTTATCCAGTATGCTAATTGGCTTGGTAGTGCTTTACGGGGAAACCTAGGACGCACTTGTCAGGGTAATGCCCCTGTATTAGAACTTGTTACAGAAAGAGCAGGAAATACGTTGATTTTAGCGATCGCCTCTTTAATTACAACTTGGGCGATCGCTATCCCCCTAGGTATCTTTTGCGCCGTTAAACAAAATACGCGATTAGATCAATCTATTCAAGTTTTAAGCTATGCAGTGCAGGGATTTCCCAGTTTTATTTTGGCAATTTTGGTATTAATGTTCGCTCAAAGTACATCACTATTTCCCGTAGGTGGCTTAACCAGCATAGATTTTAGTGATTTTAATTGGTTTGGCAAAATAGTTGACATTGCCTACCACTTGATACTACCTGTATTTACTTTAACGATAATTGGCTTTGTCGGGTTACAACGGTTAATGCGTGGCAATTTGTTAGATGTACTGCGTCAAGACTATATCAAAACTGCTCGCTCAAAGGGCTTGCCCGAAAATAGAGTAATTTATGTCCACGCTTTACGCAATGCTATAAATCCTTTGATCACACTCTTAGGATTTGAACTTTCAGGCTTACTAGGCGGATCATTTATCACTGAATATTTCTTTAGCTTACCAGGTCTAGGCAAGCTCCTACTCCAAGCAGTTCAGCAAAAAGATATAAATCTAGTTATGGCAGGCTTGACCCTTGGGACTTTAATGTTAGTGATTGGCAATTTGTTAGCAGATTTATTGCTGAAAGCTGTTGATCCTAGAATTCGCTTGGAAGACATAGATTGATAATAAAATTTGTAATGCCCTCACCCTAAATCCCTCTCCTAAAATTAGTTTTATAGTAGATTGGCTTCAAGTCCGACTCCAAAAAGGGGCGCAGGGCTTTATTAGGAGGTTTACCTAAATTATGGCTGGCATTTTCACTAAACTAGAGATGTATTCAATAATTTCAACTAATAAATACAATTAGTGGCTAACTACTATTCAAAATTTCTACGTCGCGAACTATTCCCAATTCTCGGTAATTTAAAGTTTGCGATCGCTCTACTGTTAATAATTGCCGCTTGTAGTGTATCTGGCACAGTAATTGAGCAGGGAGAAACTTTAGATTTTTATCAACAAAATTATCCAGAACATCCTGCTTTATTTGGATTTTTAACTTTTAAGGTTCTATTATTCCTTGGCTTAAATCATGTTTACAGTACTTGGTGGTTTTTAGCATTACTAATTCTCTTTGGGACAAGTCTCACCATTTGTACATTTAATCGGCAGTTACCCATGCTGAAAGTGGCAAAACGCTGGCACTACTACACAAAGCCTCAAAGTTTTAGTAAGTTGGCACTCAGTACTGAATTAATTGGGCGATCGCTAGAGGAAATAGCTCCAGTTTTGACTAAATTTGGCTATCAAGTCTATCAAGAAAACGGTCAACTCTATGCCCGTAAAGGTTTGATCGGCAGGGTTGGTCCCATCTTTGTTCATGCCAGTATGTTATTAATTTTAATTGGGGCAATTTTGGGGTCGCTTACAGGGTTTATTGGGCAAGAGATGATTCCGAGTGGGCAAGCTTTCCAAATCAAAAATGTCACGGAAGCGGGAATTTGGTCGCATATACCTAAAGATTGGGCAGTAAAAGTTAACCGTTTTTGGATTGAATATACTCCCAGTGGCGCGATCGATCAGTTTTATTCCGATCTTTCTGTAATAGATAACAAGTCAGGAAAGGAACTTGATCGGCAGACTATTCATGTGAATAAACCTTTGCGCTATGACGGGGTTACTTTTTATCAAGCAAATTGGGATATTGCAGCGGTGCGATTTACCCTAAATGCTAGCCCAGTTTTGCAACTGCCAATGACTGTCCTTCAAGCAAAAGGCACAAATAATAAGGTATGGGGATCTTGGCTCCCAACTAAACCCGATCTCAGTGCAGGTGTAACCCTAATCACTCCCGATTTACAGGGAACATTATTAATTTATGATGAAAAAGGGGATTTAGTTTCTACAGTCAGGGCTGGAGGCAGTACCGAAGTTAATGGCATAACCCTAACTATCAAAGAATTAGTGGGTAGTACAGGATTACAAATAAAATCCGACCCTGGGATTCCCCTTGTCTATACTGGATTTGGATTATTAATGATGGGTGTGGTCATGAGCTACGTTAGTCATTCTCAAATCTGGGCATTGCAAGCAGGCAGTAGTCTCTATATTGGCGGCAAAACTAATCGGGCACAGGTGGGATTTGAATCCGAGCTATTGCAGATTTTAGAAAGTGTACCCACTAAAATTTTGGAAAAGAGCTACGGAGTTTAAATATCATGTCTAAATCGATTTATTTTGGACATGTGGTGACAATGCTTATACTGATGATGTGCGGTGGCAACAAAAGCTCTCAAGATCGAGATATTCAAACAGCTAAGTCTTATTGGAGGGACTATGCAAAGCGTAAAGGTTACTAAAAGTCATGAGGAGTTTTTGATTGATTCTCTAAAAGATCCTGAAGAGTCGGCAGTTTATCTTGCGGTGGTTTTAGAAGAGGTCGATTCTGAGCCTGATTTGTTGCCTTTATGTTTAGGTCATGTGGCTGCGGCGTTGGGTTCTGCTAGCGATCGTCAATGGGTAAAAGATTTTAGCGCAAGTGGGAAGAGTCAGGCGATTTATGAGTTGGCTGAGTGGTTGGATAGTTTAGGATTAAAGCTGACTGTTGAGGAGAGGTATAGCGAACAGTTTATTGCGGATATTCGGGAAGCGCAGCAGGAATTTGAGAATGGTGATATGGTTCCTTTTGAAAGTATTCGCCGTAATATTTAAAATGTTTGGTAAGCAAATCACAGATCCCCTGCTTTTTCTGTGACCAATAGAAAGAATCCATAACAGAAGGGAAAAAGTCGGGGATCTAAATCTACTAATTTCTGACTCGGCGCTTAGTTTCAAAATTCCAGTAGGTCGTCAGGATTTGATAATTGTTTAGGCTTTGTAGGCAGATTACCTGTAAACCTCTAAGAGTATCTGTGAACTTAGAGTATGGACTATGTTTGAGTAGCCGATCGCTAAGGGTGTAAACAATTGCACCATGATGATCGAAGCGTTTTTGACCATAGGCGATTGCGACGCGGATCATATCTTGGCTAATGGCTCTTTGCTGTTGGCGACGTTCGAGATGGTTGATATCTTTGGATTTACAAACGGGGATGTATGTATCTACTGTTGCTAAACGATCATCTAATGTAGCGATTTGCTGAATCTGTTTGTGTGTGTTCATAATCGGGGGGTGAGTTAATCTCGATGAATTCATTAAAACGCCCTCACCAAAATAAAAACCCTTGCCGAAACCCTAAAACACCCTAGTATTCCCTAGACTTTGCTAAGAGGGGATTACAAGCTTTTTTGAGTAGGTTATGATAAACGTCAGGTTGATGTTTTACCAGTCGAAAGTATGTCCTATCAAAATTTCCTGAGCGATATTGCAATTAAATACGATCTTTCAGGAGATGAGAAAGAAGCATTTTTGCTTGAGTTTGAAGATTTCAAGTCAAATAAAAATCAGACTAAGCTTGCCCAAGATCTACAAGTTTCTCCTGCTACTTTAGAAGCTCGAATGACGAGTATCTATAACAAGTTCTCAAAAAGTTGCACGGGCTTAAATATCAAGAGCAAAGGTAAATTAAAAGTTCTTGGGTATTGGTTGCAACAGCAATATGAAGGGCAAGATCGGGTTTTGCCGTTACAGCCTATTGATTGGAGAAAAGAAACTAAGAAGATGTTAGATGATTTAAAAAAGCTGACTACTGAATCTTTGACGGCTGGGGATGGGATTCGTTTTAATTTTGATGATATTTTTGTGCCTTTGGGTCTGGTGGAGAGGCAAGAAAAGCCTAAACGTAAGCAAGAAGATGGATCTCCTGATCGCGGATCTGAGTTGTATGCGGAAAAAGTAACGCCTATTAGTCATAAAAACTTTTTTGAAGATGTGCTTTTGGATAGCAATACAAAAATTAGTAATGGTAAACGGATTGCGATCATTGGTGAGGCGGGGGCGGGTAAAACTACACAGTTACAGAAAATTGGTTCGTGGTTACTGGAAAAAACTGACAATATTCCTGTTTGGATTTCTTTGACGGCTTTGGGGACGAAGAATCTAAGGAAATATCTATTAGAAGATTGGGTGCGTGATGCTTCTGAGGAGATGGCTGAACTGCAAGCATGGAAAGACTCGCTAGGGGAGGCGATCAAGGCTGGGAAGGTTTGGTTATTGCTGGAT
>CASBQR010000018.1 GCA_949127865.1 Synechococcales cyanobacterium PMM_0082
AATTCGTGGCTATATCTCTACCCTCAAAAAGCAAGGGCTTAGTATATTGGGGGCTCTTACACATGTCTTTCGCAATGATCCTCTTTTTGTCTGAATTCTTTTTGACCTGAGTTGTTACGATAAATCCATCTTCCCCACGACGAACATAATTTCGTAGTTTATCTAATTCGGTTTTGTTTACAAGCTCTTCATTCCAGCCATCTATATGTGTACCGCGATCAGCGAGAACTTCCAGACCTACTTTGCCAATAAAACGGGCTACTTCATAATTCAATTCTGGTTCTCCAGCCGATGGAATGTAAAGTTTACCTTGCCCTGGATGCTTTTGACAAAACGTGTTTCGTCTTCGCCCGAAGCTGAAAAGATACTCAATCCATCTTTGTCAAACAATAGATCAAGCTTTGTACGACTATATGGATGAACACCAGTACCTACAGGAATTCTCCCCTTTTTATTCGGAATCCTCATCTCAAATCTTGAAATTTTACCGTACCAAGACTCTAAAAAAGGTGCTTCTACTTTCCTTGAAAAATAGTTATTACAACTATCACATACCCATCTAGGTGGAAGTACATACTCCTTATTGCCAATAGACTCTGGGATGATATGTTCTTTTGATTTACTGTTTTCAGAATTATTCTTGCAGAATATACAACACATCATGAAATACATCACCATTAATCAGTATTGAACGATGGCTGCCGAGAAGCCTAACTAGGTATTATATGGAAACCTTCCGTATAGCTACCCAATTTTAGATGATTATACTGAAACTTTCTGCATAACATAACTAATTTGGTGTACTACCCCGAAACTCTATTGGTAATATTCTCTTGAATACTGTCATCCAGAAAAATACAAGATGTATTACCAAAAATAGAACTTTAGACAAACATATATTAAAAACTACCCGATCGCTAGCCACAGAAATCATACCGAAAGCGACTCAATTTGTACAGATTACGCTGTAATAGACTTATCAGGTTCATTCAAGATAATTTCTAGGTTAGTGCTTCAATTTCTTTAGATAGGTTTTAAGAATGATACTGGTTCTGTAGTATAGCTATCAAAGGATATAGGTAATTCAATTGATTCAATTTGTGACATTTTAAGTAGATTTTTATTTATTTAGAAATTTATTCGCCTCAGACTAGCGATACACATCCCGTCGATGCCCAACCTTAACTACAGTAACTATCAACATACGATCCTGTATTTCATAAACAACACGATAATTACCTGAAACACGAATTCTGTATAAATCAACTTCTCCTTTTAGCTTTTTGCAACCATCTGGGCGAGGATTATCCGCAAGCAACTCAATCTCCGCGATAATTACTTTCTGAGTCGCTTCATCTAGCTTCCGAAGTTCTCTCAACGCTGAAGGCTTAAATCCTACTTCGTATGGCATCTAACTAATTCCTAATTCCCTTTTAATATCCGCCAAGAGAATAAAACCATCTTCCTGCAAAGCAATCTCTGCATCTGCGACATCTTCAGCATCTTCCATCTCTTCCAAAACCAGCCAACTCTGTCTAACCATCAAAACCTTGAGAATATAATCAGACAAGCTCAAATTTAGCCTTGATGCTTCTGTAGACAAATCCTGCTCTAACGGACTAGGCAAATCCAACTTAATATTCATAAACTTAGCGTTTGTTTAGTTGAATTGTATTTTAACTTATGTCATTAGGACAGGCGATCGCTTTCTCGTTATCTTTTTACCTGTGTTAGAAAACTGGTAATTGCTGTTGGTGAATTTGATGCGATCGGGATTGTGATTGAATTGGTTGGAGATCTGTGGTTTTGGGTTTGGGAATATGCGATCGCAATTTATGCAGAATATTTAAGGCAGTATCTATATAAAAATATGAGATGCTAAATTAAAAATCTAATCACAATAATCGAAATTAAACAGTCATGGCAGATAACCTCAAAAGTCAAATCATTACCCAAGGCGTAGCCCGATCGCCCAACCGTGCCATGCTGCGAGCCGTGGGATTTACCGATTCAGATTTTACTAAACCCATCGTGGGCGTTGCCAGTGCCCACAGTACGATTACGCCTTGTAATATGGGGATTGCGCCCCTAGCCATTCGCGCTGAAGCTGGAATTCGCTCTGGTAATGGGATGCCCCAAGTTTTTGGAACCATTACTGTTAGTGACGGCATTTCTATGGGAACCGAAGGCATGAAATATTCCCTAGTATCCCGTGATGTGATTGCCGACTCCATTGAAACTGCCTGTAGTGCTCAGAGTATGGATGGGGTTTTAGCGATCGGTGGCTGTGACAAAAATATGCCAGGGGCAATGATCGCCATGGCAAGGATGAATATTCCCGCCCTCTTCGTTTACGGTGGCACCATCGAACCAGGGCATTTAGATGGGGAAGATTTAACTGTAGTTAGTGCCTTTGAAGCAGTTGGACAATATAGTGCGGGTAGGATTGACGAAGTAAGACTCAACTCAGTAGAACGCAACGCTTGCCCTGGGGCAGGTTCCTGCGGCGGAATGTATACTGCCAATACGATGTCTTCTGCTTTTGAGGCAATGGGCATGAGTTTGATCTATTCCTCCACAATGTCGGCGATCGCTCCCGAAAAAGCCGTAAATACTGAACTAGCTGGCAAAGTTTTAGTCGAGGCAATTCGTAAGCAAATTTTACCCAGAGATATTATCACCCGTAAATCTATTGAAAATGCTGTGTCTGTAGTTATGGCAGTGGGTGGTTCCAGTAATGCGGTTTTACATTTCCTAGCGATCGCTCACTCAGCAGAAGTGGAATGGACTTTAGATGATTTTGAACGCATCCGCCAAAGAGTACCTGTCCTGTGCGATCTCAAACCCAGTGGTAAATATGTAGCTACGGATCTGCATAAAGCTGGTGGTATTCCCCAAGTCATGAAGATGTTACTGGCACATAATCTACTCCACGGCGATTGTTTGACTATCACAGGGCAAACAGTAGCAGAGGTGATTAAGGACATTCCCTCGGAGCCTTCGCCCGATCAAGATGTGATCCGTCCGTGGTCTAACCCTATGTATGCTCAGGGGCATTTAGCAATTTTGAGGGGTAATTTAGCCAGCGAAGGATGTGTAGCTAAGATTACAGGTATTAAAAAGCCAGTGATGAACGGAACAGCCAAGGTTTACGAATCGGAAGAAGAATGTTTAGCAGCCATCCTTGCAGGTAAGGTCGTAGCTGGAGATGTGTTGGTAATTCGTTATGAAGGACCAAAAGGCGGACCTGGAATGCGGGAAATGCTAGCTCCAACGGCGGCGATTATTGGGGCAGGCTTGGGAGACTCCGTGGGTTTAATTACTGATGGTAGATTTTCTGGTGGCACTTTTGGCTTAGTGGTTGGTCACGTTGCGCCTGAGGCTTTTGTTGGTGGGGCGATCGCCTTAGTAAAAGAAGGAGATTCGATTACCATTGATGCTAATGCGAAATTACTACAACTCAATGTCAGTGATGAGGAATTAGCTACCCGTCGTTTGCAATGGGTTCAGCCTGCACCTCGCTATACAAGGGGAGTTTTGGCAAAGTATGCGAAGTTAGTATCTACTAGTAGTTTGGGCGCAGTAACAGACTAAAATTGGGGAAAGGATAGGCTTTTCAAGGCTGGTTATGGCAATTGCTCTCAATAGCATGAGTGGAATTTATGCAAAACTTGCATGATCTAGGATTGAGAATATTAGATTGCCAGAAAATAGCTAGTTAGTATATGATTATAAGTCTGTAAAAATTAGTTTAGCTTAATCATGGCAGTCCCTAAGAAACGCACCTCAAAGTCAAAGCGTGATATTCGTAAAGCCGCATGGAAACGTAAAGCTGCTGTAGCGGCAGCCAAGGCGTTATCCCTTGGAAAATCAATCTTAACTGGTAACAATACTGGATTTATTTATCCTCAACCCGATGCTGAGGAAGAAACTGAAGAATAGGTTAGAGATCGGGAATTTTAAGATTTTCTTAAATTCACAAAATTAAAAGGGGCTGTAAAGTTGTTGTAACGGATGCGTAAGCGGTTATCGTATTTTGCATCCAATTTTTCTATGGCGATCGCAAATTCTGGTTCGTGATCCCAATCAATTAAAAAAGCCACACTATAAAGCATATTTTCAGTTAATAGCGCACCAACTATATACTCGCTACAAAGTCTAAAAAGTGGTTGCAAAACCTGCATAAACCCATCAATAATATCCTGCTGCCTTTGCTCTAGAGACTCTTCTAGTTCTTTGCTAATGGCGATCGCTTGATCCATACTTAGGGCTTTACCCATTAAAGACTCTCGCCGTTGATTTAAGTCTTGATTTCCCCCAAGAATTAGGTTTAACTTTGCAATTTGATCCCAAAAAGGGTGAATGGTGGAATATTATAAACCTGCACAGGCTGTTTACTCATCCCTTTAACTTTCAGGTTACTTAAATCTTGAGGATTAGCGATCGCAGATAAATATAAACTCGTATGATTAAAATGAGTTTAATCAATAACACAGTCAGGGAAAGTTTTTTGGAAATCAGCAATCAGATCATTAATTTCCTCTAATGCCTGCAATACATCTATGGTTAAATTCCCCAAATTATCTTGGGCAGATAGTTGAATTAATACAGAGCGTTTGTGGGCGATCGCTAGAATCTTTGCTTTAATAGTTTCTGAAGTCATGATGGATCTAATTAGCTAAACTTGAATATGTGAACTTCTCTAATCTTATATGGTTATGAAAATTTTTGAGATCAGGTAACTTATAGGCAACTTAAAAATCAAAATGAGAACTGCTATTTTTCCTTTGCGATTACTATTTGCTTCCAAGATTAAGATAAATTAGGTTGAACTGTTTATAAAATCTGGATGAAATCTGGCTTTACTCATCTCCTCTAGGTTCAGAATTTCAGCTAGTTGTTCAGCACTGAGTAGTCCTCGTTCTAGGACGATTTGTCGTAGGGATTTACCTGTTGCTAAGGACTCTTTGGCAATGTCGGCACTGTTGAGATAGCCGATATGAGTATTAAGGGCAGTGACTAAGGATAAACTACCTTCGGCATAGGCTAGGCACCGATCGCTATTAGCAGTAATTCCGCTAATACATTTTTGCGCTAAGCTATCGAGGGCATTACCTAAAATTTCCATACTATGTAGAAGGTTATAAGCAATTAAAGGCATCATCACGTTTAATTCTAATTGTCCTGCTTGGGCAGCGATCGCAATGGCAGTATCGTATCCCATAACCTGAATGCAGACCATATTTGTCATCTCAGCAATCACAGGATTATATTTTCCTGGCATGATCGATGAACCTGGTTGGACGGGGGGTAGTTGAATTTCCTTAAAACCAGTTTTTGGTCCCGAATCCATAAGCCTTAAATCATTGGCAATTTTTATGCAGTCCTGAGCCAGATTGCGTAGAGTTCCAGATACGTTGACAAAGGCTGACATACTCTGCATAGCTGCCATGGGATTGGGAGCTGGTTTGAGGTTAAAGCCAGTGAGTTCGCTCAATTTTGCTGCGACTTTGACTGCATAATCGGGATGGGTATTCATTCCAGTTCCTGCGGCACTTCCCCCTAATCCTAGTTCTGTTAAATCATTGGCGGCGAAGCGAATCCGTCGAGTGTGGTCAGAAATAATTTGGGCGTATGCCAGAAATTCATCACCGAGGCGCACAGGTACGGCATCTTGTAGATGTGTTCGTCCCGATTTAATTACATCTTTAAATTGATCGGCTTTCAGTTGCAATTCACTAATTAAATTTTCTAAGGCGGGATAAATATATTCCTCCAATGCCATTAAGCCGCCGATGCGAATTGCGGTGGGAATGACATCATTGGTAGATTGTCCGTAGTTGACGTGATCGTTGGGGCTGATGCGGTTATAGTTGCCTTTAACATCACCGATTAATTCTAAAGCTCGATTTGCTAATACTTCATTGATATTCATGTGATGGGAAGTACCTGCTCCCGCTTGATAGATATCTACAACGAATTCATTACGCATTGCTCCTGCCAGAATTTGATCACAGGCGATCGCGATCTTTTCACCAACTTCGATCGGAATACATCCTAGTTCTGCATTGACAAGGGCTGTGGCTTTTTTAATTGTGATACCTGCATCGATATAAATGGGTAAAGGTTTAATACCACTGATCTGAAAATTGGCGATCGCTCGTGCCGTCTGAATTCCATAGTAAGCAGTTTCTGGGATTTGCAGCTCTCCCATGGAATCTTTTTCGGTACGATACATATTCACGTTTTTACTCCTAATAATTTAAAAAAGTAGAATTTAAAAGAAAATGAAGACTAAATGGCAATATCTAGATTGAGGATGGGCTTTTCCATCACTTTGAGAAATAACTGACTAGATTTATAAAACTTAAGCCATTTCCCTAGTGCCTGATAGGTAGACTGCTCAAACCATTGTAAATCTACATGGGCAAACTGCCGAATAAATGGAAATATCGCCACATCTGCCCATGACGGGCGATCGCCTAGGAGGAAATTATGATGTTGTAATAATTGCTCTAAAGTCTGTAAATATACTTCTGCTGTGACTCTATAGACTTCCTGTGGTTGGGCAAATCGAACATAGTATTTATAGCGATCGAGGTTTTGCTTGAACTCGAAATCATTAATGGTAATTAGCTTTTGACCGAGTTCCATCAAGTCCGATGGCAATTGTTGCCAACTATCGGGATCATTTTGAGCGATCGCCCAATTCATAATATCTAGACTTTCCTCTAGGACTTTACCATCTGTTAATTGCAAAACTGGAGTTGTACCTTTAGGCGAAATTGCTAACATCTCTGCGGGTTTGTGCTTTAGGGAAACTTCTCTTAACTCATATTCTATATCTGCATAAAGTAATGCCATCCGCGCACGGATTGCGTAGGGACAACGCCTATATGAATAGAGGATTGGGAGTTGGGACATGGAAAATTAGACAAAAATATTACGAAGAACCTCGCTCTGAGATTCGCTTTCTTTATCCTAGAACTCTCCAAGCATTTTTACTTCAGTTTCCAAATCTATAGCCCATTTCTGCGATACCTGCGCCTGCACATAGCGAATTAGGTTAATCACATCATTACTAGTGGCGTGACCACAGTTCAAGATAAAGTTGGCATGAAGTTCTGAGACTTGAGCATCGCCGATTTTATAACCCTTTAAGCCAGTATCTTCGATTAATTTGGCGGCGGCATGATGTTCGGGATTACGAAAAACGCTGCCACAACTGGGAAGGTGATAGGGTTGAACTTTGTGTCTGAATCTTAAAAAGTTATTGGTGGTGGTCGTAATTGCTTGGGGATCAAAGCCAGTATTTAGCTGTAGAGTTGCGGCGGTGACAATGCGATCGCCTGCTTGTAAGAGGGAAGTCCGATATTTAAACCCCAATTGTGCAGGTAGTAGTATTTCAGATTTACCTGTTAATGAAATTGTTTGGGCATTAACTAGGCGATCGCTGGTACAGCCACCTTGAGCACCACCATTCATTACAACTAGACCGCCAACGGTACCTGGAATCCCCACAGACCACTCTAGTCCAGACCAACCCTTAGCTGCTAATTGCATTGCCAATCTGGCTACAGGTTCACCAGCGGCGGCTGTTACTTGCCCTTGGGCTAGATTAAACTCAATTCCCCGCAAATGCCTTGTACAGATGACTAAACCTGATAAGCCGCGATCGCTAATTAGTAAATTACTGCCTGCCCCGAGCAATGTAATTGGCTCACCCGATCGCTCTGCCCAAGCTAAGCATTCTTCTAACGCTCCGATAGATTTTGGCGCAGCATACCACTGTGCTAGTCCACCCACTTTCCATGAAGTTAAAGCAGCAAGGGGATAATCTCTATGAATTTCAATCTCGGTTTTGGTAGTTGTCATCATTGGCTTATATTCGCGATCGCTTGAATAGTGGGAGCAATCACCCGATTCAGATTCCCTGCCCCTAAAAATATCGCTAAATCACCCGACCGCAAGTTATTAGTTAAAAAAGTTTGCACCGAATCTAAAGAACCTTGAAAATGCACTTGAGGATGATGAGCAGCGATCGCTTCTGCCATTTTTTCTCCATTAATATTTTCTATATTCTTTTCTCCCGCCGCATAAATATCTGTGACTACAACTAAATCTGCATCGTTAAAGGCACAGCTAAACTCAGTCAGGAACTGGGCAGTGCGGCTATAGCGATGGGGCTGAAAAATTGCTACTACCCGATTTTGGACTTGATGGCTAGATTGGAGTTTGGCTGAGGCTAAGGTTGCCAGAATTTCACTGGGATGATGGGCATAATCATCAATAAAAGTTACACCATTTTGTTTGCCCTTAAGTTCAAATCTCCGACTAGCGCCGATAAAGTCAGGTAAAGCTGCTTGCAGATCGCTCCAACTAATTCCTGCCCACCGAGCTACAGCGATCGCCGCCAGAGCATTACTCAGATTATGTTTTCCTAATATACTTAGGCTTATTTCCCCTAAAACCTGCCCTCGTTCTAGGACTTGAGCTTTGGTACTGTAGCAACCATATTCAATATCTACCGCATAATAATCGGCACTGGGCTGGCATAAACTATAGGTAATATCGGCTTTAATATTTGTAGCGGTAGTCTCACAATCTATACAGGTAACTACAACTTGGCAACGCTCTGCAAAGGTTTGGAATGTAGATATAACTTGTTCAAGGCTGTGATAATGGTCGGTATGGTCGAGTTCAATATTTGTGATCACCCCTATGGCAGGCGTAAACTTGGTTAGGGAACCATCGGATTCATCAGCTTCGGCAATTAAATATTTTCCCTTTCCTAGACGGGCATTACCATCCCACGCTCTGACTTCACCGCCAACAACAATAGTGGGATCAAGTCCTGCTTGTAAAAATAAGTAGGCAACTAAGCTACTGGTTGTAGTTTTGCCATGAGTACCAGCGATCGCTACACTTTGAAACTGGGTAATTAAAGCTGCTAAGACATCGGAACGATGCAAAATCGGTAAATTGTGGGACTTTGCTACCTGAAATTCAGGGTTAAGTTCATTAATAGCGGAGGAACAAACTATTTGCGGAGGATTACTTAGATCAATATTATCGGCACTATGACCTTGAAAAATTTTGGCACCAAAGCTTTGAAGCTGAGTAATCAATTGATTTTGTGCTAAATCTGAACCAGATACTTTATAACCTTGTCTAACTAAAATATGGGCGATCGCCGACATCCCAATTCCGCCAATACCAATAAAGTGAAACGGTTTACCGCTTAAATCAATTGGACTTAGCATTTAATCTCCCCAGACACGCCTAATATCGTGCGCTATCATAGCAAGAATTTTGCCATAGTGGTATTTTTCTAGATCAAAATCTGGATTAAAAACTAGAATTACCATCAATTAAGGGATGTGAAGCTTAATAATGTCCCAATAAACATTGAGATGAAATTTTATGGTTGAATTATTTAGATGGCACTTTATTTCTGTGCTTGTCCCTTGTTAGGTTTGCCAGCTCAAGTTTGAAGTTTAACAAATTCTGATTAGCGATCGAGTAATTCAGGTTAAATTTAGCAAGAATTCCTCAAATAAACTAACTCTACTTTTATACTGTCTAAACAGTCAATTACTGGAAATAATAATGGTTAACCGTTTAGGTAAGTTTGAAAATATATCTGTAAAGGGTTATCGCCGACTTGAAAATATCAATCTTGAGATGAGAGATCTTACGGTTATGATCGGTGCCAACGGTTCAGGTAAGACTTCTTTTTTAGATGTTCTTTCAATTTTATCTGCCTCAGCTAATGGTAGCTTACTCGATACATTACAGAGGAAAGGGGGCTTAGATGAGATTTTAACCAGAGGGAAAGCTCAAGAGCTTGAAATTACAACTTCTATGCAGGTAGAACACTACAATCCTTTAAATTACAGTCTTACAGTTACACCAAGAAATTTATCCTATCAAATTAGTAGTGAAACGTTAACACAACGAAGACTTAGAAATGTAAATGCTCCATTTAAATATATTGATTCCCATGTATTGGATGTTAAGTATTTCGATCAAGAGAATAACAAGCTTGTAAGACCAAACTGGGAACATAATCCATTTGAAACTTCACTTTCTCAAGTTCCTAAAATGTATCAAGAGCCAGAAAATTTAAGAAAAAGTCTTTCATCCTGTACATACTATGGCGCACTTGATGTATCGGAAAAAAGCTTAGTTCGTTTACCTCAAGCCATGCGTCCTGCAAAACTTCCAGGAGTTAAAGGAGAAAACTTAGTTTCCTGTCTTTACTACTTAAAAGAAACTGATCGCGATCGCTTTGAAATGGTTGAAGATATTATCTCTGCTGCGTTTCCAGATTTTGAACGACTAAACTTTCCCCCAGTTGCAGCTGGAACTATCTCTATGACTTGGACGGATAGGAACTTTTCTCAACCTATATATGTGCATGAGTTGTCAGAAGGAACGCTCCGATTTCTATGGTTGGTGGCACTTCTGCAAAGTCAAAATTTAACAACAATTACCTTACTAGACGAACCTGAAGTCAGTCTGCATCCCGAGCTACTCAAACACTTGGCGTACTTAATGAGAGAAGCTTCAAAACATACACAACTGATAGTTGCAACCCACTCAGATCGACTTATCAGATTTCTTGAGCCAAAGGAAGTGTTAATTTGCGATCTTGAAGAAGGCATGGCAAAGATGACATGGGCAGATACTTTTGATTTGGATAAATGGCTAGAGGACTATACACTCGATCAAGTATGGGCAATGAATGTGATCGGCGGTCGTCCATGAAAATTGCTATTTTAGTTGAAGGAGCTACTGAAATCGCCTTTAGAGAAAAGTTATGTGAATTTTTGCAAAGCCGACTGGAGCAGAAAATGCCAAAACTTAAATTTATTTCTCAGGATGGACGCATTCCTAAAGAAGCAAAACTTAAGCGAGTTGTAGAGAACTTATTAAATGATAGATATGATGCTGTAATTGCGCTGACAGATATTTATACGGGCACAAAAGACTTTCAATCTGCTGAAGATGCTAAAGCTAAAATGACGGAGTGGGTGGGTAATAATCCCAACTTTTATCCTCATGCTGCCCTCCATGATTTTGAGGCATGGCTACTTCCATACTGGGAAACTATCCAAAAGTTGGCAAAGCCTAATCTTTCTGCTCCTAGCGGATCTCCTGAAACGGTAAATCATCACAATCCTCCTTAATATCGAATCAAAGAAATTTTTAGGTTAGGAAAATGCAAGAGAGATTACAACAAATTAAGTGATGCTAAAGCTATTTTGAAGAAGAACGAACTTATGACTGCTATTCAAGCTTGTCCAGAGCTAAAAACGTTTATTAATCGAATTATTTCATTATGCAATACCGAAAAGTTAATTCCCTAGTTGCAATTTTTTGCCCTATGTGGACACGACCTGAGTAATAATAACCAATACTGCTGATTATTTTCTAAACTGCTATGACCTCCTCTGACTATAAAGATTCTGTCAATTTACCTCAAACTAATTTCTCTATGCGTGCCAATGCGATCGCCAAGGAGCCAGAAATTCAGAAGTTTTGGGCAGAGGAAAAAATTTACGAAAACCTAGCAGCTAATAATACTGGTGAAAAGTTTATTTTGCATGATGGCCCCCCCTACGCTAATGGCAGTCTGCATATGGGTCACGCCCTCAATAAAATCCTCAAGGATATAATTAACCGT
Organism: Synechococcales cyanobacterium PMM_0082; assembly: GCA_949127865.1. GTDB lineage: Bacteria > Cyanobacteriota > Cyanobacteriia > Pseudanabaenales > Pseudanabaenaceae > PCC-7502. The sequence continues at coordinate 11,690 of CASBQR010000018.1, forward strand.
TACCAAATGCTGCGGGGCAAAAAAGTGCGTTTTGTTTTGGGCTGGGATTGTCACGGCTTGCCGATTGAGCTAAAGGTGATCCAAAATCTTAAACCCGAAGAACGCAAAGCGTTAACCCCCTTAGAATTACGCCGTAAAGCCAAGGATTTTGCCCATAATGCGATCGCCGAGCAAGCGGCAGGATTTAAACGGTGGGGCGTGTGGGGTGATTACGAAAATCCTTATTACACACTAAAGCCAGAATACGAAGCCGCCCAAATTGGCGTGTTTGGCAAAATGGTACTGAATGGCTATATTTATCGAGGCTTGAAACCCGTTTATTGGTCGCCTAGTTCGCAAACAGCCCTTGCCGAAGCGGAACTGGAATATCCCGATGAGCATATTTCTAAAAGTATCTATGTCGCTTTTCCTGTAACTAAAATTGGCGAGAGTTTGCAAGGGGTTTTAGGTGACTCAATTTTTAACAATCTTCATGCTGTAATTTGGACAACTACGCCTTGGACAATTCCTGCTAATTTGGGCATCAGTGCGAATCCTAATCTCAGTTATAGTATTGTTGCATCGGGTGAAAAGAACTATATTGTCGCTACGGATTTGGTTGAGAAGTTAGCTGCTAAATTTGAACAAGAGCTATCTATTCAAATCACTTTTAATGGTGAAGTTCTGGAACATACGGAATACCAACATCCAATTTTAGACGATCGCTCCAGAAAAATTTTACTTGGCGATCACGTGACGGCGGAATCTGGGACGGGCTTGGTGCATACTGCTCCTGGGCATGGGAAGGATGACTTCATTGTTGGGAATAAATATGGTTTAGATGTGCTTTCTCCTGTAAATGACTATGGAATTTTCACAGAAGAAGCGGGGCAGTTTGCAGGCTTGAACGTTCTAAAGGAAGGGAATAGTAAAGTTATAGAAGTCCTAACCGAACTGGGGGCATTAATTAAAACAGAAGACTATAAGCACAAATATCCCTACGACTGGCGAACCAAAAAACCCACAATTGTTAGAGCGACAGAACAGTGGTTTGCATCGGTTGATGGGTTTAGAGAGATTGCCTTAAGTGCGATTAAACAGGTACATTGGATTCCTGCGATCGGGGAAAATCGGATTACGGCAATGGTGCAAGAGCGATCGGATTGGTGTATTTCTAGACAGCGTAATTGGGGCGTCCCGATTCCTGTATTTTATGACATGGATACCAATGAGCCATTATTCACGCCTGAGACGATCGCCCATATTCAAGAAATTTTTAGAGTTAGAGGTTCTGATGCATGGTGGGAACTGAGCTTAGAGGAACTCTTACCTGTTGAATATCACAACAATGGTAAAAATTACCGTAAAGGCACGGACACAATGGATGTATGGTTTGATTCGGGTTCATCTTGGGCGGCAGTACTTAGTCAAAGAGAAGAATTAAGTTATCCTGCGGATTTATATTTAGAAGGTTCTGATCAACATCGTGGCTGGTTTCAGTCTTCTTTATTAACTAGCTGTGCCACCAATGGAATTGCCCCCTACAAGACGGTTTTAACCCACGGATTTACGGTGGATGAGAATGGACGGAAGATGAG
>CASBQR010000019.1 GCA_949127865.1 Synechococcales cyanobacterium PMM_0082
CTTTGTCTGCGAATACGCCATGTGTTTGTTCCTGTTGTGTAATTTAATCTCTAGTCTAATTTCGACTGATAATTCGAGAGCTTATTAAAAATTGCTTCTTGAATACTTCTTGAATGTAGAGCATAGGTTTGAATCTATCATTCATAGAGCTAAAAATTATCCGACATAAGTCAGAAAATAAGCATTTATGAATGGTCTACTTAAATTTGATACTCCCCATAACTAAAGCTGAGGGATTCTTAAGAGACTTTCATCCTTAAAGGTGTTATCAAAGCACCCCTAGACACTTCCTTAAGACATAATCCCAAGGTTGTGCTTACCTTCCCTTAAAATAACGACTTTTTTTGCTTACCCTTCGGGTTTTTCACTGAATGCAGGTAATAAATCGTCTAAAGGTAGGTTCACCTACGTCTCGTTTTTCGGTCAAAACGTCAGCTTTTATGACTGTAGTATAAAAGGTACTCAAACCTCAATAAGTAAAACATTGCAAGTTATTTACAAATCTATAAGTTTTATTAATGACTCAACAATTATTGTTTACTCAATCACTAATATTACTTACCTAATATGCACACTGTAAATAAGCATTCTGTCCTACCAAGTTGTTTAACTTTGGTAAAGTCTCTCAAATCTATATAATTTAAGTTGCTGAACTACTTCATTAGGTTGTAAATATGGTTGCTACCCTTAGTTCTCCCCTATCGACTTCTATGACCCTTGAAGAATGGGCGATCGCTCCTCCAAGTGGGATGGAATGGGTTGATGGTAATTTAGTTGAAAAAAAAGGCATGACCTTACTACATAGTCGAATTCAAAGTAGAATCGGGCGGTTATGGGGTAACTATGTTGAGTCCTCTGGAGTTGGCGGAGAAGTATATACAGAGGTACCCTGTCAAACCCTAAAACAAGGACGCAGACCAGATATAGCATACCTTACACCTGATTTACTGGCACAATATGGTGAACTCCCCGTTCTGCTTCAGAGTTTTCCATTAATTGCAGAAGTAATCTCGCCCACTGACTTAGCTAACGAAGTGTTTGCCAAAGCTCAAGAATATTTGGGTTCGGGCTGTCAAGAAGTTTGGCTGGTATTCACAGAGGAGAAATGGATTGTGGTAATTACCAATAGTTCTCGCACCGTTTATGCTGAGACAGAAATCCTAACTTCTCATGTTTTAAGTGGGTTTGCGATCGCCGTTAATGATTTACTAGGCTAGTGAAATAAAAATAAATGAAATTTAGTGAACTAATTGCGGCTTTGGGGCAAGAATTCAAGCTTGATTATGGTGATCCAGAAATTTCTGGGGTTTCGACTCTTTTGGAAGCACAGCCTAAGGATTTAGGTTTTTTAGAAAATAGTCGCTTTTTCTCCCAGTTAGCAGAAACCAAGGCGGGAGCATTATTTGTAAATACTGATACCGAAGTTTTGGAACTAGTTCACTCCTTAAAAATCCCATATATATCCGTACCCCAGCCTCGACTTCTATTTGCAAGGGCGATCGCTGTATTTTATCCGCCCAGAGTTTATAAACCTAGTATTCATCCCTCGGCTGTAATTGGTGAGAATGTCGAAATTGGTGAAGATGTTTTTATTGCGCCCCATGTGGTAATTGGTTCAGGTTCAAAAATTGGAAATGGCGTGATTATCCATGCTAATGTCACGATCTACGAGGATGTTTTTATTGGCGATCGCACAGTTCTCCATGCCAATTGTGTAATTCACGAACGCAGCGAGATTGGTAAAAATTGTGTAATTCATAGTGGTGCAGCGATCGGAGCCGAAGGATTTGGGTTTGTACCGAGTAGTGATGGCACTTGGGCAAAAATGCAACAGGTGGGAAAAACTATCCTTGAAGACAATGTGGAAGTTGGATGTAATGCGGCAATTGATCGGGGGGCAGTCGGTGATACCCGCATCGGACAGGGCTCAAAAATTGATAACTTAGTGCAAATTGGACATGGTTGTCGATTAGAAGAAAATTGCTTGATGGCGGGGCAATCGGGACTAGCAGGTGGGGTAAAACTAGGAAAAAATGTGATTCTGGCAGGACAAGTTGGCATAGCTAATCATATTAAGGTAGGCGATCGCACTGTAGTTGGTGCCCAGTCAGGAGTAGGGCAAGACTTAGGAGCAAATTTACAAATATTAGGGGCGCCAGCGATCGATGCCAAAACATTTATTAAAGCCGCAGCTTTATTTAGACGACTACCTGAAATTCATAAAATTGTCAAAAATTTACAAAAACACCTAGAAAAATCTCCTTAAGCGTATGCTATGCTTACTGTCTATTTCTTAAACTACTAAAAAGTAAGGGTGACTAGCGCAACGGTAGCGCATCGGACTCTTAATCCGTTGGTTCTGGGTTCGAATCCCAGGTCACCCATTCTAAATCATTCATCTAAAAAATTTTTATGGCTCCTACCCTTGGCGTTAACATTGATCACATTGCCACAATTCGCCAAGCCCGCAGAGGCACGGAGCCAGATCCGATCGCCGCCGCCGTAATTGCGGAACTAGCAGGTGCTGATGGAATTACAGTCCACCTTCGGGAAGATCGGCGGCATATCCAAGATCGTGATGTCAGGGTTTTACGGCAAACTGTTTACACTCATCTGAACTTAGAGATGGCAGCTACAGCAGAAATGGTGGCGATCGCCCTTGAGATTAAACCTGATTACGTTACCCTTGTTCCTGAAAAAAGAGAGGAAATTACGACAGAAGGCGGATTAGATATAAATGGAATGGGCGATCGCTTGACTAAGTTTGTCGAAGAGTTGCAAACTGCAAGTATACCTGTGAGCTTGTTTGTAGATGCTGATCCCGCTCAACTTAAGGCATCGGAGCAGACGGGAGCCAAATTTGTAGAATTACACACGGGAACCTACGCCAACGCTCGTACTGAAGATCAGTTAAAACAAGAGCTAGAATTTTTAATATTAGGGACTGAATTAGCTCTTAGTTTAGGATTACGAGTAAATGCAGGTCACGGTTTAACCTATTGGAATACTAAAGCGATCGCCCAAATTATGGGAATGGAAGAGCTTAACATCGGACATAGTATTATCAGCCGAGCTGCTTTAGTTGGTTTAGATAGAGCAGTTAGGGAAATGAAGGCTTTAATAACTTTCTAAACTATTTTGCTGTGAGAGGCTAAAATTGAAAAATTGAAGGGGAAGTAGAAGTACCTCTTCTTGCGTTTAATTATATTCAGAGGCTATTATAAATTCTTGCCTAATAGTTCGTAAATTAAGGCTCAAAACCTTCTAATTCTGGAACATCAGCGACTAAGTGTACTCCCTGAATATATAGAGATCTCGAATATTTACCAATTTTTTCTAGGCGAAGTTTGGTACCTTGTTTTTTAGCTTGTACTGCCATATCAATAGCTGCACCAACGCCGCGACTCACGATTTTAGTTACACCTTCAAAATCGAGTACAATTACACCTAAACCTCTTTCTAGGTATGGCTGCACAGATTGACGAAAATACGGAACAGTTGTAACGCTCAAAGCCCCATTTAGCTTTAGGATGGCTTTATCTCCATCTAGCTGTTCAGAAATCTTAAGTTCGTCTTGAAGAAAAGAAGAATGAGTCATGATTAAGATGCCACTGGGTTTAAATCAGAA
>CASBQR010000020.1 GCA_949127865.1 Synechococcales cyanobacterium PMM_0082
AAAACTCTCAAGAAGAAGATCGCATCCTTGATTTCAATGAATTTAGTAGTACAGAAGATGCAGAAATAGATAGTGAGGAATTTTCTGTAGAATTCAGTGGTGTCAGCATTGAAGAGCTAGTTTCTGCGGAAGATATCGTTGATTTCAATGAATTTAGCGATCCAGAAGATGCAGAAATGGATAGTGACGAATTTTCTATAGAATTCAGTGGTGTCAGCATTGAAGAGCCAGTTTCCACGCAGGTTAACATTGACGACTTTGTAAGTGTCGATGAATTGCACGAGCTAGACACAATTATTGATGCGCCTATAGCAATAGAAGAGCCTAAAGCTATATCAAGTTTTGATGAACTTGAAACTTTAATTGAAACCACACCTTTAGTTCAAGTTAAGAAAGCACCAAGTGACGATTTTGATGATTTAGAAGCACTTTTACGAGATTCCAATGATGTTGGAGGAGCTTCTACAAAGGTAGCTAAACGCTCAATGCCTGCAAAGAGGCAAGCAAGTAAGATTATCTCTCAGACTATGAAGGTTGAAGTAAAACACCTAGATAGTTTGAATAATTTAGTAGGAGAACTTGTTGTAAATCGAAATCTCCTAGACCAGAATCAAGAGAAAATGCAGCAGTTTTTATCTAACTTGCTCAATCAAGTGCAACTTCTAAGTGATGAGTCTCAAAAAATGCGAGATCAGTACGATCGCTCTTTATTAGAAAATTCATTGGTGGCTACCCGTGAACAAAGTAGGGTTTCTACTGCCTTAATGCAAGGTCGTGGAGATGACGATCAAATTACCAGAAGCACATCTAGTGACTTTGACTCAATCGAACTCGACCGATTTAGTGATTTCCATACTCTTTCTCAAGAAATTATTGAGCTTATTGTCCGAGTTCGTGAATCAGCATCTGATATTGAGTTTGTGATCGGCGAAAATGACCAAGTTACCCGCCAATTAGGGGTAATTACTAATCAGGTACAAGACGATCTAAAACAGTCCCGCATGGTGCCATTTGCTCAAATTGCCGATCGCTTGCCAAGGGCGGTTAGAGATTTAGCAATTAAAACTGGAAAAGAAGCTGATATTGATATTAAAGGTCGTGAAACTCTAATTGATAAGGCGATCCTTGAGCAGCTTTATGATCCCATGACTCATTTAGTTAGCAATGCGATTGTGCATGGATTAGAAAATCCAAGTACCAGAAAAGATTCAGGAAAGCAAGCCAAGGGATTGATTACTGTTCGTGCCTATCACCAAGGTAACCAGACTATTATTTCCGTTAGCGATGATGGAGCTGGAATTGATGTAGAAAAAGTCAAGCAAAGTGCGGTAAATAAGGGAATAAGAACTCAAGAAGAGGTCGATCAACTATCAGATGATCAGGTCTATGAACTTTTGTTCGAGGCAGGATTTAGTACAAAGAGCCAAGCCGATGAATTATCTGGTCGTGGTGTGGGCTTAGATGTAGTTAGTACAGCTCTTAACGATATTCGCGGCGTAGTCATTACCGAATCTTCTTTACTTAAGGGAACTACATTTACGATTAGATTACCTTTAACCTTAAGTATTTCTAAGGCTATGGAATGCGTTAGTAACCGTACTAAAATTGCTTTTCCTGTGGATGGATTTGAAGACATGATTGAAGTCCCTTTAAGTCAAGTCTTTACCAATGAGAAAGGACAGTCGTGCTTAGAATGGCGAAATATAACTTTGCCCTTTCAACTATTATCTGATTTATTACCATACACTCGGCAAGTTAGTCGCAAAAGTATCTATAACAAGCAAGAGGATGATGTCATCTCAATCATTGTTTTACGCAATGATACGGGCTATTTAGCATTACAAATTGATCAGTTTATTGGTGAAAATGAAATTGTAATTAAGCAACTAGAAGGTCCTATTCCTAAACCCTTGGGAATTGCTGGCGCCACAATCTTGGGGGATGGTCGAGTTATGGCGATCGCTAATGTCTTAGAACTCTTCGATATTGCTAGTGGCAGGTTGAAATCTGGACATTCTGTACCTGAACTACCTATCAATGAACCAGATGAAACTACAGATCCAACCGTATTAATTGTCGATGACTCAATTACTGTAAGAGAATTACTATCTCTAACGTTTAGCAAAGTCGGGTACAAGGTTGAGCAAGCAAAAGATGGTAAGGATGCTTGGGAAAAATTACGCGCAGGCATGGTCTGTGACCTGATTTTCTGTGATATTGAAATGCCTAAGATGAATGGCTTGGAACTATTAGGTAGATTACAAAAGGATGAAGTCCTATCTAAGATTCCTGTAGCTATGCTCACTTCACGCGGTGGTGACATCCATCGTAACAATGCCAAAGAACTAGGAGCAAAAGCATACTTTACTAAACCCTACCTTGAAGAAGAAGTAATTACTGGCTCTAAACGGTTACTCCAAGGAGAATTACTTCCATATTAGGAAATAATGATTTCTCTGCAATGTGTATCTAAGTGGTATGGGAAATTTCAAGTTTTGAATGACTGTACCACTCAAATTCGCCAAACGGAAGTAGTGGTAATTTGTGGTCCTTCTGGCTCAGGTAAATCTACATTAATTAAGTGTGTAAATGGTTTAGAACTGTTCCAAAAAGGTGAGATTTTTGTTAATGGTATATCTGTAGGGAATCCTAAAACAAATTTAACTAGCTTACGATCTCAAGTAGGTATGGTATTCCAAAGTTTTGAACTATTTCCGCATCTTTCAGTTTTAGATAATTTAATATTAGCGCCAAGACAAGTTCTCAAAAAAACTAAAGACCAAGCGATCGCTAAGGCTGAAGAATTGCTAAAACAAGTAGGATTACAATCTCAAGGCAGTAAATTCCCGCGCCAACTCTCAGGGGGGCAGCAACAACGGGTAGCGATCGCTCGGGCTTTAGCCATGGAACCAATTGTGATGCTCTTTGATGAGCCTACTTCTGCCCTCGATCCAGAAATGGTAAATGAAGTTTTAGATGTGATGGTAGATTTAGCAACGGCAGGTATGACCATGATGGTAGTAACCCATGAGATGGGGTTTGCGAGAAAAGTTGCTGATCGGGTGATTTTTATGGATCATGGCAGCATTGTTGAAGATGCCACAAAGGATGAGTTTTTTCATCGTCCTCAATCTGATCGAGCGCAATTATTTTTATCTAAAATCTTACATTCCTAGCTTGCTGAAGTTACCCATTGGGCGATCGCTTCAGCTAAACTTTTAGCCAACTTTTTTTGCTCTAGTGGGTTAATAATCCAGTCAAACTCTTCAGGATGAATCATAAACCCTAACTCTAAGAGTACAGATGGGGCTACGGTAGGGCGAGCAAGAGCCAGATTATTCCAAAAAACTCCGTAGGATGAACGATTTAAGTCTTTAACCAGATAGTTATGGATAAACATCGCCAGATCATGACTCTGGGCATGGTACCAAAATGTCCCAATACCTTTAGTTTTTTCGGCATCGCCATTGTCGGGGAGAGCGTTGTAGTGCAAACTTAGGGCGATCGCTGGTTCTATTTTTTCGATCATATCCGCCCTTGGCTGTGGGTAAATATCCTCATCACCAGATCGAGTCAAAATTACCTTTGCCCCTTTTTTTAATAATTCCTGTTTTAGTAATTTACTCACAATCAAAGTTACATCTTTTTCTGGATAGCCCGTAGCTCCTCTGGAACCTAGATCTGCTTGGCTACCATGCCCAGGATCAATGAGGATAGTCAGATTTTTTAGTGAATTATTAGTATTTACCTGTGGCGGATGTCTGAGGGATAAGACTAAGTTCGTGCCATCATATCTAACCTTATAACCCCATTGCTGACTGGACTTTAAATTGATTGTGTATTCAACTTTATTGGGCGCAGCTTGTTGCCAATCTATACGACTAATAACGGGGTCATCATTAACTAAGTTGGTATCAGTTTGGGCAGTGACATTATGTAAAGTGAGAGCAAAGGTGCGATCGCTTTGAGTAATAGAAATAGGCACAGGCAATTGTAGGGGAATTAATAACTCAGTCCAGCCTTTAACCTTGCGAGTCTGAAAACTACGAACCAATGAAGTGGGAATGGTATTAGCACTATTAATTTGGACTGATTTTGCCTCAATCCAACCGCCATAGCTTAAACGCACCCAATCCCCTGCTCGCGCTGTAATTCGATCCACTGTACCTTTAGGTAAAGGTGTAAGTCGGGAAAAGTCAGAACCCGCACCACTCCGAGCTATCCCTGACTCTATAATCACTTTTGCCAGTTCAATTTTTTGAGGAGAGAGGATACTAATATTGCTGTTAGATTTTTGGGAAATACTTTTTTGATCCAAAGTAGCTATAAATTCAGGTTTACCTAAATCTCCAGAGTCCAAAAACCTTGCACAACCTCGATAAAGACCACTAGGGGTAGGTAAGGGTAGATTATTGCCAGTGAGGATTGCCGAATTTGGGGGTAATTGTAATTGGTTGCTCGGAGATAAAGGGATCAGAAAATTTGCTAATTTAACTTGAATATCAGCCTTAGGCGTAGCGATCGCTTCAAAGCAAATATCTTCCTCTGGCAACCTTGATATATTGACATTGGGCATCAATGATGAACTGATAAACCCCAAACTTTTAGGTGGATCTATAAAACTAGATAACCGTGTTACAGCCAGATTAAGATTTTGGTTCTTGTACTGTAAATTAAATTGATTTATCCCCAACTGCAACGGAAAACTAGGGGCAAAATGACCAAACCTAGAACGCTTAATTGGCTTGCCATTAACTAAAACATCGCCAGATGAGGCTGCCGTACCAATTAAAAATATGCGATCGCTCTGGGTTTGGTGCTGAGAAGGAGGATAGGCAACAAAAAGTCTTTGAATATTATTTTGAGAAATACTAGGAAAGATAATTAGAAATGTGGCGATCGCCAATAATAAAACTAATATTAGATTTTTGAATCCTTTACCACGTATCGTCATCGGTCACGCTCTTATCCCAAATTTCTAAATCCAACTCTTCTAGATACACTAAAGCACTTTGAATCTGATGACTAGTTCCTTCAAGTTCTAGGTTAAACCAGCCGTCTTCTTTGGCATTTTCTCCTAAAATAGCCGCAACAATATTGACAGTTACCCCATGATCAGAGACCAAACGGGAAATAATTGGCTCCTTATGATAACTTTGGGGTACCCGCATCGTCAGTAAAGCTTTAGTTAATCGATCATCATCTTTGCTTATACCGTCTGTAGAATCCAACTGAAAACTATCCTTAGAATTGAGCATTTTGACCTCGTCATGAAAAATTTATGGTTACAGCTTAGTTTTATCGGTTGTTTCTTGAGATGATTCAGCTGTTACTTCTGGTTCTCCTTTAAACTCTTCCCTAAAACCACGAATACTCTGAGCCACGGCTTTACTAAGTTCAGGAATTCGCTTAGAGCCAAATATAGCTACTCCAACCACGGAGATTATGATCATTTCTGGTAAACCAAGACCAAACATAGTTTTTAAATTGTTCGTATTACATCTCAAGGTTAAACCATCTTGGGGAAATTTTAGTGATTTACATTAACATTTCCCCTTATTATTTAGTCCCAAACTTCATACTTAAAGCTTTAATTAGTATATAAAAACTGGAACTTTACCCTAAAATTTTAATTATGAGGCTGGATTACCCCATAGCCACCATGATTGCGTTCATAGACAACATTAATTTGCCCAGTTTCGCCATTCCTATACACAAAGAAATCATGATCAACCATCTCTAGTTGCTCCACAGCCTCTTCTGTAGTCATAGGTACCATAGTAAAATATTTATTCCGAATAACTTGAGCAGGTAATTCAGGTACACGATTTTGATCAGGTAGAGGAATAGGGGGCTGTTCTGTAACCGCTAAAGCAGTCTTAGTATTAATTTTTGCAGATTTACGCTCTTTATATTTTCGTAATTTACGGGCAATTTTATCTGCAACCAAATCAATACTGGTATAGAGGTTTTCGCT
>CASBQR010000021.1 GCA_949127865.1 Synechococcales cyanobacterium PMM_0082
ATCCTCCTCCCGCCTGTGCGTCTCTATCTAAACGAGAGAACTTGGATTACCGTATTGAATTCTCACGTGTTACTACTATCTCATCTTGAGACTTAATAACTTTTCTGCACCACTAAGCTGCATATGACTTGTTGGATTGTCGTCTTCTCCCCAAGGTAACCGCATAAAAAATCACAGGGAAAGGAGATGTTTAAGATAATCAAGATCCCAAGCAGCCTTATTACGTTTCGCCCTTATACTGGACTTAGAAGACTTATTTCGACCTAAGAGATTAAGAGAAAGGTTCCGTAACATCGCCATATTTTCAAGAGGATTATCTTTATGAATATGGGAAGCCTCTTCGCGAAAAGAGACATCTAAAACCCAATGCAATAAATTTTGAATCGCCCAATGAGTACGAACAGTATTAGCCGTGTAAAAAGTTGTAAAAGTCCAACGTAACACTGAAGTCATAGGGCTTTTTACTTTTTTAAGTTTGTCTTGCTTAAATACCAAAGGTTACACTTAAAGCTAGATGTTGATTAATTTTAAATTAACTTTAAATTTACAACAGCCAAAAATTTTAGAAATCTTAAGAACCTTGTCCAACCATAACCTCAACGCTTCTGATCACTTCGATTCTGAAAAATTATTATTCGATCGCTCTACTCCAGACCATAATGCGATCGGTGTGATTTATGCTTTTCCCAATACCTATACCGTGGGCATTACCAGTTTGGGTTATCAGTTTGTGTGGGCAGATTTGGCAACTAGACCATCAGTGGAAGTTAGTCGCTGGTTTACAGATATGCACGAACCTTTGCCCCGATCGCCCGAACTTATAGGATTTTCGTTTTCGTGGGAATTAGACTATGCCAATATTTTAAGAGCTTTAGAAAGTCTAGGTATTCCGATTAATCAAAGCGATCGCTCTGAAAAACATCCCCTTATCTTTGCGGGTGGAGTTGTTCCTACTGCTAATCCTGAACCCTTTGCGGAGTGGTTTGATTTTTTGCTATTGGGCGATGGGGAAGAACTAGTGGGAAATATGATTAATCGCTTTCAGCAGGTTCGAAGCGCGAATCGTCAGGAAAAACTGCGAAGTCTGAGTCAAATTGCAGGCATTTATGTTCCCAGTTTATATGAAATTAAATATGCAGGAGTTAATGGGGCGATCGCCTCAATTCAGCCCATAGACTCAGATATTCCCACCACTATTACCAAGCAAACCCATAAAGGTAATACTCTCTCAGCCTCGACCGTAGTTACAGAAAAAGCGGCATGGTCAAATATTTACATGGTGGAGGTTGCCCGCAGTTGTCCAGAGATGTGTAGGTTTTGTCTGGCTAGTTATTTGACTTTACCCTTTAGAACTCCTAGTGCGATCAATACTTTAATTCCAGCGATCGAGCGAGGCTTAAAAGTGACAAATCGCTTGGGATTACTCGGGGCATCTATTACTCAGCATCCCGAATTTGAGACTTTATTAGACTATATCGCCCAACCCCAGTTTGATCAGGTACGCTTAAGCTTAGCTTCGGTGCGGACTAATACTCTATCTTTGAAGCTATGCCAAATTCTCAGTAGTCGAGATAGCCGCTCAGTCACGATCGCTGTGGAAAGTGGTTCGGAAAGATTACGACAAATTATTAACAAAAAACTCCATAACGACGAAATTCTCCAAGCGGCTGCCAATGCCCAAGCAGGTGGACTCAGTGCCTTAAAACTCTATGGCATGGTGGGTGTACCCCAAGAACTGGATACCGATATCGATCAAACTATTGAGATGCTGATGACTGTCAAAAAAACGGCACCTAAACTCAGACTTAGCTTTGGTTGTAGTACCTTTGTTCCCAAATCTCATACCCCTTGGCAATGGTTAGGAGTTAGTCCAACTGGGGATAAAAAACTTAAGTATTTACAGAAGCATCTTGCCCCTAAAGGTATAGATTTTCGTCCTGAAAGTTATAAGGATTCAATTATTCAGGCTTTAATTTCCAGAGGCGATCGCCGCATTCAATCCGTTCTCATACTGGCATATCAATACGCAGATCGAGGCATTCCCAGTGATGGTATGTATAAAAGAGCTTTTAAGGAATTGCGAGGACAACTGCCGCCCCTAGAACATTATGTCTATGAAAACTGGTCAACGGATAGGATTCTGCCTTGGCAGCATTTACAGGGAGCTTTACCCCTCGGCACTTTGATCAAACATTTAGATTCTTCAATATCCTAATTCTTGAAAAATACAACAATTAGTTAGTACTTAGTCTTAAAATACAAAAAAAACTATAAATTTATGACTAACATTCCTACCACTCTTACTTATACCTTGGAAGAAGTTTTGCAAAGGTTTGAACAAAGATTTGAGCGTCAATTTGCCGAAATTAACCAAAAAATGGATAAGCAATTTGCCGAGGTTAACCAAAAGTTTGCTGAAGTTAATGAAAAAATGGACAGGCAATTTGCTGAAATTAATCAACAATTTATCGAAGTCAATCAAAAGCTCCATAAATTAGAGATTGGACAGGTGGAACTGTCTGGGGAACTCAAAACCTTAGATCAAAAAATCGCAGACATAGATAAACGTCTTGATAATCAAGAATTTATCAATCGTGGAGCTTTGGTTGCTTTGATTGTGGCTTTAATTGGTGGTACCGCTAAATTGTTTGGTTGGATGCCTTCCGCCTAAAAAATTATTCTTTAAACCTCATGGACTGGGAAACAGTTCGCTCTACTTTTAAGCAAGTCTGGGGATACGATGATTTTCGTCCACCTCAAGGGGAAGTAATTGCAAATTTACTAGCACGCCAAGACAGTATGATCGTTCTAGCAACAGGTAGTGGCAAATCTATCTGCTTTCAATTACCCGCCTTGCTCCAAAATGGTCTTACTTTAGTAATTTCGCCATTACTATCTTTAATTGAAGACCAAGTAAAAGATTTGCAAAGTCGTAACCTTGCCGCCGCCGCTCTGCATAGTAGTTTATCTAACCTAGACCGCAAACAAGTATTCAGAAGTATTCCAAGCCTCAGGCTTTTATATCTTTCTCCCGAAACCTTACTCAGTAAGTCTGTTTGGGAAAGACTTAGCGATCCAGACTTGGCAATTGTGGGCATGATGATTGATGAAGCTCACTGTTTAGGTCAATGGGGGGATTCATTTCGACCAGATTATCGCCGCTTAGGAGTTGTACGCTCGGCTTTAATGGCGCATAAACCTGCTAGTCATGGCAAGATGGCGATCGCCGCCTTTACCGCCACCGCAGATCCTAAAACCCAATCCGCTGTTACGTCTTGCCTGAAATTACATAAACCCCAAGTAATTCGTACCAGTCCTTATCGTTCCCATTTAAGTTTAAATGTAGCGATCGCTTGGACAATAGCAGGCAGAAAAAGCCAAACCTTAAAATTCATTCAAGCGGAACGGGGAAAGTCAGGATTAATTTATGTCCGCAGTCGCCGAGAAACCGAAGAATTAGCCCAATGGCTGAGGGCAGAATCCTTTAATACCTGTGCCTATCATGGCGGGTTACCAAGTTCAGAGCGAAGAGAAATCGAACGGAAGTGGTTATGTGGGATCTATCCGTTTGTGATTGCGACATCTGCATTTGGGCTAGGCATAAATAAACCTGATGTGCGTTGGATTATCCATTATCATTCACCTTTAACTCTATCGGAATATATCCAAGAAGTTGGTAGAGCAGGACGGGATGGCAAATATGCCAAGGCTTTAATGTTGGTAAGTGAGCCTACAGGAATTTTGGATTCTAGCGATCGCAATCGTCAAGACTTCTTTTTACAAGAGCAGTATAAACTCAGATATAAAGCGCAAATGCTAATTCCGAAACTGCCGCCAAGGGGTAAGTATGAAGAAGTAAGCCGATCATTTCCAGAGGCAGCGATCGCCCTTGGACTTCTGCACAGCCTTGGCAAACTAATTTGGCATAATCCCTTTGAGTACCAAATTCTCAACTCCAAAACTGAATTACCTGACTATGATCGTACTGCCCTAGATCAAATGCAAAACTATATTTCTAGCAAAAGTTGTCGGTGGGCTTTTTTAATGTCTACCTTTGGGTTTAGTCAAGAAGCTAAAAGTTTAAAATGTGGAATCTGCGATCGCTGCTTAAAGTCCAACTCTTAGAATCAAAATAATAAAGTGCTAGCCACTATATTTTGAGCTTAAAAATCGAGAATACTAAGCCTAGTCCAAGAAAAAATGTTAATGGATAGATTAGAACTGACCATAGTGTACTTCTATCACCTATAGTTACCATTCCTATAAGTGCAGACAATAAAAATGCCCCAAAAGTTAAACCAAAACTTACAGAAAGTGAGACGGTAATGATGCTACTGATTCTGTTTATTCCTTTACGCCATAGTTCTTGGATTGATGCGCCTGTAGAAATTCCTGCGGAGATGATCGCGATCGCTAAATTAAAACCCCAATCTCCTATACTTAAAAATGCCGCAATTAGTAATAATGTGCTGATCATATTACTAACAGTAGCGATCTTAAACCAACTAAAAATTTTAGAGGTTTTTAAACCAAGGGTAATTAAAGTCGAAATTGCATACAAGAAAATCCAATGCCACAGAATCCCTAATACAGTGAAAAATCCGATCATCCAGATGGGTGGTATATAGGCTGGATCAGTAATGACTGGTAGGGGGGTCGCCGCCAACTTACCAATAATATATGGAGTCAGAACAAAACCAAATAGGGAAAATAGGATAACAAGGAGGCAGAATAAAATTAATATAAACCTTCGTTGCATCACCATATTGTCAACTTCTTTTTCTAATTTTTAGTATTTCTAGATTTTATTACCTATAGGACTTACGCACTCAAATTTCCAGAAACTTAGTGGAACGGAGTTAACTGAGCTAAAAATGGAGTTGGAGACTACTTAATGGGCGGAGTGGCAGTTACTATGACTAGATTATCAAGATTTAGTAACTCCTTCGCCGCAGTGTTAACCTCTGCCAAGCTCACGGCTTTTATGTTCATTGGGAATTGATAAAAATCACCTAGGGGTAGCCCAAAAACTTGATCGTTCAAAATAGAACTGGCAACACTTTCAGGTTTAGAGATATCCACTGGGAAACTATTAATTAAGCTGGCTTTGGCGGCAGTTAGCTCGGATTGGGTAATCCCTTTTGACTGCACCGCTTTCAATATTTCTGAAGCACTAGCGATCGCCCGTTGGGTATCTTGGGGATTGGTTTGCATTTGAATGACAAACTGCCCCGCCCCTTGCCCTGCTTGGAAATAACTATAAACTCCATAGGTTAGCCCTTGCCGATCTCTCAGTTCTGTACCGAGGCGACTAGAAAGGGTATCTCCGCCTAAAACTTGATTTAATAAAAGTGCGGCATAATAGCGGCGATCGCTACGCTGAATACTAGGGTGTCCAATTAAGGTTACAGCTTGAGTTTTGCCGTTTAGGGTAAGTTGGACTGTCTCAGGCTTGGGCAAAGGCACAGCAGGATATTGCAACTGTTTTGGCTTACCTACGGATTTCCAGTTACTAAATTCCTTTGTTAATAATTCTTTCACAATTTTGGGATTAAAATCACCAAGCAAGGTCAAAGTAGTGGCATCGGGGCGGTAATAGGATTTATAAAAATTCAATACATCTTGGCGGGCGATCG
This sequence comes from Synechococcales cyanobacterium PMM_0082, assembly GCA_949127865.1. Lineage (GTDB taxonomy): Bacteria > Cyanobacteriota > Cyanobacteriia > Pseudanabaenales > Pseudanabaenaceae > PCC-7502. Next base: position 5,637 of record CASBQR010000021.1, read on the forward strand.
CCTTTAAGCTAGATTCAGTTCGCATTGCTGAATAAGGATGCCCTTTAGGAAATAGCTTTTGTTGAAAATTGCGTCTAGCCAAACTTCCTGGATTATCTAGTTCCGATTTCAGGCTAACTAAATTTCGTTTTAAGCTTAGTTCTAACTCAGTTTCGGGGAAGGTAGAATTTTGCAGCACATCCCCCAACTGCTCAATAATTACGGGTAAGTCCTTTGCTAAAAATACTGACGACAGATTTACGCCTTCTCGGCTGGCAGAAAATCCTAAACCAGTACCTCGATCTTCAAAGGTGGAGGCGATCGCCAAGGCATTTTTGGTTTTAGTCCCACTTAAGAGATTTTGGGCAGTTAAACTTGCTAAACCTGCTTTTGCTTCAGAATCGAACCCAGTACCTGCTTTAATCTCACCCACTAAAGTGATGGTCGGACTACTGCGATCGCTCTGGATTAGGATAATTAAACCATTGGCAAACTTAATCTTTTCAGGTTTATCTGGACTCCGAGCAGGCTCACTAGTTTTTGTAGCATTTTGGGGTAAATATTTAGCCACCTCAGCAGGATCAACAGGCGCACCAGCAGTGTAGTCAGTTAAGGTACTAGTAGCATTACCTGTATTTGCAGTTGCCACGATGGTTGTAGGCTCAAAGAATCCCAGAATTCGTTTTTCAGGATTTAGGTATTGTTTAGCAACTCTTTGCACATCAATCACTGTCACTTTTTTCACATCAGCTAAATAGCGATCGCTATACCTATAATCTAATGCCACAGTTTGGTTATATCCCAACTGACTAGCTTGAGAACTTACATCTCTATTTCCCAAGATATAACTGGTTTGTAATTGCGTTTGGGCTCGACTGAGTTCCGCAGGTGAAATGCCCTCGGTTTGCAATTTTGTAACTTCGGCGAGTATTGCCTTATCTACATCCTCAAGGGATTTACCTTGGGCGGCAGTAGCACTAAAAATATACCAACCAGGATCAATCATAGTGGAGGCATTACCATTGGAGTTGCTAGCTAAACCAGTTTGATCAAGTGCCTGATACAGCCGAGAATTTCGCCCTGCGGTTAATACAGTGTCCATAACATCAATAGCCGCAACATCAGGATGTCCAACGGGAGGAAGGGTAGGATAGACCGCTTGTAAAAAGGCAACACTTCCAGGTTCCTTTAGAACGATGGGATTACCTGTAAAGGCTGGGGGCGTATAGGTAGCTGTAGCTTCAATAAATTTGGGTACGGGCGGGGCTTGAATGCTGCCGAAGATATTTTCAATTTTTTTCAGAAGTTCTTTCGTGTCAAAGTTACCCACCACGACTAAGGTGGCATTATCAGGACGATAGTAGGTTTGATAATACTTTTGAACTTGTTCGGCGGTAAATGCTTCTACATCACTTCTATAGCCAATTACAGGTGCTCCGTAACTACTATTAGGGAATGCTGCTGCCATCATCTTGCGATACAGGCGGGTGCTGGGGTTATTATTGCCGCCATCCAATTCTGAAAGTACCACTGTCCGTTCACTTTTTAGCTCTGCTTCACCTGCTACGGTGTTTACCATCCGATCCGCTTCTAAGGTCAATAATGATTCCAGCTTATCGCTGCCTACGGTGCCAAAATAAGCAGTCATATCGTAGCTGGTAAAAGCATTAGAGCTACTGCCAAGGGCGCTAAATAGTCTACCAAATTGAATAGGGCGTTCTTTGGTGCCTTTAAACATTAAATGTTCTAGCTGATGCGAAATACCAGTAATTCCAGGCTTTTCGTTACGAGAGCCAACTCGATACCAGACTTGCACAGTCACAACGGGGGCAGTATTAATTTCTTTTGTGAGTACTGTCAAGCCATTTTTAAGGACGGTTTTAGTTACACCTGCTGTGAGGTTGTCACTATTGGCATTATTAGATAAGGGTTCCGATTTAAGTTGAGATTGCAGTAATGTCATTATTTGGGGATTTTGAGGAGCGATCGCCGCTATAGCTTCACTATCTAAAAAATTATGGGAAAAATTATTTGGTATGGGGAGATTTAAAACTAATATTAGGGCGATCGCCACACTCAAGAAACAATTCATAAATCTTAGCTAGTTTATTACTCAGATATTATAGCTATCATTTCCATGATCAAGTAGTTAGGATAGAATCGGTATTAGCAAAACTAATAGTTCCCGAGACTCTTCATCTGTTAGACATTCATTTAAGTGAACCACTCCACGCTTATCTTGCTCTAGATGACGGAGTTCACCTAAAATCTATAGACTCTTTAATTCTAGTTTTTAAATCCTTAGGCATTCTTCTATCTCTATTGGTTCTATCGTGCCATTAGGTATGATTTTAGCAATATTTACAATGAGTCCGAAAATCCAAATATGTCATATTCTAGTATCTGGGTCAAAAATATCTGACTTGATGATCCTTACTAGACTTATTACAAATCTCCAAATTTTGGTTTAGAAGGGTTTATTCAGCCCATAATTCTGCAAGAG
>CASBQR010000022.1 GCA_949127865.1 Synechococcales cyanobacterium PMM_0082
CCCCTAACCACCATAAGAATTTACGCCAATTCCTAACGTTATAATTTTGCCGATTAAATAAAATTAAGCTTAAGGCAAAAGGGATAAATGCGAGGAATAGATTCCATGCCATCCAACCCAAATTTGTTGCAAATAATTCTTTAGCTATGGACATAGACAGTAAAGGCTATATGAATGATATTCGGGGGGATTTTTTGTTAAATCTGCTTTGTTAGATTTAGATAATAATGTTTGATCTGGTTTAAACTAATCTTGTTTATTCAGATATTTTAGCTCTTCAGCCCATGAATTTAATTGTTTATAGTAAACCTGATTGTTGTCTCTGCACTGGATTATTAGAAAAACTAGAGCAAATTCAAGATCTGAGTTTCAACCTAGAAGTAAGGGATATTACTACTAATCTCAACTGGTTTGAAAAGTATCAAAATGAAGTGCCAGTGTTGTGTGTAGTTAAAGGCGTTATTAACCAAGAATTAATTGAACAAGAATTACCTAGAGTTTCCCCGCGATCGCCTGTCGCCAAACTCCAACAGCTACTACTTAGTTATCAGTAGATAATTTCAATTTAGTTGTAGAGCTTACTATGGCACAATTTTAATCTGGGTATAATCTTAAAGTTAATTATTGGGATAGAGAGGCTTGCAGATTCAAACTGGTCAATCAAAATTTAAGGTCTCGTTGCCAGTTTTTTTGGTAGTGCCTTTTCTTTTGCAAATTTTTGTGACTGTGGGCATAATTGGCTGGCTCTCTTTGCAGAATGGACAAACCGCAGTAAATGAGGTTACTTCAGAGCTAAGGAATGGAATTAGCACTCATATTCAAGATCAACTTAAGTCCTATATCGCCATACCGCCATTGATGAATCAGATCACTGCCAATGCGATCGCGTCTGGGCAAATTGGTTTAAATAATGAACAAGTACTGGGACGAAATTTTTGGAAACAGATTCTTACTTTTCCTAATACCACTTTTCACTACATCGGTACAACTAATGGTGAATTTTATACGGCTCGAAGGCTAGCTTCAGGAGAAGTTCAAGTTGGGCTGGCTAATCAAGCTACCAATCAACAGATTAATTATTTTACACCTGATCAAAATGGCGATCGCTTAAAACTAGCTGAAATTATACCTAACCGTTTTGATCCTCGCACTAGACCTTGGTATAAAGCAGCAGTTAAGGCAGGTAGACCAACTTGGACAAAAATCTATCGTCACTTTGTCACTAAAGGCTTAACCATTTCTGCTACCCAACCTATATATAGTCAGCAGGGCGATTTATTAGGAGTTGTTTCTACGGATTTTGTATTTTTGCAAGTTAATCAATTCTTGCGGAGTCTGAAAATCGGTAAATCAGGTCAGACTTTTATCATGGAGAAAACTGGAGAGCTAATTAGCACATCCACAGACGATCCCACATTTAACATTCGGGGACAGGTCACCGATCACATCCTCGCCCAAAATAGTAAAAATGATGTAATTCGATTTGCCGCCCAGCAAATAATAAAGGATCAACAAAGTCTTAAAATCTCTACTAAAACTGAAATTGAGTTTGAGGTTAAAGGCGTTAAATATTTTGCCCAAGTATCACCTCTAACAGATCAGTTTGGGATCGATTGGTTAATTGTAGTGATCTTGCCTGAGGCTGATTTCATGGAGAAAATCCAGCAAAATACTCAGACTACTATTATCATCTGTGCGATCGCTATTGGCTTATCAGCATTAATTGGGATTTATGTAGCACGGCAAATTACTAAGCCAATTCTCAAACTTGCCAACGCTGTTTCTAACTTAGCAAACCAAGAAGATGGGGTCATAATTCCTGAAGAAGGCATAGAAGAACTCCAAGTCTTAGCTAAATCCTTTAATACAATGTCTAGTCAGCTAGAATCAACATTTATTGATCTACACCATTCTGCTTATCACGATTCTTTAACAAACTTACCAAATCGCTCGGCATTTCTATTTAGCTTAGAAAATAGAATCGCCCATCGTCAGGTAGAGCCAGATTACCTATTTGCATTACTGTTCCTTGATTTAGATCGGTTTAAGCTAGTTAATGATTCCCTTGGGCATCTAATTGGAGATTTACTATTGGTAAATGTTGCCAAAAGATTAGAGTCATGCCTGCGTAAAACAGATATGCTCTCAAGATTTGGCGGCGACGAGTTTATTATCCTCCTACATGAAATTCCCCATATTGATTTTGCTAAACAGTTTGCCGAAAGACTGCAAAAAGTTTTAAGTCAGCCCTTTGAACTGGACGGAAATCAAATTTATACCAGTGCTAGTATTGGCATCGTTTCTCCGCTCAACTCTACAGGCTCGCCCCAAGATTTACTACGGGATGCAGATATTGCTTTATATCAGGCAAAGCAAGATGGTAAGGCTTGCTCAAGAATGTTTGATGCGGCAATGCATGATGATGCTAGTGCGCTTATGCAGTTAGAGATGGATTTACGGCGAGCGATCGCTTTACCGATAAGTATTGAAGAATTTGAAGTTTACTATCAGCCAGTCATCGACATTAAAGATTTATCTATAGTTGGTTGCGAGGCTTTAGTGCGCTGGAATCACCCCACCAGAGGATTGCTTAATCCTGGACTGTTTTTATCTGTAGCCTCAGACATGGGAGCGATCGCCACAATCGATTGGTGGGTACTCAAACAAGCCTGTCAACAAATGCAATACTGGCTAAAAACCTATCCCCATATTTCCCTAAAGCAGGTGAGCGTAAATCTTTCTAGCATTCTGTTTATGCAACCCAATTGGATCGAGAAAATTGATCGCATTTTACTAGAAACAGGGTTAGAGCGAAAACACCTAAAGCTAGAGTTAGTGGAAAGTACATTAATGGATAGTACCGATGCTACCCGTACTGCTTTGGAAGAACTGCGTAAGTCTGGAATTAATATAGATATTGATGATTTTGGCACGGGTTATTCTTCCCTCAGCTATCTGTGGCGATTTCCCTTAGATGCAATTAAAATTGATCGTTCATTTATCATTAACTTAGAAAAAAAGAATCTGGAAATTGTCAAAGTAGTGATTCTACTGGCTCATAACTTAGGAATGCAGACGGTAGCCGAAGGAGTAGAGACCGCTAGACAATTAGAAATCTTACGGGATTTAGGTTGCGATCGCGCCCAAGGTTACTTTTTCTCGCCCCCCGTTCCAGCGACCGAAATCATTAAGCTATTACCACAGGCATAGTATCCTAAAACTTGAATCACCCTAGATGAGGTTTATCATTACAATATGTTCAATTCCAGCTTCCATGAATTTATCCCCTTGAGCAGTAAATCCCAGCTTTGTATAAAACCCTTCCAAGTATGATTGGGCATGAATTTTAACTAACCTATAGGTTCCTAGTTCTGTAATGGTAACGATCGCCTTTAACATTAATTGCTTGCCAATGCCTAGCGATCGAAAATCTTTTAATACGGCAAGACGTTCAACTTTAGCGATCGCCTCACCAATATCCCTAATCCTTAAGGTTCCCACAGGTTGATCCATAAAATAAGCAATTAAGTGGAGCGATTCAGGATCTTTCCCATCAAATTCATCGACATAATCAATTGCTTGCTCAACTTGAAATACAAAATATCTAATTTGTTGGATATCTGAAAATTCTGTGTTTAAATCAGCAACTTTAATAAAAATACTCACTTATTTCTAATGAACTACCCCACCCTGCCTTGCGAAGATGGGGTTTCTAAATTCCCATCAAGCACAGTGTGTTTTTTACGTTTCTTCGAGCCAAGTTGCTGCATCCCGCCACTAAATGTAGAAGATGGAGTAGAGCTTGTATCTCCACGTTTAACGATGCTCGTTCCAAACACCGTAAAAACTAAATATTTGTTATTTGATCTTAGACAAGGAGCTTATTGTATCCTTTTCCTGCGGGAAATCTCTCCGAATACTGCCACTAACTGTATTGAGCAGGAATAGACAAGTAGCTCTCTTAAAGAGGAGGTTGTCGTCCTAGTAGCAAGCGGGTTCTGTTATAGATATGTGCCTCGCTTTTCTGATTGTACCATTAAAAAGCGAAAATCCCGACCGTTCTTAACCCCGCCCTGCTTTGCGAGGACGGAGAATGCATCACGGAATTTGTTCACTTTACGATTAATTAGATGCTTAGATATCACTAAAAGGAAACTCCAAGGCAATTTCACCCAATCGTCCTTTACGAAAATCATACAAAATTAAATCTGCAACTCGTTTTAAATCTCCGTTATAGCGATTGCCATTTGCCACAGCTAAAATATATTCCATCCCATTTAGGTTTTCGATCCCAACTCCATATTTTTTATGCAGAGGCACACCAATCTCCTTAAACTGATCCACTGCCGCCGCCGCAATCAACACACTATCGTAGGCTGCCTGTCCAATATCATCACAAATTGCTAACTTAATAGCTGCTTCTTGATCTCCCAACAAAGTCGGCAAATTCCCTGGGGTATCTAATAGCTCAATTTCTTCAGAAATCCGAATCCACCGTAACTGACGTGTCACGCCCGGACGATTTGAACTCTGTGCCACTCTCTTATTTAACAAACGATTAATCAAAGCGGATTTGCCCACATTCGGAAAGCCAATAATCGCAGCTCGCACTGGTCTTGGGAGCATTCCTCGCCCACGCCGCCGCTCATTTACGCCAATTCCCGCCAATTGTGCGGCTTTAAGTAACGCTTTGATTCCTTCACCATCCTTAGCGTTGGTAAAAAATACCTCATGCCCTCCGTTCATAAACCACTTTTTAAGTTGCCTTTGGTGAGTTACCGAAACCATATCAAGGCGATTTAGAACCAAAAGATGGCTTCGTCCTTCAGTCCAAATTGGCATTTTAGGGTGAGCACTGGCAAGGGGAATCCGAGCATCTCTAACTTCGATTACTACATCTACACGTTTTAATTGCTCAGCCAAGGCTTTTTCAGCTTTCGCAATATGACCTGGATACCATTGAATAAGGGGTTTTGACATTTTAATCTCCATAACAAAAATCTAATAGGTTTTGACTAGAAGTAACTCTAAAGTACTGATCGCCTTTACCCGTAATCTTAATTCCACGGCGATCGCCATCATGCCACCGAAAGAAATTAAATCTTAAGTAATTTTCAGGTAATATCTCCAATCTATCTGCCCATTCAATAGCCACTACCCCCAGAGGGAAATCAATCCCCCGCCAATACTCTACTAGGTGTAACTCATTTACTTCTTGAACACAAAGCCTATACAAATCCATATGATAAAGCGGTAACCGTCCACAGCTATACTCATCAACTAAGGTAAAAGTTGGACTTGTGACAATTGCTTTAACGCCTAAACCTATAGCCAAAGATTTAACAAAAGCCGTTTTCCCACTACCCAAATTACCTTCTAGGAGTAAAACTGCACCTGCCTCTAATAGATTAGCAATAATCACAGCGATCGCATCTGTATCAGCTAATTGGTTAGAAATTAAGGTTAAATCTGAATTAAGCATCTTATAGGTTTGAAATAAAAATGCTGCAAGGAAATTTCCCCACAGCATGACTAAATATACTCAGAAAATATAAATTAAGTTACTTGATAATCTTAGTTACAACACCTGAGCCTACAGTACGCCCACCTTCTCTAATTGCAAATCGCATTTCATTTTCAATAGCGATCGGATTGATAAGTTCAACAGTCATCTTAATACGGTCACCAGGCATAACCATTTCAGCATCAGTGCCATCATCAGCAGTGAATGCTTTGATAGTTCCTGTTACATCTGTGGTTCGCACATAAAACTGAGGACGATAGCCAGGGAAGAAAGGAGTCTTACGCCCACCTTCTTTTTCTTGAAGAATATAAACTTGAGCTTCAAACTCAGTATGAGGTGTAATTGATCCTGGTTTAGCAATAACCATACCTCTTTCAATATCTTCCTTTTTCATGCCACGCAATAAAAGACCAGCATTGTCACCAGCTAAACCTTCTTCAAGGCTCTTCTTAAACATTTCAATACCAGTAACAGCAGTGGTGCGAGTTTCACGAAGACCAATCAACTCGACAGTTTCATTGATTTTGACCTTCCCTCTTTCGATTCTGCCAGTAGCGACAGTACCACGACCAGTAATTGTAAATACGTCTTCCACTGCCATCAAGAAAGGTTTATCAACCATGCGCTCTGGAGTAGGAATAAAAGCATCAACAGAATCCATCAAAGCATGAATTTTATCAACCCAAGGATCTTCTCCCTTTTGAATCTTAGGATTAGTAGTTAGAGCTTCAACAGCTTTGAGAGCAGAACCCTTAGTGATAGGAATGTTATCTCCATCAAAATCGTAGGAAGATAGCAGCTCACGAACTTCCATCTCAACTAGTTCAACCAACTCATCCTCACCTTCCATTTGATCTTCTTTATTCAAAAAGACAACTAGATTAGGTACTCCAACCTGACGAGCTAAGAGAATATGTTCGCGGGTTTGGGGTTCAGGTCCATCTGCCGCAGAAACAAGCAGAATGGCTCCATCCATTTGGGCAGCACCAGTGATCATGTTCTTAACATAGTCAGCATGTCCTGGACAGTCAACGTGAGCATAGTGACGATCAACAGTCTGATATTCTACGTGAGCAGTATTAATAGTAATACCACGAGCTTTTTCTTCAGGGGCAGCATCGATGTCAGCATACTTTTTAGCATCTGCTTGACCTAGTGCCGCAAGAGCCATAGTGATTGCAGCTGTTAGGGTTGTTTTACCATGATCAACGTGACCAATGGTACCAATATTAACGTGAGGCTTATTTCTTTCAAACTTTGCGCGTGCCATTTAACTTATATTCCTTGTCCTGTTAATTCCTTCAATCTTTACTTTTACTTTTTGCAATAATGGCTTCAGCCACGTTGCGAGGTACTTCTTCGTAATGGCTAAACTCCATCGTGAAAATACCTCTTCCCTGAGTCTTAGAACGAATATCAGTAGCATATCCGAACATTTGAGCTAAAGGAACCTTAGATGATACTTTGGCAATACCTTGTTCAGAGGCTTGACCTTCAATTTGCCCTCGACGGGAATTGAGATCACCAATAATTGTACCAATAAAGTCTTCTGGAACCTCTACTTCTACTTTCATCATCGGCTCTAGTAAAACAGGAGTTGCCTTCAATACAGCTTCTTTAATTGCCATGGAGCCAGCTATTTTAAAAGCCATTTCTGAAGAGTCAACATCATGAAAAGAACCATCAACTAGGGTAGCTTTCAAGTCAATTACTGGATAACCAGCTAAAATTCCAGATTCACAAGCTTCCTTCATTCCTTGTTCTGAAGGTCCAACGTATTCTTTAGGTACAGTACCACCAACAATCTTAGATACAAACTCAAACCCAGTACCAGGTTCCGTAGGTTCTAGCTCAATGACAACATGACCATACTGCCCCTTACCTCCACTTTGGCGAATAAATTTACCTTCAGCTCTAACAGCCTTACGGATAGTTTCTCTATAGGCAACTTGAGGAGCTCCAACATTTGCCTCAACCTTAAACTCCCTAAGCATTCTATCAACTAAGATCTCAAGGTGAAGTTCACCCATTCCAGAAATAACTGTTTGATTAGTCTCAGGGTCAACCATTACTCTAAAGGTAGGATCTTCTTCGGATAAAGACTGTAAAGCTTTGGAAAGTTTTTCCATATCTTGCTTTGTCTTTGGCTCTACCGCCACCGATATTACTGGTTCTGGGATAAATAGTGACTCAAGAATTACAGGAGATTTCTCGTCACAGAGAGTATCACCTGTAAAGGTGTCCTTTAGACCTAGAACTGCTCCTAAATCTCCAGCTCGCAGCTCGTCAACTTCGATTCTGTCATCAGCTTTGAGGACAATCAGCCGAGAAATTCGTTCTTTTTTATCTTTGGAAGAATTCAAGACGTATGAACCTTTGGATATAACTCCAGAATATACCCGAACAAATGTCAGCCTACCATAGGGGTCAGCCATAATTTTGAAGGCTAGGGCAGACATCGGAGCATCATCTTGGGGTGGACGGATTACTTCGGTTCCGTCAAGAAGCTGTCCTTGAATTGCTTGAACTTCTAGGGGGGATGGTAGGTAATCTATAACAGCGTCAAGAAGTAATTGCACACCCTTATTTTTAAATGCTGAACCGCATACCATCGGCACGATCGCTCCACTAATGGTACCTTTACGCAAACCAGCTCTAATTTCTTCCTCTGTTAAATCAATACCTTCTAAGTATTTTTCCGTAAGGATGTCATCGGTTTCAGAAACAGATTCTATGAGTTTTAGTCGATACTCATTAACCACTTCAGCCATGTCGTCAGGTATATCTGTTTCAGTAATTTCTTTACCGACTTCATCTTTGTAGACAAATGCACGCATTTTTACAAGGTCAACAATACCTTTAAATACATCTTCACTGCCAATGGGAAGTTGGATCGGTACTGCATTAGAACGCAGCCTATCTTTAATTTGCTCGTAAACTTTATAAAAATTAGCCCCAGTGCGATCCATTTTGTTCACAAAAACAATTCGGGGAACTTTATATCGGTCAGCCTGTCTCCAAACTGTTTCTGATTGAGGCTGCACTCCGCCAACTGAGCAAAAAACAGCTATTACTCCATCCAGAACGCGCATAGAACGCTCCACTTCAATTGTGAAGTCTACGTGACCAGGAGTATCAATAATGTTGATTTTATGATCTTGCCAGCTAGTTGTAATGGCAGCAGCAGTAATGGTAATTCCACGTTCACGTTCCTGTACCATCCAGTCTGTTACAGCGGTGCCTTCATGGACTTCACCAATTTTGTGTACCATACCAGAGTAAAACAAGATACGCTCGGTAGTTGTGGTCTTTCCAGCATCAATGTGTGCTGCAATACCAATGTTGCGTACTTTATTTATGGGAATGGTTCTCGTCACAGATTTTTCCTCGAATCTTACAGGAATATAAAAATTATTTTAACAATAGCACAGTCAAGGTCATAGTTCTTAATCTATAACTTTTGATAGGGTACTTGTGCTTAGTACTTATAGTGGGCAAAGGCTTTGTTAGCTTCAGCCATGCGATGAGTTTCTTCACGCTTACGAACTGCGCTGCCTGTTTCATTTGCAGCGTCCATAAGCTCATTTGCTAATTTGCTGGACATGCTGCGGCCAGGGCGAGAACGAGAATATTGAACAAGCCATCTTAAGGCTAGAGCAACACCTCTATCTGTTCTAACTTCCATCGGAACTTGGTAAGTAGCACCACCGACTCTTCTAGCTTTAACCTCAACTAGGGGAGTAGCATTACGCACAGCCCGATCAAAGATTTCTAAAGGTGGGTTACCTGTGCGTTCAGCAACAACAGTAAAAGCGTCGTAGACAATCCCTGATGCTAGGGAAAATTTCCCAGACACCATTAACCTGCGAATTAGCATATTGACTAGGCGGCTACTGTATACAGCATCGGGTGGAGTAATGCGTTTTGTGATTTTTGTACGGCGAGACATTTGATATGGGGATAGAGGTTAACTTATATAATCTGTCAAGTAATTTATTATGAAAATTAGGAAGTAAACTATTTTTTCTTGCCTTTGGTGGCGGTTGCCGCGGGTTGCCCTGGTTTTGGTCTTTTAGTGCCATATTTTGATCTTCCTTGCATTCTGCCTTTGACTCCAGCAGTATCCAGAGTTCCTCGAATTATGTGATAACGAACTCCAGGGAGATCTTTAACTCTTCCGCCCCGAATCATTACCACAGAGTGCTCTTGAAGGTTATGCCCAACTCCAGGGATGTATGCTGTGACTTCAAAGCCAGATGTTAAACGCACCCTTGCTACTTTACGAAGGGCTGAGTTAGGCTTTTTGGGTGTCGTTGTATATACGCGGGTACATACTCCTCGTCTTTGAGGACAACTTTTCAGGGCTGGCGATTTGGTTTTTTGATTAGCATTACTACGCTCAGTGCGAATAAGCTGCTGAATTGTGGGCATATACTCTGGGAGTGGTAGATTAAATCAACGGCTACCTAGCTTATCAATATTGCATTGCAGAAGTCAAATATTTTTTCTTAAAGCTATTTTTCTTTGCGATAGCCTAAATCTGCCAACTGGCTGGGATGCGATCGCCATTTGGGTTGAACCTTGACAAACATTTCTAGGTGTACAGAGCCAAAAACTAGCTTTTGCATTTGCAGGCGGGCTTGAGTGCCAATTTCTTTGATCATTGCCCCTTTTTTGCCGATTAATATCCCTTTTTGGGAGTCTCTTTCGACATGAATAGTTGCCATGACAGAAGTTAGTTTAGCTTGCTCATCAACTTTATCAATACTGATGGCTACAGAATGGGGAATTTCTTCACGGGTCAAGAGTAAAACTTGCTCTCTGATTAGTTCCGCCATGATAAATCGTTCGGGTTGATCGGTTACTAATTCTGGAGGATAGTAGTAGGGTCCGAGGGGTAAACGATCGCCTAGGGTAGTTTTAAGTTCTTCTAATCCTGTGCCATTTAAGGCTGAAAACAGAAACGGTTGCCATGTATACTCTTGGGCAAAATCTGTATAAGTTTTTAAAATATCGGGAGTAGGGGAGCCATCAATTTTATTGAGACCGACTACCGCAGGCACATTTGCTTTACTGATTATATCTGCCACAAAGCGATCTCCCGTCCCCATGGGCACTGTACTATCGACTATCCACACTACTAAATCCACAGCAGAAATTGCTCCAATCGCATTATGAACAATGGTTTCACCCAAAAGATGGTGGGGTTTATGAATGCCAGGGGTATCAACTAAGATTATTTGGGCTGATTCTAAAGTGAGAATACCCTGTAAGCGATTGCGGGTAGTTTGAGGTGTGGGTGAGGTGATCGCAATTTTTTGTCCCACTAGGGCATTAAGGAGGGTAGATTTACCCACATTTGGTCTGCCAACTAGAGCCACAAATCCTGATTTAAAGCCTTCTGGGGCTGAGGGTATAAGCATATTGATATTTTACTCTAGAAAATTTTGGAGCCATTTAGGAGGTGAACTAACTGGATTACCAATCCGATCGCACAATAACCACGCTGAAATATGGACTAGGATCATGTAGGCAAAATTCGCAAATACGATCCCAGCGATCGCAAATAATTGAATTAACCATAATTCTGGCTGCTCTAGGGAACCTAAAAGCTGGAGGAGCCAACGGATAAATTCAGTAACTTGAACAGTGCTGTATGCCCAAAGATTTTCACCTAAAAGCCCAGATAGAAGCCAAAACTGAAATCCGACACCACAGGCTCCAGCTATGGTACCGAGGGGTATAGTAATTAGCCAAGGTGATCGCCGTTTCCATAAAAAACCCAACATGACTGCGGTTAAGCCGTGGGGGATTAAAAACTGAATACTGCGGGTTGGTCCCATCAGGATGGTGAGGAGTAAAACCGATACAATCATGGTCATCCATGCCGTTCTTTGTCCCCAACGCAAATAGGCAAGGGCGATGGGAATAGGATAGAGCATTCGTAAAAATGGACCGAGGGGAAAGTAATAGTTAATTAAAAATATGATGCCCGTGGTGCTAGCAAGAAATGCCGTTTCTACCATTGCCAAAGTAGAACTACGAGACTTAGACATTATTGCTTCCTTTTATATTTTCTGTATCCCAAAGCCTACCATCTTTGCCATAAAGCCACCATAAACCTAAGCCACCAATGGCGATCGCTGTCAGGCTAATAATTTGAGCAATGCGTAGAGATCCCAACATTAAACTATCAGTTCTGAGTCCTTCAATCCATAATCTGCCAAGACTATAAGTTATTAGGTAAACCATAACTATAGTGCCACGTTTAGCTTGGGGAAATTTATTAAATATCGTCATTAAAAGCGCAAATACCATTAAGTTCCAGACAGATTCATAGAGAAATGTAGGATGGAAAAATGGTTCAGTATAAAATTCGGTCGGACGTCTATTGGCGGGGATTAATAATTTCCAAGGTAGATTAGTCGGCACGCCAAATGCCTCAGAGTTAAAAAAATTACCCCATCGCCCGATCGCTTGTCCCAATATTAAAGAAGGCATTGCTAAGTCCGCTAACTGCCACACAGAGACTTTATTAATCTTGGCAAATATAGTTGCAGCAAGCACCCCCCCAATAATGGCACCATGGATGGCGATCCCACCTTCCCAGATTGCAAACGCTCTTGGCACGTTCAGTCCACCAAAGATTGGCACCCAAGGTTGATCTTGAAATCGTTCCCAACTAAAAGCCACATAATAAGCTCTGGCGGCAGGAATAGCTGCGATTACTAGCCAAATTACTAAATCTCCCATTAAATCTGGATTTACACCTCGGCGTACAGCTAATTTTTGTGCCAATAATGTACCTACAATTACCGCGATCGCAATTAGTAGTCCATACCAACGAATAGTCAAACCCCCAATTTCCAGAGCAATGGGACCAGGGGAGGTAAAAACTAACATATGATTCAGCTTAAAAAATTAATTCTATCATTGGCGATCGCTCATTATCGAGTATCAAAAATTGAGGGGGAACCCAAAGCAATTCACCGTGGTCATAACAGATATGGGAAATTCACCCACCAACTTAGTCAATAGCAATAAATTTATGCAGAGTTAGTATTATGCAAGCCAAATATATTTCATCCTTAATATTAGTAAGCATTTCAGCGATCGCTCCAGTCTTTAGTGGCATAGCTTTGACATCTTCGGCTCTAGCTACACCTATTAAAGTTTCTCAAGTGTTTCGGCAAAATGCGGTTTTACAGTCGGGAGAAACTGTAGAAGTAAGATTAGATAGTCAAGAGACGCTTTATATCAGTACAGGAGAACGGAAATCAGCAGACCTACGGGTGGATCAAGATGTGGTGTCTGCAAATGGCATAGTTTTGATTCCTGAAGGAGCAATAATTAGTGGTGAATTTATACCTGTATCTGGTGGCGCCAAGTTTGTGGCTAGGACACTAAATAGTAGGGGTGGAACGGTGAGAATGTCGGCGGAATCTGCACTCATCAATGATGTTAAAGATCCCCGTGAAACTGGATTTGGTTCAATTCTTGGCGATGCGGCGATCGGGGCTGCCGCAGGTACGCTTTTAGGAGGAATTTTTGGCGATCGCTCTATATCTACAGAAAAAATCCTCGGTGGAGCTGCCGCTAGTGTAATTGTTGGGAATGTTACAGCTCCTCAGGTTGTAGTAATTGATCCCGCAAAACCTTTGAGTATTGTCACTAGGCGTAACCTCACTTTTAGAACTCAAGATTCTTTTTAGATTAGGTTCTCGTTAGATATCACGTCAATAACTTGGATCCAAAAATTTATAGATCTAGCAGAGGAAAGTAGTCTTACTAGTTTTGTGTTTTACTATTAGTATTACTTGAGGTTAATTATGTCAGAACAATATGCTTATCTGCGGGGGCAGTTTGTACCATTAGAACAAGCAACAATTAGTGTACGCACTCATGCGTTTCTATATGGAACCGCAGTATTTGAGGGGTTAAAAGCATACTGGTTGCCTGAATCTGAGCAGATGGGTGTATTTAGACTTTCTGAACATTATGCAAGGTTGATGAATAGCTGCCGAATTTTGCGCTTGCGATCGCCCCTAGGTCATCAAGAAATGTGTGATTTAACTCTAGATTTAATCAGACGTAATCAATGCACTTCTGCCACCTACATTCGTCCTATTGTCTATAAATCGGATTTGCGGATTGGACCGATTCTGACAGTTAAGGATACTCGAGATGATTTTTGCCTATTTACGGTACCAATGGATGGCTATTTAGATACAACTAAAGGCTTACACGTTGGGGTTTCGGCATGGCGCAGACTAGATGATAACGCCATACCCGCCCGTGCCAAAGTTAATGGAGCTTATGTAAATACTGCCCTTGCCAAAACCGATGGCTATCTATCTGGCTATGATGATGTAGTTACCTTGACCAATGAAGGTCACGTCGCCGAAGGTAGTGCCATGAATTTATTCTTAGTTCGAGATAACCAACTAATTACTAGCTCTATTACCGAAAATATTTTAGAAGGGATTACCCGTGACACCATAGTTGAATTGGCAACGAAGGAACTAGGCTTAAAAGTAGTATCTCGCCCCATAGATCGTACAGAACTATATATTGCTGATGAGGCATTTTTTGTGGGAACTGCAACAGAAGTAGCGGCAATTACCCAATTTGATCATCGTTACTTGGGTGACGGTAAAGTAGGGAAGATTACCCAACAACTACAAGACCTGTTTAGTAAAGCGATTCATGGACTTTTACCACAATATAGCCATTGGATTACACGAGTTTAAGCTATACCCTTTTAAAATCCAGATAAAAACCTAGATATAATTCACCACATTTTTGGAGCCACCTGCTTTGAGTCGATTTGTAATTGGAGATGTACATGGTCAATTTGACGGATTACTGATGCTGTTAAAGCAAATGAATCCGAGTGCAAACGATCAGGTGTTTTTTCTGGGTGATCTAATTGATCGAGGTGCCCAAAGTGCAGAAGTTGTAGATTGGGTGATGAAAAACGGACATGGCTGCATTATGGGAAACCATGAACAGATGTGTTTAGAAGCTCTTGCCTATCCTAGTGCTTCGGCGGTATGGCAGGGATGGCTGCTTAATGGTGGCTCTCGGACATTAGAAAGCTATGGTCAAGATGGGATGTCTGAGCAGCACCTAGATTGGATGAGAAATTTACCTCTTTATATTGATTTAGGGGATTTTTGGTTAGTTCATGCTGGATTAAACCCTAAATTAGACCTTGAAGATCAATCTTCTACGGAATTTTGTTGGATTCGAGAACCCTTTCATCGCAGTACTGAGCCTTATTTTGAAGATAAAACTATTATTACAGGGCATACTATTACCTTTGTGTTTCCTGGACTGAATGCTGGTGATGTGGCGCAGGGGGCTGGGTGGTTAGGGATTGATACAGGTGGATATCACCCTAAAAGTGGATGGTTAACTGCCCTTGATCTGGATAAGTCTGTGGTGCATCAGGCTAATACTTTTACGGGAGCTGTGCGATCGCTACCCTTAGAAAAGGCGAGTGTCGCAGTTACAAAAAGCAAAAAAAGAAAGCTAGCTCGCAGTTGCTAATTACTTTATTAAACGAAAGAGTGAAGGCAAGACTATGATTAGCGTATTATTGTAATAATTTTGCCTGTGCAATACTAAAAAAACATGAAGCTCTTATTAACTGGTGATATAGGCGGCACAAAAACCCTACTAAGTTTAATTAAATCAGTACCAGATCAAAAACCTTTAACTCTCCATAGCGATCGCTATCCTAGCCAGAAATATAACTGCCTTAAAGATATAGTTAAGCAATTTCTGCAAGAAGCATCGAGTCTGTTAGGATATAGCCCCGAAGTTGATACTGCTTGCTTTGGTATTGCTGGTCCTGTTGTTAATAATATTTCCTACCTAACTAATCTTAGTTGGGAACTAGACGGCAATCAACTTCAAATTGATTTAGGCATAGACCAAGTGGAGTTAATGAATGATTTTGCGGCAGTCAGTTATGGCGTTTTAGGTTTAGAAAGTGCAGATATCCATACTTTGCAAGTGGGTAAGCTTCAACCCCATGCTCCCATTGCTGTCATTGGGGCGGGTACAGGTTTAGGGCAGGGCTTTTTAACATGGAACAAAGATTACTATGAAGTCCATGCCTCCGAAGGTGGTCATTCCGATTTCGCCCCGCGATCGCTAAGGGAAGTAGCATTACTCAACTTTTTACTCACCCGTCATGAACGTGTATCTACGGAACGGGTTGTCTCTGGGAAAGGTATCGTTTCGATTTATCAGTTCTTAGCCCATAGCGCCCCTGAACCAACGAATTTATTTCAACTGCTCCAAGCATGGGAGGCGGGAGATAAAACCATTGATATGGCAGCAGAGATCTCTAAGGCTACTCTAAATAAAACCGATGAAATGGCGATGGAAGCACTTCATATATTTCTTGATGCCTATGCTGCGGAAATTGGCAACCTTGCCCTCAAATTTCTGCCCTACGGTGGCATATATATAGCTGGTGGTATTGCTCCTAAACTTTTATCTTTAATTTCTTCTTGTGAAAATACCACGTGCCGAATTGGGGAAACTAGCCAATTTATGCACACTATTAAGCACAAAGGTCGAGTCAGTCGCTTGTTAGATGATATTCCTATTCATGTGGTGCTGAATCAAAGTGTGGGACTAATCGGCACAATTCTTCATGGTTGTTACCTGCAAAAATCCAAACATTAATCTATCTCCATTTTTGCTTGATTTCCCTTTAAATTAGGTGCCGCTCAAAATAGAGCTTATCATGAACTACCCCACCCTGCTACGCGAGGATGGGGTTTCTAAATTCCCATCGAGCAAGGAGTGTTTTTTACGCTTCTTCGAGCCAAGTTGCTGCATCCCGCCACAATAAGCAGGGGATGCAGTAGAGCTTAGCCCTCCACGTTTGACGATGCTCGTTCCAAACACCGTAGAATCATAGAGAACCCAGTTGAGCATGACTTGTGCCGCCGCTACATCTCTGTCGGCTGTATAGCCACATTGCAAACAAGTATGAACACGCTCACTGAGTTCCTTTTTTTGCCGATCACCGCAATTAGGGCAAGTTTGAGAAGGCTTGACTTTTTGAGTGGGAATCTCGATATACTCTCCATCCGCCTCAGTCACCTTGTACTGGATAGCAGATTTAAGCATACCGATGCCAACATCAAGCATATTGCGGTTTAACCCAGTCTTCTGAGCCTTACGCTTACTGCCCTTCTTTGCCTTGCGGGTCATGTTTTTGATAGTAAGTTTCTCTGTCGCAATTAGGCTATTACTGCGAACTATATTGCTTGAAACTTTGTGCATCCAATCGTCTCTTTTTCTCGAAACTTTACGAGTAAGTTGCGACACTTTATTTTGGGCTTTCTTCCACCGCTTAGAAGCTTTGATTTTCTTCTTACGGTTAGGGACTTGCTTTCTACGCTTGGCTTTATTGGCTTTCTTAATTTCCTTGGCTGCTTTTGCCAAGAATTTAGGAGCCTCAATAATCGTGCCATCGCTCATGGCTACAGCGTGAGTAACACCGAAATCTAAGCCAATCGCACCGTCACCAGTCTCACGCACCACCTCGCAGGTTACGGTAATTGAGGCATACCACTTACCATGCCGATTCAGGATGGTGCAAGTAGTAGGAGTTCCCCACTGTCTTGCTTGACCACGCATCCGTATCTTGCCCAGATTAGAGATATCCAAGTAACCGTTATCGCCATCGGTCAAAGCTTTCCAACCCGCTTTACAGGGATAGCTCCAGCCCGAATAGTGGCGAATTGATTTGAACTTGGGATAGCCGCCTTTGCCAGCAAAGAATCTCTGGTAGGCAAAGTCTACTCGCTTGAGTGTAGCTTGCAAGGCATGGGAGCCGAGCTTCTTGTACTCTGTCCAAGTTTCCTTGAATGCTGGCAATCGGTTTTGCTGATCGAAATAGTCAATCGACACACCTTCGCGCTGATAGCTATCTCGACGGTCAGCTAATGCTGAATTGTAGAGATAGACGTGAAGCCTCCGCCAGTCGTAGAGAGGTTGCTCTTGACTAGCAGTTGGATAGAGTCGATAGGTGATACGCCGTGTTACCATGATATTATTCTAGCATAGTTATTTATAAGATGAATAGTTTAAAGTCTCATGCTCACTGCATCTACAATCTCCATATACATATAGTGTTTGTTACTAAGTATCGAAAAAATGTCATTACAGAATCTATCTTGGCTAGGCTAAAAGAAATATTCGCAAAGCTATGTGAGACTCAAAAGTGTGGTCTTGTAGAATTTAATGGAGCAGCCGATCATGTCCATCTTTTAGTTGATTTAGCTCCTGATATTGCTATTTCTAAGCTTGTTAATATCCTCAAAACTATTTCTAGTCGGGAAATCCGTAAGGAGTTCAAGGAACACATTGCCAAGTTTTACTGGAAGCCTGTTTTTTGGAATAGTGCTTATTGCGCTATCTCCGCAGGTGGCGCACCTCTCGAAATATTGAAGCAGTATATCCAGAGTCAAGATAGCCCTAGTTCCGATAAACCCTGACCGCTTCTAGCCCCGCCCTGCTTCGCGAGGACGGGGAATGCGTCACGGAATTTGTTCAATTTACACATTGATCGATTTTTGCCATCAGCTTCTGTACTTGCTCCTGTAATTTTTCGGAATTATTTTGATTCCATCCTTTTAGCCAAATTGGCGCAGGTAAATGTCCCTCGGGTGCTGAGTTTGAATAGTTTATGTTAGAAACATTGAGCCAAGAACCGTTAACTCGCCATTGCAAGCGATCGCTTAAACGTTGAACAGTTGAGTTTGAAACTTTACTCTCTGGGATAAATACGCCAAAAATATTACTAACCTCATCGTCACTCTGAATATTAGTACTAGCCTCTGGTAGGGGCATTAAGGCTTTCAATTGCATAGAAATAGCGATCGGCTGTTGTCCTAATATTGATTCTTGTGCCTGTTTAATTTCCTTAATGACAATAGGGGCGAGGGTACGAAAGGAATTATTGGAATTTGCGATCGCAATTTTTGCCATCTGGATTAAATCACACCACACCCCTAATTCAAACTGCTCTCCCATTTGCTCTAGTTGATCGCAAATAGCTTGGATTTGTTGGCGGTGAGTTGGGCGATCGGGCTGTTTAAATATCTGTAACATTTCCCGCAACTTTGTCGGTACATCTGTGCGAAATACCATAGCTATAGCTCTAATTTCTTCTAAGGATTTATCCATAGATGTTGTGAGAGGAGAAGTTAATGCGATCGCAGCAGGAATAAGGGCAGATATCTGATTTTTTAGTTGAGCAAAAAGTGGCTCAGAGTTAGCTAAAGCTTCTTGGGCAATCTGGTCATTGGACTCAGATGGGGCTTGAATTTGCTGAAGTAGTTCTTTTAGGGTATCCAGTCCATATAATAATAAACTCTGTAAATCTTGATCAACTTTACTTTCAGGATGATCCTTAAGTACCTTAAATGAATCTTCAAGATTATGGGAAACATGCTGCATATCTGTAAATCCCAACATTGCAGCTCCACCTTTAATCGAATGGGCAGCTCTAAATAACTCATTCATCATTTCTGGATCTGCTAGGGTTTCTTGCAAGTTAACTAAGCTAGATTCAATGGTATTGATATGATCAGATGCCTCTTCAATGAAGTAGCCAATAATTTGTTTTTGCTTATCTGGATCCATGATGATTTTTTAAGGTTGATGGTTTGCGGATATTAATGGGCTTATTTCCCGTGGCTTTGGATTTCTTTGTAAATGCGGTTTTGGACGGTAAAACCATATTTGCCATTACTATGTTTATGCCAGAGCTTATCAATATTATTTAGAACTGCACAGGGAATTTGCTCTAGATCCGAACCTGTTAAAGGTGAACCAAGCTTTTTATCTAAGGCTACACACAAAAGATTCCATGTTTCTTGATTTGCTTCTTGCCAACGACTAGCGGATAGTGAGTTTTCTAGTTTTTTATAGTTGATCTGAGGATTTTTAGAACTTTGAGAGCTTTGCGAAAGTTGTGGACTAAGGGAACGCTTAAATTTCAAGGTCATAGCCCCCTGCCCACCATTGAGGACAATCACTTCTCCTTGGGCGGAGACATTAATCGATAAGGTAACTTCATCTAGCTCTAAATTTCCTCCAACTGCCTCAATTTGATTAATTAAGTTTGCTAACTGTTCGATGCTAGCCTTGAAGACTTGACTATCTAGAACTTGGATAGCTTCAGGTGCGGTTTCAATTAAAATTTTGAACATAGTCTTTAGTTAGGATTTAGTAGATTCCTGTTCTGCTGTGAGTAAAACCTGATCTTTAGGTGGAATGGAGTTAGATATTGGTTCAGTTTCAATTATATTGGTCAGTTCTACTTTGTTAGCTGCTATTTTATCGGCGATCGCTTGCTTAGTTAAAGCGGTACTATAGGCAGTGCTAATTGTTTGTCGATCTACTATACCCAAAACTCTGCCATTAATATTCCGATCAACCACAGGTAATTGCCGAATATCTCTAGTTTCCATGCGACGCAGAGCATCAGCAAGAGATTCATCAGCATAAGCACAAAGTAAATCTCGACTACAAATCTCACTAACTGTTAGGGAATTAAGCCGATTACTCAAATTTTGTTCTATATCTTGGGTGGTAATTATGCCAACTAATTGGTGAGCACCATCCATTATTAAGGCACTATGAAAATAGCCACTAGTTAAAACTTGGGCGGCTTGGAGGACGGGCATAGACGAGCGAAAAGACATGGGATGAGAGTTCATGACTTCGGCAATTTTAATTCTTTCCAAAATCCCCGCTTCCGAGCTCATGGGCTGACCTTGGGGATACTGTAGTTGTTCTACTATCCACACGCATAATCCCACCGATGCCATTAGGGGTAACACAATCCGATAGTCACGGGTCATTTCAAATAAAAGTAATACCGCAGTGAGAGGCGCGCGCACAGTCCCTGCCAAGACTGCTGCCATTCCGACAAGAGCATAGGCAGGGGGAGCAGCGATCGGCATTGATGCGGGCATTAAAAAAGTTAAGGCTTGACCATAGCCACTGCCAAGAATTGCGCCAAGAAAAATAGCGGGGGCAAAGGTGCCTCCTACAAAACCACTGCCTAGACTAATTGCGGTGAGTAATAACTTGGCTGTGAGTAAAAGTAAGATAAATCCAAGGGGGAAAGCAGAATCTTGCAGAATTGATTCTACGGTTTCGTAGCCGATGCCCATAACCTCGGGTAATTTGATCGCAGTTAAGCCAATACATGTGCCGCCGATCGCAATTTTTACAGGCATAGGAATTTTTGCCATCTGCTCAAAGCCCGTAATTTTGCCAGCAAAGAAGTCTTGAGAGAGTTTTAAGGATTTAGTAAAAGCGATCGCTACAAAACTAGCTAATACGCCTAACCCCAGATATAAAGGGAGTTCCCAAAAACCTCGCACATCATAGACAGGGAGATGAAAAGCTGGCTCTGTACCTAAACCAATTTGTGCTACTAAACCTGAAACTACGGCAGAGATCACAATCACCGTAATTGTATTATTCAGACTAGAACGTTCTGTTCCCAAGGAGCCGCCCAACACCACTTCTAGGGCAAAAAATACGCCAGCGATCGGGGCATTAAATCCTGCGGATAGTCCTGCTGCCGCCCCTGCACTTACTAGAAGCCGAATCCGTTCGCTAGAAAATTTTAATATTTGCCCTAATAGTGAACCGATATTACTACCTAGTTCCACACTAGGTCCCTCTGGCCCCAAGGAGGCTCCTGCCCCTAAAGACATAGCTGCTGCTACGGTTTTAAGGGGGATTTTAGCATAGGGTAATCTACCTCCATCTTTTGCTACAGCCTTGGCTAAACTCCCAAATCCTGCTTCGGTTGGTTGCAGATAAATCTTTAAAAAACTAACAACTATTCCCCCAAGCAGTGGAATTATGGCGATCGCCCAAGGATTAATAGCATTGAGTTTTAATGCCAGTTCATGCCAGTACAGATTTTGAGCAAAGCTAATTAAAAATCGAAATAGACAGACCCCAATACCCGTAGTTATACCCACAACAATTGCCACTACCAACATCACCACTGCCACAGGCGGTTGAAAGCGATTGAGCAAATGCACAAGTGAATATGAGAAACGCATATTAAATATCCGAGTCTAGATCATCAAAGTCAGAAAAGGTGTCTACAGGTTCCATGGACTGATTTTCCTGATCATCGTCAAATTCAATATTTATATTGCCTACGGTACTTCTAACCGCTAAGAGATCAATTTGCTGACGATAGTAATCAACGCTTTTGACTTGGACTTCTACGCGATCGCCCAGACTATATTGCCTACCACTGCGCCGTCCAACTAGTACCGTTGCTCCCCTTCCTCTGGTTCTAGTATTAGTTTGGGGAAATTCATACCAATCATCTTTGAGGGAACTGACATGAACTAGCCCTTCAACGAGTAGGGACTCAATTTCGACAAAAAAGCCATAGGACTGAACCCCTGTCACAATTCCAAAGAAATTTTCACCCGTTCTGGCTTGCATATATTCAGCCTTACGCAGACTTTCTAAATCGGACTGAGCTTTAAAAAATAGGGCTTCCTGTTGATTTAATTTTGGTAAAACTAGTTCAATTTCAGACCGCAGTTGACGTTCGCGATCGGGTGGTAATACACTCCAATTAACCTGACCATGACAGCTAGAACTATGCAAGTCAACGCCTTCTTTAATTCTGCTACTGCGGCGATCGCGTCCTTCGGAGAACAAAAGATGTAAAAGCCTCTGCACCAGTAAATCTCCATAGCGATGCTGAGGAGCAACAGCGTGAATATAGGGTTGATCGGTTAACGATAGCCCAAAGTGAGAACTAGGGCTGACTGTGTATTCTTCAATCCGCATCAGAGATAGCAAGATGTATTTGATAATTTCTTGGCTATTAACTTCAGGGAGTTGGGCGATCGCTGCTAAAAGCTCTTGATAGTCTTGGGGTTGGAGCTGATCGGCGCTGGCTGTAGGAATTGTCATGCCCATACATTCCAAAAGTTTGAGCCAATCGCCAATTTTTCCAGCATCAGGAGCGGGGTGGGAACAGAATATGCCTGGTAAAGAAAGCGCAGCTAAATGGGAAGCGATCGCCTGATTAACCAAGATCATAATCTCTGCTACCATGCCATACACAGGAATCGATTCGGGGATTACAGATATGCCTCGATTCCCCTCATCTGGTTCTTGGGTTTGAGCTTGGGGCAGAATCAACCTAAAGGCATTTAATCTCTGATTTTGGATACATTGACTTACAGTTTGAATATTGTCGATCAAAGTTTTAATATCAGGGTTTAGATCTTCCTGCCTTTCCCCACTTAGGATTGTTTGAGCCTCTTGATAGCTTATTGCGGTCTTGACACAAATAAACGAAGGCTGAATCGAGAAAGAGATTAAATTTCCATCATGTCCAAGCTGCATATCCACAGTCATTGCCAAGCGTTCTGGCTGCTGCAATAGGGCAATCTCAGGTAACATGGGGATGAGAGTATCGCCTAAACTTACAGAGCGCAAACGTTGACGGGCAGCATCATCAATATTTGAGCCAATCTCGACATAACTACAAATATCAGGGATATGGATGCTGAGATGCCAACCTTGATCATCGGTGCTAATGGAAATAGGTGCTGCCCCGCTAATTTCTAGGGCTAGGATGGAACGCAGATCTAAACGATTTTCCGTAGAATTGGCAAGGGAATTGGGTAAATTTTGGGCTTCAGTCAATACCGCATCACTAAACTTTCTAGGTAAGTTGTATTTACAACAAACTAAATCGACATCCGCCGTAGATTCAGCATTACTTCCTAAGATTTGGGCAATTTTGCCTAAGGGTAAATGGTTGCCAAGGGGATAGCGCACCATTTCCAGATGGATTAGTTTATCGATCGCTTCGCTTAAATCTGGAACATTTTGATCGGGCGTAAGTTCAATTTCAAATAAGAGGCGATCGTCAAGGGGGATAGCTCTAAATCCTGAGTCAGTGGTTTTGACCTTAGCCAAAAGAGTGGGGTTAGTGCGCTCGGTAATTAGGCGGACTTCACCCTCGGGACTGCGACGGCGGACTCCATCTTTAGTAATTTTGACGAGCACGCGATCGCCATTCCAAGCATTACTGAGCCGACTTTCTCGAATATAAATATCTTCAGCACCTTCAGTGTCTTGGATCGCAAAGCAAAAGCCCTTACTAGAGCAACGTAATTTACCCTCTACTAACCCATCTTCACTAACTCGCCGATACCGACCTTTATCTTTTTCGAGAATCCCGACTTTTTCAAGGGCATCTAAGGCTACTTGCAGCTTACGGATACTAGATTCATTTTCACTGATACCAAGCTTTTTTTCTACGGCTTTGGGAGCGACAAGTTTTTGGTCTGAAAAATTTTCAAGAAGTTGGGCGATCGAGAATTCCATTGATGTTGATTAAATTAGGGTGTGGACTAAATTGAGGGGGGTGGCTAGAGTTTAAGTAATCAATACTAGTTCAAAAATTATAAGGCTACGACTTCAACAAAAGTCTGAGTTTGATTATCATCTCTCAATCAATTATGTAATAAAAAATCAGGTTTTACGCTAATTAATAAACATCGCTACATTTTTTTAATTTTTATGATCTAAATGAGCAAGTCTTAAACGAGAATTAACTATTTGAAATCCGCAAAATAATCTCATCCTAAATTTGGTATAACTAGAAAGCTTAAAAATTAAGGCTTCAAACATAAACTTATAGTGGATTCTGCGGTGGACTTTCAGTCAGTAATTTTAGCATTGCAATCTTTTTGGGGCGATCGCGGCTGTTTAATTGCCCAGCCCTACGATATCGAGAAAGGGGCAGGTACCATGAGTCCTCATACTTTTTTGCGGGCGATCGGTCCAGAGCCTTGGCGAGTTGCCTATGTGGAACCATGTCGTCGTCCCACTGATGGCAGATATGGCGAAAACCCTAATCGGCTTCAACATTATTATCAATTTCAGGTTTTGATTAAGCCATCACCCGATGATATTCTCCAGCAGTATTTAGATAGCCTTAAGTTTATTGGGGTCGATCCTGTAGAACATGATGTGCGCTTTGTGGAAGATGACTGGGAATCTCCAACCTTAGGGGCTTGGGGTGTTGGTTGGGAAGTATGGCTAGATGGCATGGAGGTTACGCAATTTACCTATTTTCAGCAAGTTGGTGGTTTGGATTGTCGCCCTGTATCCGTAGAGATCACCTATGGATTGGAAAGACTAGTAATGTATTTGCAGGGAGTAAATTCAGTATTTGATATTACTTGGCAAGATCATCCAACTATGGGCAAGGTTAACTATGGGCAAGTTCATCATCAAGGTGAAGTCGAACATAGTTTTTATAACTTTGGCAAAAAAAATAATGACTCCGATCCGCTTTTAGCTTTGTTCAATAGCTATGAACAAGAATCTAGTAACTTGATCAATATGGAGTTGGTTCTACCAGCTTTTGACTATGTTTTGAAGTGTTCTCATACTTTTAATTTATTAGATGCCAGAGGAGTAGTTTCTGTAACTGAGCGAGTTCGATATATTGCTCGCATTCGTAATTTAGCCCGTCAAGTAGCAAAGCTCTATTTGATTCAGCGCGAAAAAATGAATTTTCCATTAGGAAACTGCTTAGAAGAGGTTACAAGCAGTAGCGGATTAAGATAGTATTTCAGAAGATGATGAATTTTAGCTAAATCTTACAAAAGCCTTATGAAAGAAATCCTAATCAGCTTTGGCATTACTGCTGTGGCTGTTTTGGTTTTGGTAATAGCTCAATTTACTACCAATTCCACGCCTGCCGCGATCGCCTCCCCTACCCAACCTGTGCAAATTTCCATGACTCCAACTAATCCTGAAACCATAGCTAACAAGCCTAATTCCGAAATCATAACTACTGCCTCTGGTCTGAAATACCAAGAAATTACCATTGGTACTGGGGCAGCACCTAAACAGGGTAATAAAGTTACAGTTCATTACATCGGTACCTTAGAAGATGGTACTAAATTTGATAGCTCGCGCGATCGCAACCGCCCTTTTGACTTTGATCTTGGTGTTGGTCAAGTAATTAAAGGATGGGACGAAGGACTATCAACCATGAAAGTTGGTGGTCGCCGAATTTTAACTATTCCATCTGAACTCGGCTATGGTTCTAGGGGGGCTGGTGGAGTCATTCCCCCCAATGCTACGTTAATTTTTGATGTGGAACTTCTTAAAGTTTCCTAAATTCACTTTTATCTTTACAAATTCCCCTTTTCTTTAAAAAGTTTAGGGGTTTTTTAATACTTTTCAATTTCCGCAACGCTACTTCGTTCTCACTAGTGTGTCGGCAGGTGTCAAGGGTTCAATTTTTATCATCCGCACTTGTAAATACCAATTCTCCCAAGGCTTTATCTATTTTAGAATTGGTGAAGATAATTGATCTCACCCCACCTAAAGACGTAACATTATGAATCATTACAGATTCATGATCAATAGATACACGATCAAAGAATTGAAGTTGCTGTAAGAGATTTTTATAACCTTTAACTAATCCATTTTTTGCTGATGGTAGTTGAGAACGAATTTCATAGATATTAATAGCATCTTTAGTAGAAACTGTGGTTGAGGTAGAACTAATTAGGTGCTTACCAACTAAATTCCTAAGTTTTTCGGTTAATTCTATATCGTATCGGCTCAATAAGTAGGGGCAAGCGAAAAAAAGAAGGAAAGCAAGGGAGACAAAATACAGTAAAATAAAG